>JAQGMV010000519.1 GCA_028292225.1 Betaproteobacteria bacterium
TCTACAGTCTCATCGGGACGGCCAAGCTCAACGGTCTCGATCCAGAAACCTACCTGCACTATGTCATCGAGCGCATTGGCGATCATCCGATCAACCGTATCGACGCGCTCCTGCCCTGGAACGTTACCGAAGCGATGGGCGCCGACGCGTCCCTCGAACTCGCCACCTGAGTCATCCCAGCACGTCAAGACGGTGCTGGCCGGACGCTTACAGCCTTTCTACGTTTTCCCTACGCCGAAAAGAACAAGGGGCCAGCCGTTAAGCTAACCCCTTGATCTGTTTTGGTAGGAGGTGCGAGATTCGAACTCGCGACCAACGGATTAAAAGTCCGCTGCTCTACCGACTGAGCTAACCTCCCGAAAGAGCGTGCGATTTTAGCTTTCGGGGGGTGGGTGGGTCAACCGAAACGGAAGCCTTTTCCTTGGCTCGCGAGGCCTCGAAAGCATTGACAAAGCTGCGGTCTACGCCTCCTGCATCATGCGCCAGTACTGATACTTGATCGTGGCGACCGACCCGATGACCATTCCGAAGAACGCGAGTATCGAGCCCATCGCGAGTGTGGACACGCCTGTCACCGCCTGTCCGATCGTGCAGCCCATCGCGACGACGCCGCCGATTCCCATGAGCGCGCCGCCGACGACGTGCGTGGCGAAATCCCTGATCGTGAAGAAACGCTCGTAACGAAAACCTTTGCTCGGCAGCGCGTAGAGGAGCGAGCCGAGGATGACTCCGGCGAGCGCCACGACCCCGAAGTTGATCGACGTGAGCTGCGTGGGATCGAGGAGATATCGCACCGTGTCGCCCATCGGCGCCACGAAAGTGAAAGACTGCGTCTGCACGCGGCTCGGAATGTCGCTCGCCATCTCGGCGTATTCCTTCCATGCCTTGCCCATCGGCCCCCCGGTGACATACCACGCGGCGACGACCGCGAGGCCCACGACCGCGCCCCCGACGATGTTGTCGGCGCTGCGGCGGAAGTCGCGGGACCTGAAGACCCACACGACCAGGCCCAGCGCGACGAGCGCCGCAACGGTGAGGTTGAAGCTGCGCGTGCCTTCGCGACCGAACATCGCCGCAAGGATGGCGCCCACCTCCTGCGTCGCCATCCCGTGTTGCGCGAGGTTGATGCTCGTCGCCTGGATCCACGGCAGGAATGCTTTCTCGTACATCGGCGTCCACAGCATCAGATACGCGCACACCGCCGCGACAACGAGCACGGTGAGCGATTTCACGTTGCCGCCGCCGATCCGCACCAGGGTGCGGTTGCCGCAGCCGCTCGCGAGCGTCATGCCGACGCCGAACATGAGACCGCCGACGATGTAGCGCAGCCATGCGAAGTTCGCCGAGCGGTAAGGCGGAAAGGTCTCGGCGGAGAGGTCGATCGTGCCGGTCGCTTCCAGCAACACGACGCCTGCGAGCGCGACCGCCATCGAGAAAACCCACGACCGCATGCGGCCGGTGTCTCCGATGTTGACCCAGTCCGACACCGCCCCCATGGTGCAGAAGCGCGTCTTCTGCCCGACCGCGCCCAGCACGAGCGCGATGCCGAACACGGTGAGCAGGACCTGTTGATGTATGCCGAATTCCATGGAGTCTCCCGGACCCGCCACGGTTGCGCGAGGTTCCGGACCAAAGGCGTTATTTTACCCGGCGTAGCGCGTGGGATCCGGGACGCCGGCGCCTTCGAAGCCGGCGCGGCGCAGCCGGCACGAGTCGCACCTGCCACACGCAGCGCCCTCGTTCGTCGCCTGGTAGCACGATACCGTGAGCGCGTAGTCGACGCCAAGCGCCGTTCCCCTGCGGATGATGTCGGCTTTGCTGAGCTCGATGATCGGCGTATGCAGCGTCGTGCGCGCACCTTCGACGGCAGCCTTGGTGGCGAGATTCGCCATCGCTTCGAACGCGCGCATGAACGAAGGCCGGCAATCGGGGTAACCGGAGTAGTCCACCGCATTCGCGCCGAACCAGATGTCGCTCGCACCGCGCACTTCCGCGTAGGCGAGCGCAAGCGAAAGAAAGATCGTGTTGCGCGCCGGGACGTAGGTCACCGGGATCCCCGGCTGCACCCCGTCCACCGGAACGTCGATCGCCGCATCGGTGAGCGCGGAGCCGCCGAAGCCCGCGAGGTCGAGCGCTAAAACGCGGTGCTCGGCCGCGCCGAGCGCGGCGGCGACACGCCTGGCCGCATCGAGCTCGGCGCGATGGCGTTGCCCGTAGTCGATCGACAGGCAGTGACACGTATAACCTTCGCTGCGCGCGATCGCTAGGGTGGTTGCGGAATCGAGTCCGCCGGAGAGTAGGACGATCGCGTTGGGCACGTTAGCGCGCGCGCTGCTCGCCCCAGAGCACCTTGTGCAACTGCACCTGCACCCGCACCGGCAGGTGGTCGCGCAGCACCCACTCGGCGAGGTCGGTCGCTGATAGCTGTCCGTACGAAGGCGAGAACAGCACCGGGCAGATGCGATCGAGGGCGCGCTCGGTGAGGATCTGCCTGGCCCATACGTAATCGGCTTCGTCGCACAGCACGAGCTTGATCTCGTCGCGTGAATTCAGGTGCGCGAGATTGTCCCAGAGGTTCCTGTCGACTTCACCCGAGCCCGGCGTCTTCACGTCGACGATGCGCGAGACTCGCGGGTCGACCCGCGACACGTCGAGCGCGCCGCTGGTCTCGAGCGAGACGCTGTAGCCGCGATCCGCGAGTGCAGTCAGCAACGCGAGGCAGCTCTTCTGCGCGAGCGGCTCGCCGCCGGTGACCGTGACATAACGGGTCTGGTGACGCGCGATTTCGCTGAGGATGTGCTCGAGCGTGACGCTCGTGCCGCCGTGAAACGCGTACGCCGTATCGCAGTAGCCGCAGCGTAAGGGACACCCGGTGAGCCGCACGAACACCGTCGGCAGCCCCGCACGGCTCGTCTCGCCCTGCAGGGAAAAGAAGATCTCGGTGACGCGGACAGTGGCTTTGAGCGCCGCTGATGCGTCGTCGGCGACGACGACGTGATCGACAACCGCCATGATGAACGACCGCTAGCGCAGAGAAGCGAGTCTGCGCTTGGCTTTCTCGGCGGCTTCGCTGGTGGGGTAACGGGCGACGAGGCTGTCCATCGTCTTTTTGGCCGAGGCGTTATCGCCGAGCTCGATGTACGAGCTCGCCATGTTGAGCAGCGCGTCAGGCACCGAGGTGCTGTCCGGATACGTCGAGACCAGCTTCTGCTGGTTCGCGACCGCGTTCTTGAAGTCGCGCAGGTTGTAATACGAGTCTCCGATCCAGTATTGCGCGCGATGGGCGAGCGGGCTGCGCGCGAACTGAGCCACGAAACTCTGGAACGAGACGATAGCGGCCTGGTAGTTGCCGACCCGACGCTGCTGCTGCGCCGCTTCGTACACCCGGTGCTCGTCGGCGGCGGCGGCACCCGTCGCGGCGGCGGCCGCGGGAGCAGGCGAAGACGGCGCTGCCGACGCGCCGGGTCCGGGGGCAGCCGCAGGCGGCGGCGCACCCGGCGCGGCGGCGGGCGCATTCTGCTCGAACCTACGCAGGCGCGTGTCGAGATCGACGTACATGTCGCGCTGGCGCTTGCCGTTCGCTTCGAGGCTGTTCGAGAGCACTTCGAGCTGGCCTCGCATGCTGCGCAGCTCTTCGCGCATCACCTGCATCTGGTTCGAAAGCTCGAGCATGGGCTGGTTCGCCGCCTGCGCTTTCACCGTCTCTTCGAGCCGGGCGAGACGACCGGAGACATCTTCATGACGCGCGTTCAGCGCATCGAACCGCCGCTGCTGCTCGGCGATCTGCTTGCGCGCAAGGTCGTCGTCGAAAAGCCCGGCGTGCGCAGGCAGCACCGCCGCGGCGATGCACGCCGCGGCGGCCGCAGAAAGAATAGTCGAGGATTTCATGCGTGCACGTGGCGGCGTAGAGCCTGACGCGTCACTCGCCCTGGTAGACGATGTCGGCGCGGCGATTCTCGGCGAACGCCTGCTCGGTGCTGCCCTGGGCGCGAGGCTTCTCTTCACCGAAGCTGACCGTCTCGATCTGCGCCGCAGGCGCGCCGAGCAGGGTCATCATCTGCTTGACCGAATCCGCGCGGCGCTGGCCGAGCGCGAGGTTGTACTCACGGCTTCCACGCTCGTCGGTGTTGCCCTGGATGGTCATGCGCTGCTCCCGCATCTTCGAGATGTAGTTGGCGTGCGCGGTGACCAGAGGCTTGAACTCGTCCTTGATCGCATTGCTGTCGTAATCGAAGAAGACGCTGCGGCGCGAAAGGATGTTCGAAGGATCCTTGAGCGGATCGCCGCCGACTGTCGAAGGGGGCTGCACGGCCGAGCTTCCTGCATCGGCTCGCGGGGGCGTGACAGGGGTCGGTGCAGCCACGCTCGGCTGCCGGTCTTCGACTTTGACGCCATCCTGCTCTTTGGTGGGAGTCGACGAGCACCCCGCAAGCAGGCCCACAACGGCAAACATCGTCAGCAATCTTTTCATGTTACAGCTCCTAAAGGTCTGTCTATCCCTGATCCGATCTTATTATTATGTTCATCCTCGAATTATCTGCTGCCGAGCGGTCCCCATGCGGGCTCGCGCACGTCTCCGCTCGTCTCGGTAAACCGCTGCTTGACGCGTCCGTCGCTCGAGACCGCGGCTAATATACCACGCCCCCTCGTCTCGCTTGCGTAGAGGATCATGCGCCCGTTGGGCGCAAAGCTCGGCGATTCGTCGACCGCGCCGTCGGTCAGCACCTGCACCTGCCGCGACGCAAAATCCTGCACGGCAACGCTGAAACGGGACCCGCTGCGCTGAACGAAAGTGAAGCTTTTGCCGTCGGGGCTGTGACGCGGCGACACGTTGTAGGTACCTTCGAAAGTCATGCGTTGCGCCTGGCCGCCGGAGGCCGGCATGCGATAGATCTGCGGGCTTCCGCCGCGGTCCGATGTGAACAGTATCGATTGACCGTCCGGCGACCAGTTGGGTTCGGTGTCGATGCCGACACTGGTGGAAAGCCGGTGCGCCTGCCCGCCTTCGGCGCCGATGACGAACATCTGCGAGCCGCCGTCCTTGCTGAGCACGACTGCAAGCCTGCGCCCGTCGGGCGACCACGCGGGCGCGCTGTTGCTGCCGCTGAAATTCGCCACTGCATTGCGCTGGCCGGTCGTGAGTGACTGCACGTAGACCACCGGTTTCCTGCGTTCGAACGACACGTAGGCAAGGCGCGTGCCGTCCGGCGACCACGAAGGCGAGATGATCGGCTCGTTCGAGGCGAGGATGGTCTGCGGGCCGAAGCCGTCGGCGTCGGCGACCTGGAGCTCGTAGCGCGAACCGCGCTTGACCACATAGGTGATGCGCGTGGCAAAAACGCCTTTGTCGCCGGTGAGCTTCTCGTAGATCACGTCGGCGATCTTGTGCGCGGTCAGCCGAAGCTGCGCCGCCGCGACGGTGTACTGGAAACCCGCGAGCTGCGTGCCTTTCAGAACATCCATCAGGCGGAAACGCACGTCGAAGCGGCCGTCCGGCATCGGGGTGACCGAGCCGATCACGAGTGCTTCGGCGCCCCGCGTCTTCCACTGCGGGTAGTTGACCTGTTCGGGCTCCGAAGGCACTGGAACGACGCCGCCCGCGTCGACGGTCTTGAACATGCCGCTCCTCACGAGGTCGGCGCTGATCACCGGCGTGAGGGCATTCGCGCCGCCGTTCTCGGAACGGAAAGGCGCGATGGCGATGGGGATCTGGTTCGCACCCGCGCCGACGATTTCGATGTTGAGCGCCGAATGGGCGGTACGTGCTGAGCCCAGGCCCAGCATCGCCAGAACGGCGAGAGCGGCGATGTGGCTCGCGAATGTGCGATGGATCGTGGAAGTGTTCATTCTGCTCTTGGTTTGATTTTCAGATTGAGGTCACGAAAGGTGTTGAACATCGCCGGATCGGACGGGAGCGGCAGCGGCGACGACTTGAGTATCGCGCGCTCGACCGCCTGATCGTAAGCGGGATTGCCGCTGCTGCGTCTGAGCTTCAGGCTCGTTTCCAGCACGTCTCCGCCGGGAAGCAATCTCACCTCGAATTCGACTTCCGGATTGCCCTGCAGGTTCGGCGGTTCGACGATATTGCGCCTGACCCTGTCCTGGATGAGGCGTCTGTACTTGTCGATCTCTCCGGCCTGCGCGCTTGCCGCCTGCTTCGCGAGCTTGTCGGCCAGCGCCTGCTTCTCCGCTGCGAGCTTCTTCGCTTCCGCGTCCTGCGCGACGCGCTCCTTCTCGAGCTTCTTCTTCTCTTCGTCCTTCTTTTTCAGCTCGACCTGTTGCTGCTGTTGCTGCGCCTTGAGCTTTTTCGCGTCTTCGTCCTTGCGGCGATCGATCTCCTGCTGCTTCTTCTTCTCGAGCTCGTGCTGCTCTTTCACCTTGCGCTCTTTCTCGAGCTTCTCCTTGAGCGCGATGTCGGCTTTGGGTATCGCCTTGACCTCGGGTTTCGGCGGCGGAGGCGGCTTCACCTCCGGCTTGGGCTCGATTTTGGGCGCAGGCACAGGCTTGGGCGCAGGCGTTTCCTGCTTCGGCGGCGCCATGCTGCTCCACAGGTCGACGACCGCGGCGGGCTCGGTATGGCGCCGTTGCCATGACACGCCGAAGATCAGCAGCACGAGTATTGCGACGTGCATGCCGAGCGCGAGCCCGCGGGAGATCTTTCTCTCGCGCGGACTGACGTCTTCGTCGTAGGTCACGGGTCAACTCTCACCGCACGTTTCACGGCGTGCGCGGCTTCGCGAGCAGGCCCACTTTCTTCACCTGGTTCTGCTGCAGCATGTCCATCACGTCGAGCACCGCCTCGTACTTCACGTCCTTGTCCGCGGAGATCACCACCGCCTGGTCCGCGTTGCGCTCCTGTTTGGTCTTGATCTCCTGGATCAGCTCGTTGCGGTTCACCCGCTTTTCAGAGCCGCCGCGCGCGCGATCTCGCAGCCACAGCGACTGGTCGGCGCGGACAGACACTTCCATCGGCTGCACCGGCTGTGAGGTCGTCTTGCCGACCTGCGGCAGCTCGATCTGGCCCGGATTCACGAGCGGCGCGGTCACCATGAAGATGACGAGCAGGACCAGCATGACGTCGATATAGGGCACGACGTTGATCTGGTTCATCAGCCGGTGTTTGGTGCGTTTCTCCATGGCACCGCCCTAGTGAATCTGCCGCTGGAGGATGTTCGAGAGCTCTTCCATGAACGAATCGAAGCGTATCGAGAGCCTGTTCACGTCGCCGGCGAAATGGTTGTAGGCAACGACTGCGGGAATCGCGGCGAGGAGACCCATCGCGGTCGCGATCAGCGCTTCGGCGATTCCCGGCGCGACGTGCCCGAGGGTCGCCTGTGCCACGTTCGCGAGACCGCGAAATGCATTCATGATCCCCCACACCGTGCCGAGCAGGCCGACGTAAGGGCTCACCGATCCGACCGACGCGAGGAACGACAGATGGGATTCGAGAGTGTCCATCTCGCGCTGATAGGTCGCGCGCATCGCGCGGCGGGTGCCGTCCATCACCGCCGCGACGTCCATCCCCGGCTGCTTGGTGAGCTTGGTGAACTCGCGAAAGCCGGCTTCGAATATGCGCTCGAGGGTGCCGGGATGACGCGCGGCGTTGGCGCGATGGTAAAGCGCGGAGAGCTCGGCGCCGCTCCAGAACTGTTTCTCGAACTCGTCTGCCTGGTTCTCGGCGCGCTTTAACTGGAAGCGCTTGAGAAAGATGTAATACCACGAGAACAATGAGGCGAGGAGCAATGCGCCCATGACGATCTGGACGACGACGCTCGCGTTCCAGATGAGGCTGATGATCGAAAGATCTTGTGTAACGCTAGGATTCAAACTCGTGTCCTTATTTTGATTGCAACCGGCTGCGGCAGTCGGACCGGCCGCATCGTACCAAGCCTGACGCAGACGATCTTCACCGCTGCCGTGGCGAGTTCCTCGTCGTCGCGGATGACGCGTTGAACCAAGTCGATCTGACCGGCGCCCACCTTAATGAGTTCCACAGTCACCTGCAAGGCGTCGTTGAAGCGCGCGGGCTTCAGGTACTCGACCGCGACCGCGCGCACGACGAACCCCACACCGTGCTGCTCGGCAAGGTCGGTCTGCTCGAAACCATTCGAGCGCAGCCATTCGGTCCGCGCGCGCTCGGTGAATTTGAGATAGTTCGCGTAGTACACGACCCCGCCGGCATCGGTGTCTTCGTAATAAACGCGTACCGGCCAGATAAAGGGTTTAACGGGTTCCAAATGTCTCGAGAGTTTCAAGAGGTCGCGCTTCAGCTCGCCGTCCCGTCGCACAGGGCGTCCGGGCTCACTGCGCTCGAAGCGGCTAGCCTGCGCTGTCCCACAATTCGGGCGTCGCGCCGCCTTTGGGCTGAGCCAGTCCGAAGTGGCGGTACGCCGCGGCAGTCGCGATGCGCCCTCGCGGCGTGCGCTGCAGGTACCCCTGCTGGATGAGATAGGGCTCGAGCACGTCTTCGATGGTGTCACGCTCCTCGCTGATCGCGGCGGCCAGGTTGTCCACGCCGACCGGGCCGCCGTCGAATTTGT
>JAQGMV010000533.1 GCA_028292225.1 Betaproteobacteria bacterium
TTCGGCGCGGGTGCCGAATTTTTCCTGACCGCGAGGCCGCACCGACACGTTCGCGTCGCAGCGGAAGGAACCTTCCTGCATGTTGCCGTCGCAGATCTCGAGATAACGGACCAACGTGTGGATCTTCTTCATGTACGCCACCGCCTCCTTGGCCGAACGCATATCGGGCTCGGAGACGATTTCCAGGAGCGGCGTACCGGCACGGTTGAGGTCGATGCCGCTGGCATTGGCCAATCCTTCGTGCAGCGACTTGCCGGCATCTTCTTCGAGATGCGCACGAGTGAGCGGCACTGTCTTTTCGGTGTCGCCGACCACGATCGTGATGGCACCGCCCTGCACGACGGGAAGCTCGTACTGGCTGATCTGGTAGCCTTTCGGCAGGTCGGGATAGAAGTAATTCTTGCGCGCGAAAATAGACCGTGGAGCGACGCGACCGCCGACCGCCAGGCCGAAGCGGATCGCTTTTTCGACCGCCGCACGATTCAGCACCGGCAGCGTGCCCGGAAGCGCGATGTCGACCGCCGAGGCCTGGGTGTTAGGCGCCGCGCCGAACGCAGTCGACGCCCCCGAGAAGATCTTAGAGCGCGTATTGAGCTGGGCGTGGACCTCGAGCCCGATGACCGTTTCCCATTTCATGTCTGAATATCCGCAGGCGCCCGCGTATGCCAGTCGGTCGCGAGCTGGTACTGGTGCCCGACGTTGAGCATCTGCGCTTCGCGGAAGTAGTTGCCGATGACCTGCAAACCCACCGGCAGACCCTGAGAGTCGAAACCGCAGGGGATCGACATGCCGGGGAGCCCGGCCAGGTTGACCGCGATCGTGTAGATGTCCGACAGATACATCTGGAGCGGATCGGCCGCTTTCTCGCCGAGCCTGAACGCGGTGGACGGGCTGGTCGGCCCCATGATCACGTCGCACTTCTCGAACGCAGCTGTGAAATCCTGGGCGATCAGGCGGCGAAGCTTCTGTGCGCGGATGTAATAGGCGTCGTAATACCCGTGCGAGAGGACGTAGGTGCCGATCAGGATCCGGCGCTTCACTTCGGCCCCGAAACCTTCGGCGCGGGTCTTTTCGTACATCTCTTCGAGGTCGCGATACTCCGGCGTGCGGTAGCCGTAGCGGGCACCGTCGAAACGCGCGAGATTGCTCGACGCCTCCGCCGGCGCGAGCACGTAATACACCGGCACCGACAGCCGCATGTTAGGCAGCGCGACTTCGACGACTTCGCAGCCGAGCGCCTTGTACTCGCGGATCGCCTCGTCGACGGCTTTCGCCACATCGGGCTGGACGCCTTCGGCGAAAAACTCTTTCGGGAGCCCGATCCTCAGGCCCTTGAGCGGCCGCGCGAGATTCCGGGTGTAATCCTCTGCGGGCCGGTCGAGGCTCGTCGAATCGCGCGGATCGTATCCCGCCATCGCGTTGAGCATGAGCGCCATGTCCTCGGCGCTCCTCGCCATCGGGCCCGCCTGGTCGAGGCTCGAGGCGAAAGCGATCATGCCGTAGCGCGAGCACACGCCATACGTCGGCTTGAGCCCGCAGATCCCATTGAGGGCCGCGGGCTGCCTGATCGAGCCGCCGGTGTCGGTTCCGGTGGCCGCGGGCGCCAGCCGCGAAGCGACCGCGGCGGCCGACCCGCCCGAGCTGCCGCCAGGCACGGTGTCGGTATTCCAGGGGTTGCGCACCGGGCCGTACCACGAAGTCTCGTTGGACGAGCCCATCGCGAACTCGTCCATGTTGGTCTTGCCGATCGTGACCGCGCCCGCCTCGTTCAGGCGCTGGACCACGTGCGCGTCATAGGGCGAGACGAAGTTCGAGAGCATCTTCGAGCCGCACGTGGTGAGCCACCCTTTGGCGCAGAAGATGTCTTTCTGGGCGATCGGGATGCCGGTCAGGGCCTGCGCGCGCCCGGCCGCTCGCGCGCGGTCCGCTTCCCCGGCCTGCGCCAGGCTGCGCTCCTCGTCGATCGACACGAAGCAGTTGTAGACCGCGTTGCGCTCGGCGATGCGCTTCAGGAACACCCCGGTGAGCTCGACGCTCGAGACCTTGCCCGCTTCGAGCGCGTCGGAGAGGGACTTGAGAGTTTGGCGATGCATATCTGGCGAGGGGAGCGGAGCGGTCGGGGAAGGATGAGGGATGAGGCCCCTCCCAAATCCCCCGGCACTTCCCGGTTTATTCGATGACTTTGGGGACCAGGTACAGCCCGTTTTCGACTTTCGGGGCGATGCCCTGGAAGAGCTCGTGCTGGTCGGCCTCGGTGACGACATCGTCGCGCAGGCGCAGGGTGACGTCCTGAGCGTGCGACATCGGCTCGACTCCGGAGACGTCCACGGCCTGCATTTCCTCGATCATGCCGAAGATCCGTCCGAGCTGGCCGAGGACCTCGTCAGCCTCGCGCTCGTCTATCGCGATGCGCGCGAGCCGCGCCGCGCGCTTCACATCATCGCGGGTAAGAGCCATCGGGGATTCAAGTCTTAAAAATCGGAGCCGTATAGGGTATCATAGACGATTAATGCGGCGCACCAAACCCCATACAGAACACCAGCCTATGTTCGGTTTCCTCAGCAGTTACTTCAACGACGATCTCGCCATCGACCTGGGAACGGCGAACACGCTCATCTATCTGCGCGGCAAAGGCATCGTCCTCGACGAGCCTTCGGTCGTTGCGATCCGCCAGGAAGGCGGGCCGAACGGCAAGAAAGTGATCCAGGAAGTCGGGATCGCGGCCAAGCAGATGCTGGGGCGCACGCCGGGCAACATCACCGCGATTCGCCCGATGAAGGACGGCGTCATCGCCGACTTCACCGTCACCGAGCAGATGCTGAAGCACTTCATCCGCAAGGTGCACAACTCGCGCCTGTTCAAGCCGAGCCCGCGCATCATCATCTGCGTGCCGTGCGGCTCGACCCAGGTCGAGCGCCGGGCGATTCGCGAATCCGCGATCGGCGCGGGTGCTTCCCGCGTGTATCTGATCGAAGAGCCGATGGCCGCTGCGATCGGCGCCGATCTGCCCGTCGGCGAAGCGACCGGCTCGATGGTCGTCGACGTCGGCGGCGGCACGACCGAAGTCGGCGTCATCGCCCTCGGCGGGCTCGTCTACAAAGGCTCGGTCCGGGTCGGCGGCGACAAGTTCGACGAAGCGATCATCAACTACATCCGCCGCAACTACGGCATGCTGATCGGCGAGACCACCGCCGAGCAGATCAAGAAGGAAATCGGCTCCGCGTTTCCGGGCTCAGAAGTTCGCGAGAAGGAAGTCAAAGGCCGCAACCTCGCCGAAGGCATCCCGCGCAGCTTCACGATCTCCAGCAACGAAATTCTCGAAGCGCTGACCGACCCGCTCAACAGCATCGTCTCCGCCGTGAAATCGGCCCTCGAGCAGACTCCGCCCGAGCTGGCCGCCGACATCGCCGAAAAAGGCATGGTGCTCACGGGCGGCGGCGCACTGCTGCGCGACATCGACCGACTGCTGATGGAAGAAACGGGGCTTCCGGTCGTGATCGCCGACGACCCGCTCACCTGCGTGGTGCGCGGCTCGGGCAAAGCGCTCGAGAAGATGGAACGGCTGGCCACCATATTCACCAATGACTAAGAGTCGCGAGGGGTAAGGCGTGAGGAGTGAGGCGCTGCCGACCGGTTCTACCCCTTACGCCTCACCCCTCACGCTTCACCTCTGATGGAACACCAGCCGCCGCCATTTTTCAGGACCGGCCCCAGCCCCCTCGCCCGACTGCTCATTTTCTCCACGCTCGCGCTCGCGCTCATCGTCGCGGACGCGCGCATGAAGTACCTCGACACCCTGCGCCAGGTGGCTTCGGTCATCATCTACCCGCTGCAGCGCATCGCCGGCGCGCCGGCCAGCATCGCCCAGCGCGCGTCCGAGTTCTTCACGAGCAGCAGCGCCCTGCGCACCGAGAACGCGCGCCTGGCCCAGGAAACCCTGAACACTGCCGCCCGGCTGCAGCAGCTCGCCGCGCTCGCCACCGAGAACGAGCACCTGCGCAAGCTCGTCGGCACACGTGCGCGCGTTCCCGCCCGCACCACGCTCGCCGAAATCCTCTATGCGGCGCGCGATCCGTTTTCCCGCAAGATCGTAATCGACCAGGGCTCACAGAACGACGTGCAGCCGGGACAGCCGATCATCGACGGCAATGGGGTGGTCGGCCAGGTGACGCGGGTGTATCCGTGGCTGTCCGAAGTCACCCTGATCACCGACAAAGGCCACCTCGTGCCGGTGCTCAACCCCCGCAACGGGCTGCGCGCGGTGCTCGCCGGAACAGGCAACGACGGGGCGCTCGAGCTCAAGTTCGTGCCGCTCAACGCCGAGTTCGAGAATGGCGACCAGCTCGTCACTTCGGGTATCGACGGGGTGTACCCCGCCGGGCTGCCGGTCGCCCAGGTCGTCAACGTCGAGCGTAATGCGGCTTTCCTCTTCGCCAGAATCGTGTGCAAACCCCTCGCCGGGGTGAACAATCACAAGCAGGTGCTGGTCGTACACGCTGATTCGTCGGTGCCGGAGCGTCCTCCGGAGCAGGAAGAGAAAAAGGCGCCGGCGCCGAAGAAGGGAAGAAAGGGGGCGGGAGGATGACTTTTCATTGCTCTGAAGCACACCGCTGCCCCCTCACTTTGGCCGTTCTCGAGCGACGTCAAAGACAGTTCAATGCGAAGGCTCACCGCCCCCCCTGCCTGTGGGGCGAGGGGAGATACGAGGCGCGAATGGATAAAACCCATTCGCACAAAATGTAGTTTGGAAATACTCGCTCGTCACGAAATACTGCTTCCGGTCCGGCCGGCGTTCATCGTATTCACGCTGGTCACCGCGGTACTCCTCAACATGCTGCTGGGCTGGGCGTCTTGGCTGCGGCCTGACTTCGTCGCGCTCGTCGTCCTCTACTGGTGCATCCAGCAGCCTCGCCGCGTCGGCTTCACCGCGGCGTTCTCGCTCGGCCTCCTGATGGACGTCGCGGAAGGCACGCTCTTCGGGCAGCACGCGCTCGCCTACTCGATCCTCGCCTTCGC
>JAQGMV010000032.1 GCA_028292225.1 Betaproteobacteria bacterium
GATGCTGATCTTGTAGAGCACGCGCTGCTCCCCGGGCTGAGCGTAGGGGTACTTGTCCTGGCCGAGGTATTTCCGCGCCATCGCGTCGATGTGCGCGTCGGCGCCGTCGCGGGTGACCTCCCTCACGCGTCCGCGTACTTCGACGTAGCGATACGGGTTGTCCGGATCGATGACGGCGATGGCGACGCGCGGATCGCGGCGGACGTTTTTATCCTTTTGCCGCCCGACCGCGGAATTCACCCAGATCTCGTCGTCGTGATAGTCCACCCACACCGGGGTCGTTTGCGGGCTGCCGTCGGGCATCAGGGTCGTGAACGAGCCGAAAGCTTTCTTATCGAAAAGGTCGCGATACTTCTCGGGAAATGAGGATGACATGGTGGAATCCTTGGGGTCAGACGGCGGTTTATTCGGTTGGGGTCTGTCCCTGGTTTGATCCAGTACATACCCTGGCATGATCCATATACTGCCAATGCGACAGGAGCAGGGTCAAGTGCGCCGGGACCAGAATCGAACGATCAGGCAAGGAGGTCAACCATGAAAACGCGACTGGAGCTCGTGCCGCTCGAAGAGGCGCGGCGGCTTGGCAGGGAGCTCGGGATCGATGACGCGCAAGCCAGCCGCGGCGCCTTCCGCATGCTCGCGCACCACCCGGACCTTCTGCGTCAGGTCTTCGGATTGCTGACGATGCTCGCGACGCGAAACAAGCTCGAGTCGCGATTGCGCGAGCTGATGATCATGCGCATCGGGTGGACGACGGGCTCGGATTACGAATGGTTCCAGCATTACCGCATCGGCAAGGCGCAAGCCGGCTTGACCGACGCCGAGTTCATTGCGGTGCGCGACTGGAGATACTCGGAGATCTTCAGCGCCGCCGATCGCGCGGTGCTCGCGGCAGTCGATGACACGCGGGAGCACGGCAGAATATCGGACGCGGTCTGGGCCGAATGCGAAAAGGAGCTCAGGGAGCCCGCGGTGCTCGTCGAGATGGTCGTCGCGATCGGAAACTGGCTGATGTTTTCACAGCTCCTGCAGACCTTGCGCGTGCCGATCGAGGCAGGGGCGACGCCGTGGCCGCCTGACGGCAAAGCGCCAGCGGCCGCGGCACACTTTTAAGGAAGGACGATCGAGCATGCTGAAGCTACGGACCGGTCTTGGTGTTCTACTGGCGCTCCTCGTGACGGGCTGCACGTCGACGCCCGAGGCCTCCCCCGACCGCGATGCAGAGGCGAAACAGTTCCTCACGCATCCGGGCACAGCGGCGATCTATGTGTACCGGCCCGACGTCGACCGGTTCGAAGACCACGTGGACCTGTATATCGACGAGCGGCTCGTGGGCGAGACGCTTCCGCGCACTTACTTCCGCGTCGACGTCGCTCCCGGCAGGCACGTCCTGCAGGGCTCCGGTCTCGATCTCGGGAAAATCGAGCTGGACGCGCGCCCCGGCACGCTCGTCTTCGTCGAGCAGGACGTGGCAGCGGGCCAGTCGCACTTCCGAATGGTGCCCGAGGAGACCGGCCGAAAACGTCTGCTTGCGTGCTGTACGCGTCTCGAGCGATGGGCGCCGGGGCAACGGCCGTTTTTGAAGTGAGCGCGTCTTCAGGGCGGCTCGTCAGGCGAAGGTCCCGGTCGCGGAGTCGCGGCTGACACTGGTCGCGATCATCGTTCCGGCGCTGCGGTATTTCATGCCGAGCACGTTGCCTTTGTCGTCGAACGCGATCTTCACCGATCGCGGCTCTATGGTCCGGGCCGGCTCCTTCGCAAGCTTCAGCCATTCGTTGCGGTAGAACTCGAAATAGCCGCCGGCGCTCTCGACAGGCCCGGTCCAGTTCGCGGTCCATTCCAGCAATGCTTTCATCGCCGCCAGATGCAGGGCATCGCCCGATGAGCCCGGCGGTAACGCATCGACCGCGGGCTGGATGGCTTCGAGCTGTCCCTCTTTCATCCAGTCGACTCGCGGACCCGACCTCGCATTGACTTCGCACTGCACGATGTATTCCTGCGCGTACGCCCACGCTTCGTCGCGAACGCCTGCCGCCGCGGCTTCGTCGCACGAGGCGCACGTGTTCGGATTGACGCCGTCCTTGAGATAGCTGATGAAGTGCCACATCTCGTGCGCGAGCACGCAGGCAAGCTCGTCGACATCGGCGTCATCGCTGCCCGGCAGGCTGTTCTGGTAGTTGGCAGGCGAGATGTAGACCGTCTTATCAGGCAGCCAGAAATAATTGGTATCGCTGTCGGAGTATCTGACCTCGCCGCCGATCTCTTCGAATTCCTTCATGCGCTTCGTGAAAGTCGGCGAGCGATCGATGCACGCGACGATCTGCCCCAGTTGCCGCTCCGACAGGCCGAGCGCAGTCGTGCTCGAGCGGACGCCTTTGAATATCTTCGAGCTCCTGGAAAATCCCATGATTCGCTCCTCTCAATCGAAGGTTCGATCAGGAATGGCTGGGCGCCTGCCTTTTTCACCGCGCTTCGCTGGCGATCAGCTTTTCCGTCTCCGTCCGCAGGGCGGGCGAAATCGGGGTCTGTCCCCGATTTACATCAGGCCGTAGAACTTGCCTGCGTTCTCGCAGGTGATCTTGCGCACGATCTCCGGCGAGACGTGCCTGAACTGCTCGTCGATGTATTTCGACGATTCGGGCCAGACCCCATCGGTGTGCGGATAATCGGATCCCCACATCAGCGTCTCCGCGCCCATGTTGTCGATGAGCTGGGTGCCGACGGGATCGTACTGAAACGTCGCTTTGCACTGGCGCCGCCAGTAGTCGCTCGGCTTCATCTTCAGGCCGAGGTCGCGGAAGCGGTCTTCCCATTCGAAATCCATGCGCTCGAGCGCGTAGGGAATCCAGCCGATGCCGCTCTCGCCGAAAGCGATCCGCAGTCTCGGATAGCGCTCGAGCACCGCCGCGCCGATGATCGCGGCGAGGATGTTGACGAGATTCAACTGGAAACCCGACACGCGGGTAAACAAGGCGACGCGCTGCGAGCCCGCAGGCGTCCTTTCGCGCTCCGCCGGCGACACCGAGGGAAAGGTATGGAAGTGGAGCGGCAGGTTCACGTCGCTGACGGCCTTCCACAGCGGCTCCCACATCGGGTGCCACATCGGCTCCATGTCCCAAGAGCACGAAAGCTCGAGCCCGCGCAGCCCGAGCTTCGCGGCGCGGTGCACTTCCTTGACCGCGGCGTCGACGTCACCGTACGGCAGGCACGCAAGCCCGATATGGCGGTCGGGGTAATGCCCGCAGAAGTCGGCGAGCCAGTCGTTGTAGATGCGAAACATCTCGTGCGCGGCTTCACGATCCGCCAGGCGCGTTGCGGCGCCGAGGATGCCGAAGATCACCTCGGCGTCGACGCCGTCGCGCTCGGCATCCTTCAGCCGCAGATGAGGATCGATGACACGCCTGATCCCGCGCCGGGCATCGTCGTAGAGCCCGGCCTCCGCCATCTTGTCGACGCGATGGTTCTGCCCCGGAACGAGCTTCGTTCCCGAAGGCCCGACCCCGCAGACGAGGCCGTACGACATGCCTTTCTTCGAAGTCCAGTACGGACCGTCGGGGCCGTCGGACACGTGCGGCATGCGATCTTTCAGCGCGGCCGTCGCGTTCGAGGTGAAGAGATCCGCCGGCAGCCACGGCAGGTCGATATGGCTGTCGGCAGAGATGCGGTTGTAGCGCATGGGAGCCTCCTCCGAAAGAGCTGACACTCAGTCTCGCATGCTATGCATCGCGGGTCACCCGCGATCGTCAGCTCGCGCTGATTCCCGCCGCGCGTATGACGCGGCCCCACTTGTCGTATTCGGACCTGATGTAAGCGCCGAAAGCTTCGGGCGTGCTGGTCCACACTTCGAGCCCCTGCCTGAGCAGCAGCTCGTTCGTGTCAGGCTTGTTGAGGATCTGCACCAATTCCCGGTTGAGCCGGATGACGATACCGGGCGGGGTCTTCGCCGCGACGACGAAACCGTACCAGCTGTGCGCCTCGTATCCCGGCAAGCCCGCTTCGGCGATCGTCTGCAGTTGCGGAAGTATTTTCGAGCGCGCCGCAGTCGTCACGGCAAGCGCCCTGAGCTTGCCCGCGCCGACGCTCGGAATGGCAGTGGGCAGCGACGCGAAGGCAAGCTGCGTCTGGCCCGCCACGAGGTCGAGCATCGCCGGTGCGCCGCCTTTGTACGGAACGTGTAGCAGGTTGATTTTCGCCATGCTCTGGAAGAGCGCGCCGGACAGATGCCCGGCGCCCCCGGTCCCAGAAGAGCCGTACGCGAGCTCGCCCGGCCGCATTCTGGCGAGCGCGATCAGCTCTTTCACCGATTTCGCGGGAACCGACGGATGCACGACCAGCAGGTTGCCGCTCGATATCGCGGTCGTGACCGGCGCAAGATCGGTCAAAGGGTCGTAGCTGATCTTCGAGAAGAAGCTGTTGACGCCCAGATTGCCGACCGCGCCGAGCATCACGGTGTAGCCGTCGGGCGGCGATCGCGACGTCAACTCGGCGGCGAGCGAGCCGTTCGCGCCGGGCCGGTTGTCGACGATGACGGTCTGGCCGACCGCTTCCCCGAGCCTGGCCGCCGCGAGTCGGGCGACGCTGTCGACGCCCCCGCCTGGGGACTGGGATGCAATGAGTCTTATGGTCTTGCTGGGGTAGGCGGCTTGTTGCGCATAGGCGCAGTGAAAGCCGGTCCACAGCAGGGCGAGAAAAACCGTTCGTGCCGGTCGTCGCAGCGGCAGCGCGCAGTCGAAGCACGAACGCCGAACCCAGTCCCGAGACGATGTCACGACGACTCCTCCGGCAGTTGTTCTCGCGGCGCCCTCGAACGGCGCCGCGCCGCCTGAGTGATAATACAACGTCGATACCTGCAA
>JAQGMV010000072.1 GCA_028292225.1 Betaproteobacteria bacterium
GTGACGAATGGGAAGTGATCGGGCGGAATGCGGAATGCGAAATGATGAATGAGGAAATTCCTGCCGCCGCAAAGGTCATGGAGCTCTACCGAACCATGTCCCTCATCCGCGCCTTCGACACGCACGCCGGCGATGCGCGGCGCGAGGGCAAGCTCCGCGGCTCGGTCCACGAGTACATCGGCCAGGAAGCGATTGCGACGGGAGTGTGCGCGAATCTACGGCGTACCGATTACATCAGCAGCTATCACCGCGGCCACGGGCACTGCCTCGCAAAAGGCGCGGACCCTGACGCGATGATGAAAGAGCTCTACGGCAGAGCGGGCGGGGTGTGCGGCGGCAAAGGCGGCTCGATGCACGTGGCGGATTTTTCGCTCGGCATCCTCGGCGCGAACGGCGTGGTCGCCGACGGCGTCACGATCGCAGTGGGCGCTGCGCAGGCGGTGAAGATGAAGCGCGAGGACCGTATCGTCGTCGCATTCTTCGGCGACGGCGCGATGAACCGCGGCCCCATGCTCGAAGCGCTCAACTGGGCGAAGGTCTTCGAGCTGCCCATGCTTTTCGTGTGCGAGGACAACCTGTATTCCGACCGCACCCGCACCCGAAGCGTGACGGCAGGCCCGGGCGCGCTCGCGCGTGCGGCGGCGTTCGGGATCGAAGGCGAAACCGTCGACGGCAACGACGTGCTCGCGGTGCTCGAGGCCGCGGCGCGGCTCATTGAGCGCGTGCGCGCGGGCGACGGCCCGCAATTCCTCCATGCCACGACTTATCGCTGGCAGGGCCACCTCGCGCTCGACAAAGGGCTTTATCGGGAGCCTGAAGAGCTCGCGCGCTGGAAGACGATCGATCCTCTGGTGCGAACCGCCGCATGGCTCGCATCGCGAGGCGTGTCCCAGGCCGCGATTGCCCAAGAGAACGAAGCGGCCGTCGTGCGCGTCGCAAGCGCAGTGACGGCGGCCGAAGCCGCGCCGTGGCCCGCCAACGAGACGCTGTTCCACGACGTCCAGGACGTAGGCGCACCGTCATGACCGTGATGACTTACGCGCAGGCCGCGCGCACCGCGCTCGCGCAGGAGATGGAGCGCGATCCGACCGTCTGGGTGCTCGGCGAAGATCTCGGTCCCGAAGGCGGCGTCGCGGGGCAGTACGCCGGCTTGCAGCAGCGCTTCGGCAAGGACCGCATCGTCGACACGCCGATATCGGAGTCGACGATCATGGGCTCTGCGATCGGCGCCGCGCTGTGCGGCACGCGTCCGGTGGTCGAGCTTCGCTATGCCGATTTCGGCATCTGCGCCGCCGACGAGATCGTCAACCAGGCCGCGAAGATCCGCTACATGCTCGGCGGTCAGGTTCGCGTGCCCGCAGTCATACGCCAGCCGATCGGATTGCGCGACGGCATGGCCGCGCAGCATTCGCAGTCGACCGAAAGCTGGTGGATACACATTCCAGGCCTGGTCGTCGTTGCACCCGCCACGCCTGCCGACAATCACGCGCTGTTGAAAGCTGCGATCCGTTGCGACGATCCGGTGATCTACATGGAGCACAAGGAGCTGTGGACCGCTTCGGGTGAAGTCGACGAGGATGCGCCGCCGGCGGAGCTCGGCAAGGCGCTCATTGCAACGCGCGGAAGTGATCTGACCATCGTCACATGGTCGAGCATGGTCGGCGTGTGCGTCGACGCCGCGAAGACGCTGGCGGACCGCGGCTGCAGCGCCGAAGTCATCGACCTGCGCACCCTGTGGCCGTGGGACCGCGACACAGTATTCGATTCGGTCGCGAAGACCGGCACGCTGCTCGTCGTGCATCAGGCGGTGCGCGTCGGCGGCTTCGGCGCCGAGATCGTTGCCGAAGCCGCGGAGCACCTTTACGCAAAGCTCAGGTGCGCGCCCCGACGCCTAGGCGCGCCCCGCGTGCCGGTGCCGTACGCCGAACCGCTGGAAACCCTGTGCCGCGTGAGCGAAGCGCAGATCGTCGCTGCGGCGCTGGAGATGATGCAGTAGCAGCGCGCCGCCCTGGGCGGCGGAGTCGGGTGTTGCGTTCGTGCTGAGCAGCGGTAGCGGCCGTCGAAGCATGAACGGCCGATAAGCTGTTCGCCCTCCGACAAGCCTGTCCTGAGCCTGTCAAAGGGCTCAAGGCGAACGGGCAGGGCCCTCGAAGACTCGTGCGTCGCCAGGCGCGCGGCATGCAGGCGCTTCAGTCCTTGTTCCCCGTCTGGAATCCCCGATGATCCCCTACTCCGTCCTCGACCTGTCCCCCATAAACCAGGGCTCCAACGCAGCCCGGGCGTTTCGCAATTCCCTCGATCTCGCGCAGCACGCCGAAGGCTGGGGTTACACGCGCTTCTGGCTCGCCGAGCACCACAACATGACGGGCATCGCGAGCGCCGCGACTGCCGTGGTGATCGGCTACGTCGCCGGCGGCACGAAGACGATACGCGTGGGTGCCGGCGGCATCATGCTGCCCAACCACTCGCCGCTCGTGATCGCGGAACAGTTCGGCACGCTCGAGTCGCTGTATGAAGGCCGGATCGATCTCGGTCTCGGCCGCGCGCCCGGCAGCGACATGCAGACCGCACGCGCGCTGCGCAGGGACCCCTTGAGCAGCGCCGACCACTTTCCGCAGGATGTGCTCGAGCTCCAGGCATTGCTCGGCCCGGTGCTGCCGAACCAGGCGATCCGGGCGGTTCCCGGGTCCGGTCTCGAAGTGCCCTTGTGGATACTCGGCTCGAGCCTGTACGGCGCCCGGCTCGCCGCGATGCTCGGATTGCCGTACGCCTTCGCATCGCACTTCGCGCCCGACGCGCTGATGCAGGCGCTTAGCCTTTATCGCCAGAACTTCCGGCCTTCGAAGCAGCTCGACAAGCCTTACGCGATGGCCGGCGTCAACGTCTTCGCCGCGGATACCGACGACGAAGCGCAGCGCCTTTTCACCTCGCTGCAGCAGGCTTTCATCGCTTTGCGCCGCGGCAACCCCGGCCCGCTGCCGCCGCCCGTCGATCGCATGACCTATACGGCGCCCGATGAGCGCGCCGGCGTCGAGCACGCGCTCCAGTATTCGATGGTGGGCTCGGCCGACACCGTGCGCAAAGGACTCGAAGCATTCGTCGAGCAGACCCGCGTAGACGAGCTCATGCTGACCGGCCAGATCTTCGACCACGCGGCGAGACTGAAGTCCTTCCAGATCGCGGCGCAGCTCATGAAAGGCTGATCTTTTTTATGATACGTTGAGCCTGCGACAAGAACACGGAGGAGCTGGTGGATACCAACGCAACAAAGCAGGCCGCGAAAGATTTTTCCAACGTAACTTACGACGAAGCGATGCGCCGCGCACGCGCGCTTCAGCCCTTCCTGCGCGAGCAGGCGCCGAAGTCCGAAGCGCTGCGCACGCTCACGCCCGAGGTGATGCAGGCGCTGCACGAGAACGGCCTGTTCCGGTACTTCCAGCCGAAAGTCCGCGGCGGCATGGAGCTGCCTTTCGTCGCTTACTTCGACATCCCGGAAGCGCTCGGGCGTGGCGACGCCGCCGCGGCGTGGGTCGTCGCGAATCTCGCCGCGCATCATCGCAGCCTCGCGTGGTGCGACCCGAAGGTGCAGGAAGAGATCTGGGGCGAGAACCCCGACGCGGGCATCGCATCGGGCATCGCGTATCACCAGGGCCGCGCAGTGGCCGTCGAAGGCGGCCTCGAGGTCTCGGGCGAATGGAATTTCTCTTCGGGCACCGATCACGCGCAATGGGAGCAGCTCGCTTTCATCGTGCGCGAAGGTGACAAGCCGGTCGACTACGTCTTCTGCATGATTCCGTCCTCGCAGTACGAAGTCGTCGACGACTGGCACACCCTCGGCATGCGCGCGACGAGCAGCAAGACGGTGCGCTGCAAGGACGTGTTCGTGCCTGCGCATCGCGTAGTCTCGATGAACTATGCGAAACCCGGGCATTCGTGGCCGGGTCTCGCCGTTCACCCGAATCCGATGTATCGCATCCCGATCTCCGCGCTCGGCGGCAACGGCCTCGGGGGATGCCTGATCGGCAATGCGCGTGGAGCGCTCGAGACGACGATCGACTGGGTGAAGTCGCGCAGCACCAACTACACCGGCGCGAAGATGCGCGACTTCCAGACCGTGCAGCTGCGCATCGCCAACGCCGCTGCGAAGATCGACGCCGGCGCGCTCCTCATCCGCAACGACTGCGTCGACGCCCAGCGCATTTACGAAGGCGGCGGAACGCTCGATATGGAGACGCGGCTGCGCTACAAGCGCAACAGCGCGATGGGAATCCGCCTCGCCGCCGAAGCGGTCGACTCCCTGCAGGAGATGGCCGGCGGCATGGGCATTTACGACAAGTCCCCGCTCCAGCGCATGTTCCGCGACATGCGCGCCGGCGCGGGGCACTTCAGCTTCAGCGTCGATGCGCAGTTGCCGCCGTGGGGTCTGGTCGCGCTGGGCGGGGAATTCAGCAGCCCGACGCTTTGAGAAGCAGCGGCTGCAAGCCGCGCTGCTGCCATGGAATTCTCATAAAAAAGGCAGAGCTCGCGCTCTGCCTTTTACTGCCCTCAGGCGCGCCGCGTATCAGCGCGGAGCGTGCCTGACGGGCTGGCGATGATGCCGGTGATGCTTTTTCTTCGTCAGTTTGACCTGGTGCATCTTCGGATGCTGCGCCTTGTGCGTTTGAACGACGTGTCGCTGAACCGAAGCGTCGTGGCGCGGAGTGTCGGCCGCGAAGGTCGACACTGCACCGAAGGCGAACGCGGAGGCGACGACTGCTGCCAGTAACTTCTTCATTTTGGATTTCCTCGTAGCGGTTTTACTGGGCTCCGGCGGAGCTCATGCATCCAATAACGGCGTCCATGCCTTACGAGTTGACCCCTGACACAATTCGTTACAGCAAACGAGGAAAGGAGGTCTCGGAGGGAAACCTGGGTTTCCCTCCGAGTTGTTTACCGGGCAGCCCGAATCCTATTCGGGCCTGATGTGCGCTTCCTTCATCACCCGCCGCCACTTCCCGATGTCGCGCCCGATGAGCTGCTGGCAGTCTTCCGGCGTTCCGCCGCCGGGCTCGAGCCCCTCGGCCTTCATGCGCGCCTTGGCCTCATCGGTGGCGAGAACCTTGACGACTTCCTGGTTCCAGCGCGTGACGATAGTCTTCGGCAGACCTCTCGGGCCCCACATTGCGTACCAGTGAGTCGCTTCGTAGCCCGGCACGGTTTCACTGACCGCGGCGATGTCGGGCAGATAGGGCGAGCGCTTTGCGGTCGTGACCGCGAGCGCGCGCACTTTGCCGGACCTTACGTGCGGCATGCTCGGGACGATGCTCATCGCAGTGGCCTGGATCTCTCCGCCGACGATCGCGGTCATCGCAGGGCCGCCGCCTTTATAGGGCACGTCCACGAACTGCGTTTTGGTCATGAGCTTGAAAAGCTCCATGGCCAGATGCACGTTGCTGCCCGCGCCGACCGTGCCGAAGTTGAGCTTGCGAGGATTCGCCTGCGCGTAGCCGATCAGCTCCTGCACGTTCTTGACGGGGACCGACGGGTGCACCGTGAGCAGAAGACCGGTCGTGCCGACCACCGCGATGCCCTGGATCGCATTGATCGGATCGTAGGGCGGCGGACGATACGCCGCGGTCGCAGCATAGGTGGCGGAGACGATGATGAGCGTATAGCCGTCGGCCTCCGAGCGTACGGTCGTCTCGGCGCCGATCGCCCCGCCCGCGCCCGGCCGGTTATCCACGATCACCGGCTGCCCGAGCGATTCGGACGCTTTCGCCCCGATGAGCCTGGCGAGCTGATCGGTGCCTCCGCCCGGCGAGAACGGCGAGATCATTCTTATCGGCTTGATGGGGTATTTCTGCGCCGCCACGGTCAGCGGCGCCGCACCCGCCAGCAACGCAACTGCGAGCAGGACTGCTCGTGTCACCACACTCTCCACCTGCGTCATGTTTTTTCCGGATTCCGGTCTGCACCGGAATGACGAGCGGTGATGGCCGCTCGTCATTGCCGGATCGTTTCTAGTGCGCGGCGGGACTCACGCAGCGGCCTGCGCAGCGTGCAGTTGCCTCGCGACGAACGCCCTGATCATTTCGTGCGCCCGATCGGTCTGCGGGCCGGGATCGGCGACCCACATGTGGCCGCAGCCTTCGAACACCTCGAGGTCGCATTCGCCGCCGGCCTTGCGGTAGGTATCGGCGAACTTGATCTGGATCGGAGGGATCACGTTATCGTCGAGCTCGCCCTGCAGGATGAACATCGGCGGCATCGAGACTTTCTCGCCGCGCTCGAGTATCTGCTGCGGATTGCCTTCGTGGATGCTCTCCCACGGCACGAAATACTTCTTCGTCTTGTTCATCATGCCTACACGCTCCATCTTCTCGGCCTGCTTGAAGCGCGTGTAAGGATCGCTGATCGGCGAGCGGGCGATCACGTAAGCGATACTCGCGTCGACGTTCGGCGCTTCGGCCAGCGGGTGCGCGTTGTAGCGCGCATCGCCCGGGCGCATCGCGAGGAGCTCGGCGATGTGGCCGCCGGTCGAGCTGCCGAGCACGCCGAGGCGAGTCGCGTCGCCATTCCACTCTTTCGCTTTGGCTTTGAGCCAGCGCACCGCGTAATTCGCATCCTGCACCGAGCCGGGGTACGGCGCCTCCGGCGCGAGCCTCAGGTCGACGGCCACGACGAGCATGCCGCTCGCGGCGAGATTCTCGTCCATCGGCACGTTGGCCAGACGGTCTTTGTCATTCCACGCGCCGCCGTGCAGATCGAGCAGCGCCGGGAAAGGTCCCGGCCCCTGCGGCTGATAGATGCGCGCCATGAGTGTGCGCGTCGGGGTTTTGCGGAACTCGACGTCCCGGACTTTGATCTCGTAATGGGCGGTGGGGTCATAAGCGGTCACGATGTGGTCCTCCTCTGTTTCGCAGCGCGTAGAGGATAACCGGAGGAGCAGTGACACGCCATCTCACAGCGCCTGGCCTGACCGGCGTGATCGGCAACCTGCTGATGCAGCCGTGTTGCTGAAGCTCGGCAAGCGCCGGTAACTAGAGGCCGGCGGCCGGCGGCGTGCTGCCTTCCTTCACCCACGCCTCCACCAGCCGGTACGCCACCGCGAGGACGAGCGGGCCGACGAATATGCCCACGAGGCCGAAAGCGACCAGGCCGCCGATGACGCCTGCAAACACGAGCAGGAGCGGCAGGTCTCCGCCGCGACGGATGAGTATCGGGCGCAGCACGTTGTCCATGCTCCCGACGATGATCGCCCATACCACCAGCCCGATCGCCCAGCCGGTATCGTCCTGCCACCACGCCCACGCGGCTGCGGCGAAGATGATAGGCGCCGCACCGACCTGAGCGACCGCGAGGATGAACATGAGCGCGGTCAGCAATGTAGCGAGCGGCACGCCGGCGACCGCGAGGCCGATCCCACCGAGGATGCTCTGCACGAGCGCGGTGACGACCACGCCGAACGCGACGCCGCGGATCGCCTGACCCGCGAGGTCGACGACTTCTTCGCCGCGCACCCCGGCGACCCGCCTGGAAAATGCGCGCACCCCGATCACGGCGGTCTCCCCGCAGCTGTAGAGAATCGCCGAGACGATGAGCGTCAGGATGAACTGCAGCGCCATCATCCCGAAGCTCCCGACTTCGAGCACGAACCAGCTCACCATTCCGCGCGCGTAGGGCTCGAGGCGCGCGGTGAGCTCCTCGGGGCCGTAGGTTGCGATCTCGCTGTAGGCCGCGGCGATCTTCGGTCCGGCGAGCGGCAGGTTCTGCACCCAGTTCGGAAGGTGGGGAAGCTGCGCTTTGCTGATCGAGCGGACCCAGCTCGAGATTTCGTCCGCGTTGCCGACGAGCGTGGTGATCGCGAGGGTGAACGGGACCACGAAAGCGAGCAGCAGCCCGCCGGTCATCACGAGCACCGCGAGCCAGCGCTTGCCCCAGAGCTTGGCCTGCGCGCTGAGCATCAGCGGCCACGTGGCGATGACGATCATCGCAGCCCACAGCAGCGCCGGGATGAACGGACGCAGGATCCAGAAGCAGACCGCGATGAGGCCGACCATGAACAGCACCGCGAAAGTCGTGCGCGTGAGGTCGTGCCTCACCGCGACCGCGACCGCGACCGGCTGCGGCGGCGGCGGCGGCGCGGCGGGCGGCGCGCGTACTATTTCGATGTCGTCCATGAGTGCTTGCGACCTGGGGGTTGGGGTGGAGTCGCTCGTAGGAGCAAGATGTGCGCCGGGTGTGTGGCATTGTAGAGCACCGCTATACTCGCGACGTGAGTCTGAACCGGAGGAGAGCCGAGTGACTTACCAGACGATGGACGTGCGCCCGCTCGCAGGCGCCCTCGGCGCGGAAATCTACGGCGCCGACCTCAAGGCCCGCGACGACAGCCCGATGTGGATCGAGCTGCGCCAGGCCTTTATCGAATACCACGTGCTCGCGATCCGCGGTCAGGACATGTCGCAGGACGACATGATGCGGGTCGGGGGAAAGTTCGGTGAGCCGTGCTTCTACCCTTTCGCAAAAGGCATGGAGGGTTATCCGTACATCACCGAAGTCATCAAGGAAAAACACGAGCGCGAGAACTTCGGCGCCGACTGGCACACCGATACGATGTATCTCGAGAAGCCGCCCCGAGCGACGCTGCTCTACGCGCTGGAGACGCCGCCGCGCGGCGGCGACACGCTCTACGTGAACACCGCGGCCGCATACGACGCCTTGTCCGGCGGCATGAAGAAAATGCTCGAGGGCCTGGTCGGCGTCTCCAGCGGCGGGCTCAAGAACAAGAAAGGGGGCGACCGCGTCGCGCACCTTTCGCGGATCGGCAGCATGACTTCGCAGAACCTCGACAAGGCGACCGCCTTCGAGTCACGCCATCCGATCGTCCGCACGCACCCCGACACCGGCCGCAAGTCGCTCTACCTGAGCTGTCTGCACACGGTTTGCCTCGACGGCTTTACCGAGGATGAGAGCAGGCCGCTCATCAAGTTCCTCAACGATCACTGCACCGAGCCGGAATTCAGTTGCCGCGTGCGGTGGGAGCCCGGTCAGCTCACGGTGTGGGACAACCGCACGACGATGCATAACGCGGTGAACGACTACCACGGGTTTCGCAGGCGGATGAGACGGCTTACGGTGGGCCCCGAAGTCCCAGTGTAGGGCGCGGCCCGGCGTTCGGGACGAACGGTTTCTCACCGCTAAACGGCGGCGGCCCTCTCAGCGGCATCAGCGTTCGCCGAGGCCAGCTTGGTCTTGAACAGCCAATCCCGGTAGTCGTCGAGGTCGCCGTCGAACGGCTGCAGCGTGCCGTCGGCCACGATCAGGAACTGGTCGGTCGTCGCGCGCAGGAGGTGGCGATCGTGTGAGACGAGAACGAGCGTGCCTTCGAACTGCGCCAGCGCCACGGTCAGCGCTTCGCGGGTCTCGAGGTCGAGGTGGTTGGTCGGTTCGTCGAGCAGCAGCAGGTTCGGCCGTTCCCAGACGATCATCGCGAGCGCGAGCCTCGCCTTCTCACCGCCCGAGAAATTCGTGATCGGCCTGATCGCCATCTCGCCCGCAAAGTTGAAGCTGCCGAGGAAGCTGCGCAGCTCCTGGTCGCGCACCCTCGTCGTCATGCGCTGGAAGTGCCACAGCGGCGACTCGTCGTCCCTGAGCATCTCGACCTGGTGCTGCGCGAAATACCCGACCGCGAGACCCTTGTTGAAATTGGCCGTTCCGCCGAGCGGCGCGAGCTCGCCCGCGATCGTCTTGATCAGCGTCGACTTGCCTGCGCCGTTGATGCCGAGCAGCCCGAAACGCTGGCCGCTTTGAAGCGAGAACCCGACGTCGCGAAGAATCACTTTCTGGGTCCCGTCAGGCAGGCGGTAGCCGGCATCGACGTGGTCGAGCACGAGCAGGGGATCGGGGGCTTTGATGGGCTCGCGGAATTCGAACGAGAACGGCGCGGACACGTGCAGCGGCGCGAGCTCTTCCATCTTTTCGAGCATCTTCATGCGGCTCTGGGCCTGCCTCGCCTTGCTCGCCTTGGCGCGGAAGCGCTCGATGAAAGACTCCAGATGCGCGCGCTCGCGCGCCTGCTTCTCCACCTGTCCGGCGACGAGCACGATGGCCGCCGCGCGCTGACGCTCGAAGCTCGAATAGTTGCCGCCGTAGCGCTTCAACTTCTTCGCGTCGATGTGGACGATGACGTTCACCACGCCGTCGAGAAAGTCGCGGTCGTGCGAAACGATCACGAGCGTGCCCTGGTACTTCTTGAGCCACTCTTCGACCCAGATGATCGCGTCGAGGTCGAGGTGGTTCGTCGGCTCGTCGAGCAGCAGGAGGTCGGAAGGACACATCAGCGCCTGCGCGAGATTGAGGCGCATGCGCCAGCCGCCCGAGAAGCTCGAGACCGGCTGCTCCATCTGCTCGTGCGAGAAACCGAGGCCGTAGAGGAGCTGCTCCGCGCGCGAGCGCACCGTGTAGGCGTCAGCATCACCCATCGAGCCGTAAATCTCGCCGATGAGCATTCCGTCGTCGGCCGCTTCGGCGGCCGCGAGCTCCGCTTCGAGGCGGCGCAGCGTCGTGTCTCCGTCGATCGCGTACTCGATCGCGGGACGCTCGAGCGCAGGCGTCTCCTGAGCGACGTA
Organism: Betaproteobacteria bacterium; assembly: GCA_028292225.1. GTDB lineage: Bacteria > Pseudomonadota > Gammaproteobacteria > Burkholderiales > SG8-41 > JAQGMV01. The sequence continues at coordinate 10,608 of JAQGMV010000072.1, forward strand.
GGCGACGCGCCAGCGCGAGGGAAAGTCGAACTCACCCTGGTCCTGGTGCAGTTCGCCGCGCAGCATCGCGAACAGGCTCGACTTGCCCGCGCCGTTCGCGCCGATGAGCCCGATCTTGTCGCCGGGATTGAGCGCGACGTCGGCCGCTTCGAGCAGGACTTTGGTGCCGCGGATGAGCGTCACCTGGGAGAGGCGGATCATGGGATGACCGGAGGGGTTGAGCGCAAAAGGGCGCGATTCTACGTGGTTCCGCGGCAATCGGCGCGCCCGCGGCGTGCCGCCCATGGGGTCGGACCCCGGCGTCATCGGGGTCTGACCCCGGTTCGGTCGGAGGCGGAGCCCCGGTTTAGGCGCTGTGATACTGTCGTACAGTGCCTGCATCGCCGCAGCACGAGTCCCGCACCGTCGCACCCGCACGTCACGCAACACCTCCCGCAAGGAGAGTACATGCTGAAGTCCTGGCCCCGCGGGCTGGTCGCAGCCCTGTGCGCCGGCATCGCCATGTCGGCCGGCGCCGCCGAAACCGTGTATCCGCAGCGCGCGATACGCCTGATCATTCCGCAGGCGCCGGGAGGAGGCTCCGACACGATCGGCCGGTACATGGCCCAGAAGCTCGGCGACAGCCTCGGCCAGCAGATCGTGGTCGATAACCGTCCCGGCGCAGCCGGGATGCTGGGCGCCGAGCTCGTGAAGCAGGCGACCCCCGACGGTTACACGATGCTGCTCTGTGCGATCGACACGATCACCGCGCCCATCGTGAGCACTCGCGCACCTTTCGACGCGGTCAGAGATTTCTCGCCGATCACGCAGCTCACCTTGTCGCCGAACGTCTGGCTTGTCGCACCGTCTTTCGCGGCGCAATCGATGAAAGACCTCGTCGAGATCGCGAGAACCAGGCCCCGGCAGATCGACTATGCGTCCTCGGGTGTCGGCAGCATGCAGCACCTCGGCGGCGAGCTGCTCAACCGCATGGCGGGAATCGAGCTCGGGCACGTCCCTTACAAAGGCGGGCCGCCGGGACTCGCGGACGTGCTCGGCGGTCGCGTGCCGGTGATGCTGTCGGGCATGCAGGGTGCGCTGCCTTACGTAAAGTCGGGGAAGGTCCGCGGTCTCGCAGTGACCACCAAAAAGCGCTCGTCCGCGCTGCCGGAGCTCCCCACAGTCGCCGAAGCGCTCGGGCTTCGCGACTATGAAGCGGTCAACTGGCAGGGGCTGCTCTTCCCCGCGCGCACCCCGCGGCCGATCGCGGCGCGCGTAGCCGATGACGCCGCCAGAATCCTCGGCGCAGCCGACACGCGCACGCGCCTCGACGCCCTCGGCTACGAGCCCTCAGGCTTGAGCCCCGCCGACACGGGCACCCTCATGGTCGCCGAGCAGAAGCGCTGGACGACCCTGATCAAAGCCGCGGGAATTACTGCAGATTGACGTGATGGCAAAAGCTAAAAAACAATCCGTGCCGAAAGGCTATCGTCAGACGGCAACCGTGCTCGTCGATCCCGGAGGCTCGTGGGGCTCGCTGATACGGGCCGGTGAGCGCGTGCGCTTCACCGACCTGGAAGGCCGGCAGGCGGTCGATTTTCTCTGCTACAGCGCGCTCGACACCCGCGACCGCTACAACGCCGCCAACACGATGAAAATGGCGGAAAACCTCTTCATCAATCCCGGCACGGTGCTCTATGGCGAGTACGCGACGCCGCTGATGAAAGTAACCGCGTCGAGCTGCCCCGACCACGACACGATCGGCGGGTGCTGCAGCGTGGAAATGAACCAGCTGCGCTACGGCAGGCGCACCCACAGTTGCCGCGCGAACTTCCTGCACGAGCTTTCGAAGTTCGGGATGGGAGAAGCGGACATCGTCGCGAACGTCAATTTCTTCATGAGCGTTCCGGTCGGGCCGCGCGGCCGGATGGCGATTGCCGACAGCCCGTCCAAAGCGGGCGATTTCGTCGACGTGGAAGCGCTCGAGGACGTCGTCGCGGTGATCTCCAACTGCCCCCAGAAATACAACCCCGCGTGCGGATACAACCCGTCGCCGGTGAGTGTCGAGCTGTATGCGCCGCAGCGCTCGCGCGCGCGCCGCTGACCCGGCTTACCCGTAGCTACAGGAGGAGTGGAATGGCGATCACGCGAGGCAATCCGCCCGGACTGAAGAACGTCAGGGCGACGGTTTACAACCATTACGTACGGGTCGACCGGCCCAAAAGCATGATCTTCGTCTCGGGCCAGGTCTCGCGCGACGACGAAGGCAGCCAGGTCGGGGTGGGCAGCATGCTCGAGCAGACCCGCCAGTGCCTGCGCAACGTCGAGCGCAACCTGAAAGCGGCCGGCGCGTCGATGTCCGACGTCGTCTGGACCACCGTCTACACGACCGACATCCGGGAATTCAAGCAGATCGTCGCCGCGCGCGAGGAGTTCTTCAGGGACAACCTTCCCACCAGCACGATGGTCGAGGTCAGCCACCTCGCCGATCCGGGGCTGATGGTCGAGATCACCGTCATTGCGGCGATTTGAAAGGCCGCGAATGGTCAACGGTCAACGGTGAACCGGCGCCAGGCGGGGTAAATCCCGGGGCAGCATCGATGCACTGACGCCGTACGAGGGAACGGTCGGTCGAGCAGGCGGCAGAGGCCTCCGGTTTACCGTTTACCGACTAACACTGGCTTCCACCGGGTACACGCGTTGCAACTGGGTGTGCATGCTACACACCCTGCCTGCCCTCCGTTCCCTCGCCGCTGCAGCCGCGTGCGCTTTTGCGCTGGGACTGGCCGGCGCCACAACCGCCTCGGCGGCAGCATCCTCCGACCTGGACGTGAAGGTCCAGATCGTCGACGAAGAGATCCGAACCAATGTCTCGTTCTTCGTGAGAGCGCCCCAGCAGCGCGTCTGGGACGTGATCACCGACTATGAGCGTACGCCGGAATACATGCGCGACGTCCAGGTCAGCAAAGTGATCTCGCGCTCGGGCGATACCCTGCGGCTCATGCAGAAAGACCAGGTGCGGGTCGGCCCGTTCTCGGTGGGGATCGACACGGTTCGCGACGTGAAGCACGTCGCGCCGGTCATGACCGAAGCTCACCTCGTCAGCGGCTCGTTCAAGAAGTACGACTCGAAGATGCAGCTCGTGCCTGAGCCGGGCGGCACGCGCGTCATCTACCGTTCGGAGACGATCGCGGGGTCGGCGCTCGCCGGATTCGCGACCGAGTCGATGATCAGACGCGCGACCGAGGAACGCTTCAGGCAGCTGCTCGCGGAGATCCAGCGGCGCGAGGTCGTCGCTTCGCAGCAGTAGGCCTTACGGCTTCGGGATCTTCAGCGTCTTGCTGATCATCAGCGTCCCGGACAACCCGAAAAGCAGCACGAGCGGGTGCAGCGTCCACGGCCCGAGCGTCAACGCGCCCCAGTAGATCTCGTCCCCGAGCCGTCCCTGTCCCGCGCAGTACGCCAGCACGCCGGTCAGCACCACGCTCGTCGGTATCGGCGTACCTTCGAAATACTTCACCTTGCCGCTGCTGCCTTCCGCGAGCTGTTCGGCGGTGACGTTGTAGCGTGCGAGGCGGCTCACGCCGCAGCACACGAAATAGATCAGCACGACCCAGTCCCAGCCGCCGCGAAGGCCCGCGGCGTATGCGAGCGCCGCAGGCGCGACCCCGAACGAGATCACGTCCGAGAGCGAATCGAGCTCGCGCCCGAGCGCCGAGTGGGTTTCGCGCCAGCGCGCGACCCTACCGTCGAGCACGTCGAACACGAAAGCCGCGGGCGCCATCGCTGCAGCCGCATAGAAATGCGCGAGCATCGCGCTGCCGACGTAAGTCATCGCGAGAAAAACCCCGGCCACGCCGCACGCGGCATTTGCGAGCGTGAAGGCATCGGCGAGGTGAAAACCCCGGATCATCGAGAAATGTTTCGGGCGATTCGAGGGTGCGCTCATGTTCTATCGAACTCCAATCCGGTAAACCGAGGGCCTTGCGCCATAATGTCAGCAGCATGACTTCATTTTCGCACTCTCCGCCTCCGGCCGTGCGCTCGATTTCCCGAGAGCAAATGGCAGACCTTCCCATCCGCCGCTACGAAGGGCCGGTCTGCGTGGTAACGACCGCGTCTGAGCTCGAGCACGCCGCGGACGACCTCAGGCAGGAAAGCGTCGTCGGGTTCGATACCGAGACGCGGCCGTCCTTCAGTAAAGGCGAAAGCTACCTGCCCAGCCTGGTGCAGGTCGCCACCGCGCGCGCCGTCTATCTCTTCCGCTTTCGGGGACTGGATGTCGCCCCGCTGCTGAAAAACCTGCTGGAACGCGCCGACCTCGTCAAAAGCGGGGTCTCGGTCGGAGAAGACCTGCGCACCCTCAAGCAGGTGTTTCCCTTCGACGAGCGCAACGTGGTCGATCTCGGAACGGTCGCGCGCCGCTGCGGCTACGAGCAGAGCGGCGTTCGCAACCTCGCGGGGATGTTCATGGGTGTGAGGATTCCGAAAGGCGCCCGCACGTCGAACTGGGCGGCGGTGCGGTTGAGTCCGGCGCAGGTTACGTACGCGGCGACAGACGCATGGATATGCCGGGAGCTGTACTTGAAGTTCACCGCCTGCGGACTGGACCTCGCGCCAAAAACGAGGTCAGACCCCGAGCAAAGAAAAACCGGGGTCTGACCCCGCCTTCGTTGCGTGCGGTGGAGCGACCGCAGCGAGCCGAAGGAAAGGAGATTCAAGGAGGGCAACCTTGGTTTCCCTCTTTGGCGTTTTCGGGCTTGCAGCCTTGGGGCTGCGTCAGCAGCCCTAAGGCCGCCGATCGTCCTCGAAGAATTCTTTCATCAGGAACGCTTCGAGGGCGGCGGTATCGCGCTGACGGGCGGAGAGGTCTACGTTGCGGCCGAGACGCCGCGATTCCCACACGAAATCGCCCTGCTCGTGGTCGCGGATGATGCCGATCATCCTGCGCACGACCGCAATTCGGATGTCGCTGTTGCTGCCTTTGCGCACTTCGATCA
>JAQGMV010000098.1 GCA_028292225.1 Betaproteobacteria bacterium
CGGAGTCGGTCCTCGTCTGACCCGACGCGCCATTCGTAGCACCACCGGGCGATGCGGGCGGGGTTCCTCCAGGCGGCGGTTGCGTGCCGGCGCCGGCTTGGCTCGGCGGGCACGGGGGCGGCCCTTACGGCGCTTCGACCTGCGGCTGCGTTCCGGGCGGGGAAGGCTGCACGTGCGGGGTGACGTTGTCCTTCTGGCCCGGCAGAGGCAGGAGTCCCGCGAACAGCATTACGACGATGGCGACCACGGCGATGATGATCCAGGTGGTCTTGGAATTTCCGGTGCGTTCAGACATGTCCACGTCCTGTTGTTGATGTACCGGCGTTCCAGCAATCGCAATGCCGCGTTTGCGCCGGACCGACCTTCCGATGAGCCCGACGCGCGGAAACTCGCTAAAATAACGGGTTAACGCGAGGCGGCACCACGGCGCCCGCCACACTACAAGCAACGGAGAACAGCATGGCGGACAAGAAGACCCTCGGGGCCTACAACATATTCGATTTGCGCGACCAGGCGCTCAAGCGCGTTCCCAAAGGGCTTTTCGAGTTCGTCGATCGCGGCACCGAGGACGAGGTGTCGCTGCGCAACAACCGCTCGGTCTTCGAGAAGATCAAGTTCAAGCCGCGCACGCTCGTCGACGTGTCCGGGCGCACCCAGGAAATTTCGCTGTTCGGCCACACGCAGAAAATGCCGATATGCATCGCTCCGACGGGCACCGCGGGGCTGATGTGGCACGAAGGCGAGATCGCGCTGGCGCGCGCCGCCAGGGACGCCGGCATACCGTTCACGCTCGCCACCGGTTCGATGACTTCGATGGAGCGCGTCGCGGCGGAAGCCGGCGGACGGCTGTGGTTCCAGCTTTACATGTGGCCCGACAAATCGATGTCGCACAAGCTGGTCGAGCGCGCGAAGGCCGCGGGTTACGAAGGCCTCGTGGTCACAGTCGACGGCGCGACGTCGCCGAATCGCGAATACAACCTGCGCAACGGTTTCACCATCCCGTTCACGTTCACGCGCAAGAACATCACCGACGTCATGATGCATCCGCGCTGGCTGCTCGGGGTGCTTGCGAAATACATGATGACGACCGGCATGCCGCGCTACGAGAACTACCCGAGCGAGATCAAATACAAAGTGACTGCCGCGCCGATGGGCCGGTCGCAGATGAAGAACGACTCGCTCAACTGGGAAGACCTCAAGGTGCTTCGCAAGATGTGGCCCGGCACGCTGATGGTCAAAGGGCTTGCGCATCCGCACGACGCGATCATGGCGGCCGATTGCGGCGCTGATGGTGTGATCGTCTCGAACCACGGAGGCCGCAATCTGGACGGCTCGATGGCGCCGCTCGAAGCGCTGCCCGATGTCGTCGACGCAGTCGGCAAGCGCATCCCGGTGATCGTCGACAGCGGATTCCGCCGCGGCTCGGACGTGGTCAAGGCGCTGGCGCTCGGCGCGAGCGCGGTGCTGATCGGGCGGTCCACGCTCTACGGTGTCGCCGCAGGCGGATACGACGGTGCGACCCGCGCGATCGATCTGTTCCGCGAGGAAATCAGCCGCGTCATGGCATTGCTCGGGGTGCGCACGATCGACGAGCTCGGGCCTGAGCTCCTGCATTTCCAGGACAACACCTTCAGGCGCACGGCGCAGTCGCGCGCCGAGTTGAAGCTCCTCGACACCGCGCGCGCAGCAGAAGGCTGATCCTTTGATCTTCGCCTATCTGGTGTTTGGGCTGCTCCCGATCGCGGGAGTCGCCTACATCATCTGGGACCACCGGCGCAAAGCTGCACAGCGCGAAGCGGCAAGCGCCGGGCGCATGGAGGAGCTTCTGGTCGTCGCGGCGCACGCGCCGCGAGCGGAGGCTGCCGAGGAGGGGGGTGTTGCGGGCGCCGGCGCGGCGCAACCGGCTGCGCCGCCCGCATCGTTCGCGCTTCGCGATAAATTCCTCACGCCGCCGCAGACGCTACTCTATTACCTGCTGAAGACGGGCCTTCCCGAACATCTCGTGTTCACGCAGGTGCCCGTCGGTTCGCTGCTGGACGCCGCGCCGCACCTGGCGCCGTACGCGCGCGAAGAGCAGGCGAGGATGTTTGCGCGACACGTCGTCGACTTCGCGATCTTCGACAAGAGCACGCGGCCCGTGGCCGTCGTGAACTTCGGTGCTCCTGCGGACGCGCCGCGCGCCGCGGTCTCGCAGATGAAGTCGTGGTTCACTGCCGCGAACCTGCGCTACGTCGAGCTCGATCCGGCTGCGTTGCCGCGCAAGGACGCAGTGCGCGCACTCATTCTCGAAGCGGATTCGCAACTCGGCGGCAGCGAAGCCGATGCGGAGTTGGCACGCTGATTTTGCACGCCCGGCACAGTCCGGATTCTGTGCTTCCGACCCGTTACATTTTGCTTGACGACCCCATAAAAATCGGTATACCGTGATCGCGTGTTTAGTTCTAAGTTCTTGAGAATGTCGACTCCGCAGTTGTCTGGTGTTGGTTCTTTGGACGCTTGGAGATTAAACATCGGTTGGGCTTCGACAGCCCTCGTTTAATTTCTTTAAGGAACGCAACAAATGGCAACTGGCACTGTGAAGTGGTTCAACGATTCCAAAGGTTTCGGCTTCATCACTCCTGACGGCGGCGGCGAAGATCTTTTCGCGCATTTCTCCGCCATTAACATGCCCGGATTCAAAACGCTGAAGGAAGGCCAGAAGGTCTCCTTCGAAGTGACGCAGGGCAACAAGGGCAAGAAACAAGCGAGCAACATCCAGGCAGTCTAGACACTCGTCTGGATCGTCTGTCAT
>JAQGMV010000124.1 GCA_028292225.1 Betaproteobacteria bacterium
CGCCTACCGTTTATCGTGCGCAACCCTGTTTGGTTTCGGGGTCCTGAAAGTACGGCTTGTGTGGATGTTCGTTCTAAAGGGCTTGGAGATTCGACGAGGTTTGGGCTCTGCCCTTTTTCATATCTACTATTAGGAACGACACACATGGCAACCGGTACCGTTAAATGGTTTAACGACTCCAAAGGCTTCGGCTTCATCACCCCGGACGGCGGCGGAGACGACCTTTTCGCTCACTTCTCGGCGATCAACATGCCCGGCTTCAAGACGCTGAGCGAAGGACAGAAAGTCTCCTTCGAAATCACCGCTGGAAACCAGGGCAAGAAGCAGGCGAGCAACATCCAGGCAGCGTAAGCTTCCTGAGCCTCTGAAAGAACCGGGAGATTCTCCCGGTTTTTTTTCGTCTGAAGGGTCTACACCGCTCCTTCAGGGGTCGCCCCTGCAGCGGCTCTCGCTTACGGGCGCGACGGCCCGCTTAAGCGGCTATGGCCGCTAGTTATACTGATAGAGCAATGGACACGCACAAAGTCGTACGGTGGGGCGTCGTCGGACTGGGCGGCGTGGTCGTGGACAGTGTCGCTCCCGGCATCCTCGCCTCGCCCGGTTCGCGCCTCGTGGCGTGCGCGAGCCGCGATCCTGTCAAAGGCCTCGAAGTGGCGCGGCCCTTCGGCGCCGAGCGGGTCTACGCCGCTCATGGCGAGCTTCTGGCCGATCCGGAAGTCGACGTCGTCTACATCGCCACGCCGAACGCCCTGCACAAAGAGGCTGTGCTCGCCGCGGCGCGCGCCGGCAAGCACGTGCTGTGCGAAAAACCCCTCGCCCTGTCGGTCGCCGACGCTCGCGAGATGGGAGCCGCGTGCGCCGATGCGGGTGTGATCCTGCGCGTCGCTTTCCAGATCCGCCTCGAGGGCATGCTCCATCGGGTGCGCGAGATCGTCCGCGCGGGCGAGCTCGGGGAGTTGAGATCGATCGCTTTCGAGCGCACCGCTCCGCTGACGCAAAGAGGTGAATGGCGCCACGACCTGAAGCAGGGCGGCGTGCTGTTCGACGTGGCCACTCACCTGCTCGATCTCGTGCCGTGGTTGACCGGGCTGCGTTACCGCGACGTGTACGCGTGCTCCAATCCCGACCGGCGCGACGGAAAGCCGGAAGACACCGTCGCGGTCCTCGCGCGGCTCGGCGAGCGCTGCAACGCAGTGATCCGCGCGAGCCGTGAGATCCCGTACGCCAAAAACGACCTGATCATCGAAGGCACCAAAGGGATGCTGTCGACTTCGGCGATACGCTGGGTCGACGAATATCACCTGCAGGTAAACACCGCTGCCGGCGTGCGCGAGGAACGGTTCACACCCACCCGGATCTACCACCGCGAGATCGAGGTGATGGAGGGGGAGCTCCGAGGTGAGCGCAGCCTGCTGCCCGACGCCGAAGAAGCGACGTATATGATCCGGCTCGCCGATGCGGTTTTCGAATCGATCGATACGCGGCGGGCCGTGTCACTCGACTGACGCGGGCTGGGCACGGTTGGAATGGTCGCTAGTCGACCGTGACGCTTGCCGTCTTGATCACCTTCGCCCACTTCGCCACCTCGGCGCGCAGGTACTCGGCGAAATTTTCAGGCGTATCCGCGGCGGGTTCCGCGCCCATTGCCACGAGCTTCTGGCGCACAGCCGGAGATCGCTCGGCTTCGTTCACCGCGAGGCCGAGCCGCACCAGCGTGTCGTAGCTCGTGCCCGCCGGCGCCACGATCGCATTCCACGACACCGCTTCGAACCCGGTGACGCCGCTCTCGTCGAGCGTCGGCACGTCGGCAAGCGCAGGCGAGCGCTTCAGGCTCGCGACGCCCAGGGCCCGCAAGCGGCCGCTCTTCACCTGCGGATACGCGTAAGGCATCGTGATGAACAGCGCGTCGACGTGTCCGCCGACGAGGTCGGTGAGCGCAGGCGCGAAACCCTTGTAAGGCACGTGCAGCGTGTTCAGCGGACCACTCGTAATTTTCATCAACTCGGCCGCGAGATGCGACAGGCTGCCGTTGCCGCTGGAAGCGAAGACGAGCCTGCCCGGGCTCGCGCGCACCGCCGCAACAAAATCGCGTACGGTTTTCACGTGAGACGAATGCACCAGGAGCACGTTCTGCACCGTCGCGATCCGCGACACGCCTGCGAAATCGCGAACGGGATGCTGCGCCAGCGTCGGATAGAGGCTGGTGCTGGTGGCGAATGAAGTCGAAACGAGGAGCAGCGTGTAGCCGTCGGCTTTAGCCTTCGCCGCGCGCGCCGCCGCCAGATTGCCGTTCGCTCCGGGATGGTTGTCGACGATGAACGGCTGCCTGAGGAAATCGCCGAGCGCGGGTCCGACCACTCGCGCGACGAGGTCAGTCGTGTCGCCGGCCGGCTGGCTGACGATGAGCCTCACCGGCCTGTCCGGGTAGGCTGCGCACGCGCCCCCGCACGCAAGCAGCAGCGCTGCACGAACGATCGAAGATGCAATGAGGGGCCGCATGACGCGCATGACTTCCCGAAGTTGCTATATCGTAGCGCGCACCCCGCTGCGGTCAATGGCGGTGCGCACGAGGAACGTGGCAAGGCAAGCCGGCCACGAGAACATGTAAAAAGGAACCGGCAATGAAACGTAAACACCGTATTTCCCTGATAACCGCTGCATCCTTCTGCACCTGCGTGGCTTATACCGCCCCTGCCGCACTCGCCGCCGATGCCGCCGCCCCCGCAGCCGACGCACGCGTTACTTCTTTCCCCGTACGTCCGGTGCGCCTGATCGTTCCCTTTCCGCCCGGCGGCGTAAACGACATCGTTTCGCGCCTCGTCGCGCACCAGCTCAATACCCTCTGGTCACGGCCAGTCATCATCGACAACCGGGGAGGCGCAAACGGAAACATCGGCGCCGACATCGCGGCGAAATCGAATCCCGATGGCTATACGCTTTTCATCGTCTCCTCGAGCATCACCAGCAACGTCGCGCTGTATCCGAAGCTCCCGTTCGACCTGAGACGCGATTTCGCAGCCGTAAGCACCCTGGTCACCGGCGCCTACGCGCTGGTGGTCAACCCTTCGTTGCCGGCTCCGAACGTGCAGGAGCTGATACAGCTTGCGAAGGCCCAGCCGCGCAAGCTGAACTTCTCGTCGTTCGGGGAGGGCAGCTCGGCGCACCTCGTCGCCGAGCTCTTCAAGCGCATGGCCGCCGTCGAGATCGTGCACGTGCCCTACAAAGGCGGCGGCCCTGCGATGACGGCGGTCATGACCGGAGAAGTCCAGATGACTTTCGCCAACCTGTCGGTTGCGCTGCCGCAGGTCAAAGCCGGCAAGCTCAGGGCGCTGGCGGTGAGCAGCCTGAAGCGCCAGGAGAGTCTTGCGAATGTGCCGTCGCTCGACGAAGCGGGGCTGAAAGGCTTTGACGCCACGGCATGGGTGGGCCTGCTCGCGCCGGTGAAAGTCGAGCGGCCGCTGGTCGCAAAGCTCAATCGCGACGTGCGCACCATCCTCGCCGATGCCGAGCTGCACAGGCAGGTCGAGGCGCGGGGGCTCGAGCCGTTTCCCGGCACGCCCGAAGCGCTTTCACGTCACATGAACGTCGAAATCGAGCGCTGGGGAAAAGTAATCCGGGACGCGGGAGTGAAAGTCGAGGGTTGACCGGCTCGAGCTGTGCCGCTGTCAGATGCTTTGCAACGACGCGAGGAAATCGTCGGAGGACATCACCTGACCGAACAGGGGCAGGATTTTCTCGACCTCGATGCGGTGCACTTCCGGATCCGGGCTCGCGCAGCAGTCTTCGAGCACCTTGACCACGAAACCCGAGTCGTCCGCATAACGTGCCGTGCTGTCCACGACCATGTGCGTGTAAACGCCGCACAGTGCCAGGGTATCCACGCCGCGCGCGCGCAGCCACGTGAGGAGCCCGGTGTTGAAGAAAGGGTTGACCGCGCGTTTGGTGTAGATCATTTCATCGGCGCGCGGGCTGATCTCGTCGGGAAACTCGAGACCCCAGCTCCCGACGACGAGCGCCTGCATCTTCTTGATGCGTGCGAGGCGAGCCGACTGGCTGATCGCATCGGCGTAATCGGCGCGAAACCCGACCCGGATGAATACCACCGGCTGCTCCTTCGCGCGCACCGCGTCCTGCACTCGCCTGATCTTCGGAAGAAGGCGACGCTCCTGGACGACTTTCGCAAAACCTTCGGCACCGACCTTGCCTTTCGGGTCGACCAACTCGTTCTGCACGTCCAGCACCAGCAAAGCCGTTTTCGACATCTTTGTACTTTGTACCTTCGGTTAAATCGATCGTGGGACTCTCAAAGCGCCTCGGCTGCGCGGCTGGCACGGGCGATCATCTGCGGGGCGTTCATCGGTACGACATTCTCACGGCCGATCTCCTCGATGCGGCCGCTGCGCGTGAGAACGCCCAGCACCTCGTCGTTGACGCGATAGAGGTACAGCGCGCCACCGAGCCTGCGCCTGCGTATCGCCTCTTCGGCCAGCATCTTCGCACCGGCCGCGTCGATGAAATTCACGCGTACCGCGTCGATCAGCACGTATCTGCACGCGGGGTCGTGAGGATCGAGGTCTTGAAGCGCTTCGCGAACGTGCTCCGTCGCCCCGAAGAAGATCGACCCCTGGATGCGAATCATCCTGAGCTCGCTGATGTCCGGCAGCCGCGGGATGCTCGTCAGCGCGCGCGCGTGCTCTAGCTGATCGGGCCTGATGTGAACGACACGGGGCTGAGACGTGCGCCCCAGATAAAGCATCAGCGAGAGCATGACCCCGAGGTAGATCGCGAAGCCGAGCTCGACCAGGAGCGTCGCGAGCAGAGTGACGACGAGCACCGCGGCTTCGGCGCGGCTGATGCGGCAGATCTTTCGGATGCGCTTGACGTCGACGAGTCCCCACGCGACCAGCAGAAGCACGCCGGCCATCGCAGGTATCGGCAGGTATCGGGCCAGCGGCGCGACCGCGAAAAGCACAAGCACCAGAAAAAGCGCCGAGAAGATCGACGAGAGCGGGGTCTTCGCGCCGGCTTCATAGTTCATGCCGGTGCGGTTGAGCGAGCCGCTCGCGGCATAAGCCGAAAACAGCGAGCCTGCGATGTTCGCCAGTCCCTGTCCGATGAATTCCTGGTTGGCGTTGATGCGCTGCTCCGAGCGCGCGGCGATCGCGCGCGCGATCGATATCGCTTCCGCGAGCCCGACGATGCCCACGACCACTGCCGCAGAAGTCGTCTTGCGCAGCGCTTCCAGAGAAAACCGCGGCGGCGCGAAAGCCGGTATCGGACCCGGCAACGCAGGCACTGTCGCGATGTGATGCGAGACGGTGAATCCCGGAATGAACCTCAGCAGGTAGGCATAGAGAGCGCCGACGACCATCGCGCCGATCATGTAGGGGAAGCGCGGCCACCGCCGCCGCATCGCGATACCGCTCAGGAGCGTGATCGTGGCGACCGAAGCCACATACCAGTCGATGTCGCGTACATGCGTGGCGAGAAACTCGAGCGTGTCCGCAAACCCGAGCCCGAGAGGCATCGACACGCCGAAGTAATGCCTGATCTGGCTCGCCGCGATCAGCAGCCCCGCCCCCGCCGTGAAACCGACTACCACCGTCTGCGAGACGAAGTTCACCAGGATGCCCATGCGCAGCAGCCCCATCATGAGCTTGAAGATGCCTGCGAGCAGCGACATGACCAGCACGAGCTGGACGTATTCGTTCGTCCCGGGATTGGCGACCGTGCTCATCGTCGAGAAGATGACGATCGAGGTCGCGGTCGTCGGGCCGCCCATCAGGTGCCAGCTCGATCCGAAGAGCGCCGCGATGATCGTCGGGATGATCGCGGCGTAGAGTCCGTACTCCGGCGGCATTCCGGCGATGGTCGCGAACGCGACGCCCTGCGGCAGGACGAGGATCGCGCCGGTCGCGCCGGCGATGAGGTCGGCGCGCAGGGTCACGCGGTTCACGCGGGGCCACCATTGCAGGAACGGCAGCAGCCTCGCGAGACCAGGCGGCAAATGGAGCAAAGGGGGTCGTTTCAAACCGGGGAGGATCGTTCGACGGGCGGGCGGAATCGTTGCGATGCCGACTTTATCACGCGCGACGATGCTCGTGACCCCGCAGGTATTCCGCAGGCCCCGAGCGCTTGCGCGCAAGTGCGGGATGGTGGCAGCCCGCGCCACGGCGTTTGCCCCCCGACCGCGTGCAGCATCGCTCGTGCTATCGTAGGTCCCTCTCCGAGTAAGCAGCCCGCCGCGATGACTCGATCAAGCTGGCCCCTGGTGCTTCCCGAGTGTCCTCAACACCATGGCGCGAAATCGCCGCCCGCGGTCCCTGGCGGACGTGCCTTTTGAATCGACTTCCTTTCCTGGTTCTCTTCTGCGCCGTGCTTCTGCCCGGTTGCGCCTACACTTATCTCGACGAGGCTGGAACGACGCACATCGTCGGTCTCGTGTCGATCCGGATACCCGGACACGACCGCAGCGGTTCCGACGCAGCCGCGGCACTGCGGGTCACGAATATCGGGATTTCCGCGACGCGGTCCGATATTTCTTCGAGCCTGTCCATCGGCTACAACTCCGAGGAGATCCTGGTTCTCGGAGACAGCATCTGCGTAGGGTTCAGGCACTGAATCGATCCTGAGTCTCGGGGGGACGACAAGCATGAATATGCGCACGGGTGCCCTGATCGTGCCGACAGCAGCCGCACTGCTCCTCGCGGGCTGCGCCACGGATCGGGTCATTTTCGTCACCAAGACGTCGATCGGACTCGACATCGACAGAACGCCGGGTACGGTTTCGATCGCCTACGACAGGATCGACGGATTTTTCGGACCGCGATACGACAATGGGGCAGTCCCGCCGGTCGTGGCCTCCATCAACACCGACCTCGCGGTCTTCGCCCCGCAGATAAGGCAGGTGTACGCCACGGGCAACGCGGCCACTCTCGTCGTCACGCCGAGCCCGCAACTGCCGCAACCGTTGTTGCTCAGAGGAAACAGGAAGTCGATGTTTTTCGGCACGAGCACGACGGTGGGTCTGAAAATCGGATTCGATGTAACCGGTCTTCCGGAAAGCCTGACTCTCGGCTACAAGCGCAAGGAGATGTCGGTCATACCCGTCGGAACGACGAAGGTGAAAGACGCGGCGGGGAACGACGTCGAGATCGATACCTATCCCTCAGTGCTGGCCAGCATCGACGTGCGAATCAAGGCGGCGTCGCCGGCAGACACTTCATTCGGGCTCAACCAGTTCTTCGCGACGGGGAACGCGGCCGAGTCCCTGGCGGCGAACAGCGCCGCAATCCGGCGTTCGTTCATAACGCTTGCGCAGAAAGCGCTCGAGCCGGCGGCGGCCGTCGTGGTCGCGCCGGAGCTCCAGGCCCGCAGAAAAAAAATGGCCGACCATGTGCGAGCGCTCAGGACCTCCGGAGACAAAAACACACTCGGGGCGATCGCCGACGCGTTGAACCTGCCCAAACAGGCGGACATTCCGAGCGAGACCGCGGCGATCCTCGACGAAATCGAGCAGCGCAGCAGGGACGCCGCGAGCATGGATCAGCTTTCAACACTGTTGAAGCCCATCACCAGGCAGGATTTCTGACCCCATGGCCACCCCGAAGACCAGAACCGTGGACAAGAGCTCGACGCTCGCCACACTGAACCAGCTCGTCGCCCAGCAGGAGCAGATACTCGGACCGCTGATCGCCATCAGCAATGACGGCAATCAGACCGTGCTCACGTTCGATGCGGCGTTGGATCCACCCGTGAAGAACGCCGTCCTCGCCGCGGCCGCCGGCGCATCCGGAGGCGCGCCGGGGGGCACGCACGTCGCACGAGGGGAAATCTTCATCGCCGGAATATTGACGGACACCATCGCGACGCGAGCGTCGTGAGCCGTGGCGTGAAATTCGCCGGCTTCAGGGCTTTACCGACTCAGGCGGTGCGCGGAGCTCCAGCCTTGTCCGGCACGACGTAAAGCAGAGCAGTGCAGCAGCTCGGCGAGTCGCCGCCGATCCGGCTGATCTCGTCAGGCTCCCAGCCTTCGATTCCGAAACGGTTGGTCACGATCCGTGTGCCGGGCTTCAACGCCATGAACTTCGCTGAAAGCTCGCGAAGATTTTCAGGCTGCAGGAACAGCATCAGGACCGTCGCGCCGGATGTATCCGCTTGATGAAAGTCGGCCTGAACGAACTTCGCCAGGTGCGCCACGCCCTCGCGCACGGCATTGCGCCGGGATACTGCGATCAGGCCTGCGTCGTATTCGACCCCGAGCGCACGCGCCCCTCTCCCGGCGGCAGCAATGACGTTGCGCCCGTCACCGGAGCCCAGGTCGATGACGTAATCCGCGGACGTCACGCGTGCGATATCGAGCATTCGTTCGACGAGCGCAGGCGGTGTCGGGACCCAGACCGCGTCCCTTCCGGCCTGTCCTTCGACGGGCTCGCGGGGTTTGTCGGAAATCCTCGCGCGCAGTACGGCAGCGGCGGCCGACACGCCGCACAACACCAGCAGTGTTTCAATCGCCGCGGACATTCCGGCGCCGCACCGGCTTCGGCAATCCGAAGGCCGCAAGCCGGAAAAGCGCTTTGAGCAGCGCAGCACTGCGCACCGACAGGCGGCTCGCGACGATCACGAGCTTCACACTGCGGCGCGAGATCTTGACCTGAGCGCTGCGCGTAAACGCGCGGTTGGCGTCGATCTTGCGCAAGGTGAGCAGCGCCATGCCGATCGCCCACAGGCAGAAATGGCGGATCGCGGTCTCGTCTTTCGGAATGAGCAGCGTATACCGGAGCGCGTCCTCGAGGTGCCCGTGCGCGATGGCCAGGAGACGCTCCAGCCCGCGCTCGAAGGCCGGGGACTGCGGATCGCGTCCGAGGCACGCGAGATCGAAGCCGCTTTCCCGGAAAACGTCCTGCGGCAGCCAGCACGCCCCTCGCTGCCGGTCCTCCCAGATGTCCTTCAGGATGTTGGTCATCTGGAGGCCCTGCCCGAAGGACACTGCAAGCGGCATCAGCGCATCGCGATGCTTCGCGATCGCCGGCGAATAATCGCAGAACAGGCGCGTGAGCATCTCCCCCACCACGCCTGCGACGCAGTAGCAGTAGCGATCGAGCGCTGTGAGGTCGGCAAGGCCGGAGCCGGTGCGCGCCTCCTGGAACGAAGCCATCCCCTCCGCCATGACTTCGACGCAGGCGCGCAAGGCCTGCTGCTGTGCCGCGCTGAAGCCGTGGGTGATCGCGATCACGCGAGGTGTCTCGCAGATCAGGGCCCGCTCCCCGGGCGGCGTGCTCGAAGACAGACGCGGCGCGAGCTCGTCCGCGAACGACCCCGCCGGGCTACGCCCTGCGACGACGGCCGCGAATTGCGTGCAGAGGCGACGCTTGTCCGCGGGGACCAGCATCGCCTCGTCTTCGATCGTATCGACGATGCGGCACAGGAGGTATGCATTGGACACGACCCGCCGCAGCGCGTGCGGAAGCTGCGGGATCGTCAATGCGAAAGTGCGCGAGACGCGGGTGAGGAGATCGGCTTGCAGCACATCGTCGGCCGTGCGCGGACCGCCCGCATCTTCCGGGTGCGGCGCGGGACCGCCGGGGCGACCTGAAATGGCTTGTCTTGCTGTCATGAGCGTGTGGATTCGATAGTCAGCCGCATCGCGCGCCGCGTTTGCCACGGTTGGACCCTCGAAAAAGGTCCGGGGCGTCTGCACGCCAGGGCGTGCCTGTCCACAGGTGTGCGCTGAGCCTACGAATATACCGTGTGAACGGTATCCGCACCACATATGCGCATTCGGCAATTCGGTCCGCCGGACGAGACGGCGGGCCGTAGTCGTATCCGGTGCGGCCCGGAACCGAGATCAAAAAGAGATGCACGGGCGATATAAGAAACATGTTCTCCGCCCACTATCAGCGCACGGGCAACGTTGCCCGGTCTCTGCCGAAAGGAGAACGACCATGACCTCGACCGTGAAGCTGATTGCAGCAGCTGCACTGCTCGGCGTGCTCGGCGGGTGCGCGAACTGGATGCCGAACTGGAGTCCGAACACACCCACCGACAGCCTGCAGGATCCGCCCATTTACTCGCCTGCGCCTCTCGGCTGAGGATCGTAAGGCTGCCGCAGCCGACTTCCCGCGGCTGCGGCAGATTCAGCGGGCAGCGCATAGTAAACTCGAACGGCAAACTGGAAGTGCCACGCGGAGCCCGAAATGCGCAATGTGCTCGTGATTGAGGACCAGCAGGATATCGCCCATCTCGTGCGCCTGCACCTGCAGGATCTTCCCTGCAAGGTCGAGCTTGCCTTCGACGGCTACTCCGGACTGGCCGCCGCCCACAAACAGCATTTCGATCTGGTCGTCCTCGACCTCATGCTGCCGGGAATGGACGGGCTCGAAGTGTGCCGGCGCCTGCGCGAGCGACCCGTGTATACCCCGATCATGATGCTCACGGCCAAGGCCGCCGAGCTCGACCGCGTGCTCGGGCTGGAGCTGGGCGCCGACGACTATCTCACCAAACCTTTCAGCATCCGCGAGCTCGTCGCGCGCGCCAAAGCGATGTTCAGGCGGCTCGAGCACCTCGAGAACGCGGCGGCGACACCGCCGGACGAGACCCTGAGATGCGGGGACCTGTTCGTGGACGTCGCGAGGCGCGAGGTGCGCGTGGACGGCGTCCCGATCGCGCTCACGTCCAAGGAGTTCGACCTGCTGCTGCACTTCGTCCGCAATCCGGGGCGGGTGTACACGCGGCTGCAGCTCCTCGATGCGGTGTGGGGCTACGGCTACGACGGATACGAGCACAACGTGAACTGCCACATCAACCGCCTGCGCGCGAAAGTGGAGAAAGACCAGGCGCGGCCGCAGATCATCCTCACTGTGCGCGGCGTGGGCTACAAGCTCGGCGAGCCGCAGGCGGCGCTCGCGGAGAGCTGAGTTGCCGAACAGTCTTTACGCCGGCTCATCGGCACTCGTGGAAACCCGAGTGCCGAGGAGTCTGTATGCCGACTCCTCGGCACCCATGGGGACCTGAGTGCCGAAGAGTCTTTACGCGAGGCTGCTCGCAGTGCTGGTAGGCCTCACCGTCGTCATGGCGGCACTGTTCCTCGTCGTCATCCGGCACTCCGATACCGCGCGCAACCAGGAGATCAACCAGAAGGTCTACCGCAACCTCGCGGCCCGCCTGATCGACGAGCACATCCTCGAGGGCGAGACCGCGGATCCGAGCGCGGTGCGCAAGGTCTTCGACCGCATACGCGTCGTGAATCCGCGCATCGACGTGTACCTGCTCGACGCCGCGGGACAGGTCGTCGCGGCCTCCGGCCAGGATGCGATCAAGCACGCGTCGGTCGATCTCACCCCGATACGGCGCTTCCTGAAGGGTGATGACGAGCTGCCGATCGTCGGAGACGATCCCTCGGAACCCGTGCGAAAGCGGGTGTTCTCGGTCGCCCCCGTCGCTCTCTCCGGCAGCGAAAGTGGTTATCTCTATCTCGTTCTTCGCGGCGTGAGCCGCGACACCCTCGCACAGCAGATCAAACAGAGCTACGTTCTGCGCGAGACGCTCTGGCTCCTGGGCTGCGGTCTTGCCGTGGCGCTGATCGCGAGCGCGCTCATCCTCACCCTCATGACGCGCCCGCTGCGCCAGTTGGGCGCAGTCATGGACAAGTTCCGCCGTAGCGGATTCGCCGAGCAGCCCGAGCCGCTGCGCCTGCCTACGGATGAAGTCGGCAAGCTCACCGATACGTTCAACCACATGGCCGACCGCATCCTCGCGCAGATGACCGCGCTGCAGAAAACCGACGCGATGCGCCGCGAGCTCGTCGCGAACATCTCGCACGACCTGCGCACGCCGCTCGCGTCGCTGCAGGGCTATATCGAGACCCTGCACCTGAAAAGCGACCAGCTCGCGCCGGAGGAAAAACGAAGCTACCTGGAGATCGCGCTCAAGCAGACCGAGCAGCTGAGCGGGCTCGTGGCGAGGCTGTTCGATCTGGCCAAGCTCGACTCGGGCCAGATGACGGCGGCGCTGGAGCCATGCGCGCTCGGCGATCTGGTGCAGGACGTCATGCAGGAGTTCGAGCTCGCCGCGTCGTCCAAGGGCATCGACCTGAGATGCTCGATACGCCCCGACCTGCCGCTCGTGATGGCAGACGTGGGGCTCATGGAGCGCGTGCTGCGCAACCTCGTGGAAAACGCGCTGCGCTACACGCGCTCCGGCGGCACCGTCAGTGTGATGGCGGCGCCCGTCGCGGACGGTGCACTGGTCGAGGTTGCGGATACCGGCATCGGCATCCCGGAGGCTGAGCTGCCCCGGATCTTCGAGCGCTTCTATCGCGTCGAGAAATGCCGCGATCTCGCGGCGGGAAGCGCGGGCCTCGGTCTCGCGATCTCGAAGCGGATACTCGATCTCCACCAGAGCAGGATCTCGGTGACGAGCGCTCCCGGCCGGACGGTCTTCCGGTTCGTTCTCGCCTACGCACCGAAGCGCGCAGCGGCTGGCGCCGTGCAGGAAGCAGCCGACCTGCGTCCTGCCGAGGCCGCCCCTGCGAAACGTGCCGTGCCGTCGCTCGCATATCCGATGGCCGAGCGGTGACGAGCGCCTCTCAGACGGCGGAGAGCGGAAGCGCAACGCCCTCCAGCGAGACCCGTTCGGCGTCGACGCCCATGCGCCACTCCACACCGGCGGCTATCAGCATGAGCGCCGCGCCGAGCGCATAACCCCAGAACACGGCAATGCGCTCGCCGGTGCCGATCAGCGCACCGAAGAGCCACGGCGCCGCGACACCGCCAGCGGCAGTCCCCAGCGCGTAAAACACCGCGATCGCGAGCGCGCGCAGCTCCAGGGGGAAGACTTCGCTCGCCGTGAGGTACGCGGCGCTTGCCGCGGCCGACGCGAAAAAGAAGATGAGGCTCCACATCGCGGTCTGGCCGAGCGCGCTCAGCGACCCGTGCAGGAACAGTGCGCCGGTGACGAGGAGCAGCGCGGCTGAAGCCGCATAGGTCACTGAGATCATGGTGCGCCGCCCGAGCGTATCGAACAGGCGCCCGAGCAGCAGGGGCCCGAGGAAGTTACCCAGCGCGAAAGGCAGCAGGTAAAGCCCGGTTTCAGCCGCGGGAACGCCGTAGAAGCGCGTGAGCACGAGCGCGTAGGTAAAGAAGATCGCGTTGTAGAGAAACGCCTGCGAGGTGATCAGCACGAAGCACAGGATCGAGCGCCTTCGGTAACGCCTGAACATCGTCTCCAGCACGACCCTGAGTCCGGTGTGCAAGCGCGGCCGTATGGTGAGGGTCTCGGCGGGGCCTGCGGTTGGCTGCTGCCCGCCGAGCACGCGCGCCTCGATCGCGGCGACGACGCATTCGGCACGCGCGCGATAACCGTGTATCGCAAGCCAGCGCGGGCTCTCCGGGATGAAGCGCCGCGCGAACAGCACCGCGAAGCCCAGTGCCGCGCCGATGCCGAAACCGACGCGCCAGCCGACGTCGAGCGCAAACACCTGCGGGTCGAGCAGCACGACCGTCGCGCCCGAGCCTGCCACCGCACCGAGCCAGAAGCTGCCGTTGATGACGAGATTGACGCGGCCGCGAACCCGCGCCGGGATCAACTCGTCGATCGCGGAATTGATCGCCGCGTATTCACCGCCGATGCCGAAGCCGGTGATCACGCGAAACGCGGCGAGGCTCACGAGATCCCACGAGAACGCGGTCAGCAGCGTCCCCGTGAGATAGATCGCCATGGTCACGAAGAAGAGCCGTGCGCGCCCGTAGCGATCGGTCAGGCGGCCGCAGAAGAGCGCGCCGACCACCGCGCCGAGCAGATACGCGGATGCCGCGAGGCCGATCTGCGTGCTCGTGAGCCCGAGCGTCGCGGGGTCCTGCAGCACCCCGCTCACCGCACCTTTGAGCGTGACTTCGAGACCGTCGATCGCCCAGCTCGCACCGAGGGCGAGCACGACCAGCCAATGGAAGCGGCTCCACGGCAGCCGGTCGAGCCGCGCGGGGATGTCGGTGGTGAAAGGTTGCAGGTCGCGTTCAGTCATTTCTTGACCCCACCGAAAATCAGGGACAGACCCCGATTTCGCGGCAGCTACAATTCACAGTCGAATACGCCGGAAGCCGCGAGCATGCCTGATCCGAAGGACACCCTCACCGATCTGCGCGAGCGGCTTGCCGCTTTCGCCGCCGAGCGCGACTGGGACCAGTTCCACAATCCGAAGAACCTCGCGATGGCGCTCTCGGCGGAAGCGGGCGAGCTCATCGAGCATTTCCAGTGGCTTAACGCCGACCAGGCGCAGAACCTGCCGCCGCCGGCCCTCGAGGAAGTCGCGCTCGAAGCGGCAGACGTGCTGCTGTATCTCGTACGCCTGTGCGACAAGCTTGGCATCGATCTTGCCGGCGCGGCCGACCGCAAGCTCGCGATCAATGCCCGGAAATATCCCGCGGACAAGGCGCGCGGGCAGATGACCAAATACGACAAGCTCTAAGGACGCGCCGCGGCTCCGTGCTGGTCACACTCGTTCCTCCAATTACCGTGCTGTCATCGCGAGGTATCGGCGAGTCCGGCGCGGCGATCGTGGCGCGCGTATCAACCGCGAGGCATGACATCCAGCCGCACCGCGACATCTTCGAGGTCGCTCGTCACCGCGGGATAGCGCTGCATCACGAGCGGATCGTGCCCGGGAACGATATGCTGAGGCGATTCGGCGAGGCGCTGGAGGATGCCGTAGCCTTCGAGCGTCGCACCGACGTCGTAGACGATCGGGAAGCAGCGCCCCTCCTCGAAGTGCTCGTAGTAGTGGCTCGCGTCGGACGCGAGCACGACCCAACCGCGCCGGGTGTGCACGCGCACCGACTGGAGCCCCGCGGTGTGTCCGCCGATCCGGTGGATCGTGATCCCCGGCGCGATCTCGGCGTCGCCGTCGTGAAACTTGACGCGACCCGCGTGCACCAGACGCACGAAACCGACCACATCCTCGACTTCGAAGCTGTGCCTGAAGAGCGAGTGGCACATGTGGCGTCCCGTGACGAAAGCCATCTCGGCGTCCTGGAGATGAAACGTCGCCTGCGGAAAATCCTGGAAAGTCCCGATGTGGTCGTAGTGCATGTGGGTCACGATCACGTCGCTCACGCCTCGGGAATCGACGCCGAGCATCGCGAGACCCTGTACCGGCGACCTCAACATCGTGCGCCTGCGCTGCGCCGCGACCGGCGCGGTGAAACCGACATCGACCACCCAGGTGCGCTTGTCGTTGCGGATGAGCCAGACGAAATAATCCATCGGCATCGGGGCGTCGTGCGGGTCGCCGCCGACGAAGTTATCGGGCCGGCGGGCGTCACGCTGCGCGTACTTGAGCGCATACACCTCGTAGACCGGGCGGTTGGACGCAACCGGGGACGCGACCTGCGACGCCATCGAAGAACACTCTCCTGGTAAGAGGCGCGCTCTCGCGGCGCTTACGCTCTCGTGGACCGATGTTATTATGCACGGGTGCAGCGGTAAACCGTTTCGTTGCCGCCATCCGCGCCAAGGCTGTCACTCCTCCCCGCATGCTCTCCTATCGCCACATGTTTCACGCCGGCAACTTCGCCGACGTTTTCAAGCACGCCCTGCTCACGCGGCTGCTGATCGGCTTGTCGACCAAAGACAAGCCTTACTTCTACCTCGACACGCACGCCGGCATCGCACTCTACGACCTGATGCACGACTGGGCGCAGAAAGCGCGCGAGTACGAGAACGGCATCGCCCGCCTGTGGAACGCGACCGATCTCCCTCCCGAGCTCAAACCTTACATGGACGTGGTGCGGTCGGTGAATCCCTACCCGACCCTGCGCTTCTATCCGGGCTCGCCGCTGATCGCCAGACGCGTGATGCGGCCTGACGACCGGATGGTGCTGGTCGAGCTCAACAAGGTGGACTGCAGCGAGCTCGCATCGGTCATGTCAGCCGAGCGCCACGTATCGGTCCATTGCATCGATGCCTACCAGGCGGTCAAAACCAATGTGCCCCCGGCGGAGCGCCGCGGGCTTGTTCTGATCGACTCGTCTTTCGATCGCCCACGCGAGTTCGACCGCATCGTGAAAGCGCTGAAGGACGCCCACGCCCGCTGGCCGACGGGGATTTATGCGCTGTGGTATCCGATCATGGAGCCGGCGCCGATGCGCGACTTCGCGCTCGACATCCAGCGCTCCGGCATTCGTAAAGTGCTGCGGCTGGAGCTCACCGTGCGCGAGCGCGACGAGAGCGGAATCATTCCCGGCTGCGGAATGATCGTCGTGAACCCGCCGTGGCATTTCGAAGAGGAAGCCAAGCGGATCGTCGAATGGCTCGCGAAGAAGCTCGTCGTCAACGGCAAAGGCAGTGGAAAAGTGGATTGGCTGGTGAAGGAATAACCGGAGGAGTCGCGGTGATGTTCCGCAGTGTTTGCCTGCTCGCACTTACTCTTGCAGCAGCGCTATCGTCAGCGTCCCAGGCACAAAGCTATCCCGCCAGACCCATTCGCGTGATCGTCGGCTTCGGCGCCGGCGGGCCCGACACCGTGGCGCGGCTGGTCGCCCAGCAGATCTCGACGCAGATCGGCCAGCAGATGGTCGTGGACAACCGGCCGGGCGCGAACGGCATCATCGGCGCGGACCTCGTCGCGAAAGCGCAACCCGACGGATATACGCTGCTCGTCACCTCGGCGTCGTTTGCAGTGAACCCGAGCATTTACCGGAAGCTGCCTTTCGACGTGCGCCGGGATTTCGCGCCGGTGACCAATCTCGCGAACGGGGGTGGTCACTTCCTGGTGGTGAACCCCTCGGTCCCCGTGAGCTCGCTGAAGGAGCTCATCGCGCTCGCGAAGAAGCCGGGCTCGAAGCTGTCTTTTTCGACGCCCGGCATCGGGAACACTCAGCATCTTTCAGGCGAACTTTTCAACGCACGTGCGGGAACGCAGATCGTGCACGTGCCGTTCAAAGGCGCCGGACAGGCAATCACGGCGGTGCTCGGCGGCGAGGTGCCGATGATGTTCGCCACCACGCCGCTCGGTCTTCCGCACATCCAGTCGGGCAAGCTCAGGGCGCTCGCGTATACCGGGTCGAAGCGCGCGCCGTTCCTGCCGAACGTGCCGACCATGGCCGAAGCGGGCCTCCCCTCGATGACCGTCGACTCGATGAGCTGGTACGCGATGTTCGCGCCGGCGAAAACGCCGGCCGCCATCGTCACGCGCCTGCAAACAGAGGCGCAGAAGTCGCTTGCAAGCCCGCAGGTGCGCGAGCGCCTGAATACGTTGCAGCTCGAGCCTGTCGGCAACTCGCCGGCGGAGTTTCGCGCTTTCCTGGACGATCAGATCAAACGCTTTGCGGAGATGGTGAAGCTTGCAGGCGTCGAACCCGAATAGAGCCTTTACCCGAGAGGAATCGATGGACGGAAAAATCAGGCGCGTCGTGACCGGTCACGACGCCAGCGGCAAAGCGGTCGTGCTCGAAGACGGTCCTGCACCCGCAGTGCGAACCAATCCGAAGCGGCCGGGACACATCTCGACAGACCTCTGGAAGACCAGCGCGTCGCCGGTCATCGTCAGGCGCGAAGAAGCGGATCCGACCGCAGGCCCGAAACAGATCCATCCGCCGCCTCACGGGACGGTGTTTCGGATTTCGGAGATCGCGCCCGAGACCGAGTCGATACGCAACATGGATCCGTCGCAGGCGAAGGAAGTGTTCAAGGCGATGGGCAACGAGAACGCTTCGACTTTCGGGCAGAACCAGCGGCATCCCTTCATGCACCGCACACAGACCATCGATTACGCCGTCGTTCTCGAAGGCGAGATCGTGATGCTCCTCGATGAGGAGGACGTGCACCTGAAAACCGGCGACGTCGTCATCCAGCGCGGAACCAACCACGCATGGAGCAATCGCTCGGACAAGCCGGCGAAGATGCTCTACGTACTCATCGATGGCGAGTTCGAGGACGAGCTGAAGTCGAGTTTTGGGCGCGAAGGGCATTAAAAGCTTTTAACCACGAAGGACACGAAGGGGCACGAAGGAAAGAAGCGGTCACATCCTTCCACGGCCGTCATTCCGACGCAGAGCCTGCCCTGGAATGGCCTTAGTCCAGGCCGGAATCCATTTCGACTTTGATCGAAAATGGATCGTGGCGTACGCCAGGATGACGGGGCATTTGTATTCGCGTCCTTCGCGTTGAAAGCTTTCGCCTTTCCTTCGTGCCCCTTCGTGTCCTTCGTGGTAAATGCTGTGCTCTCAGGCAGCCCCACCGCGGATCGCATTCCACATTTTTTCGATGCGTTTGTATGAGATCGGGTACGGCGTCTTGAGCTCCTGCGCGAACAGCGAGACGCGCAGCTCTTCCATCGCCCAGCGGAATTCTTCGAGGCGCGGGTCGTCGACGCCGGCCTTGCGCTGTTTTTCCAGCCGCTCCTCAAAGCGCTTGGTGAGCTCCGCGATGCTCTGCGTGTGCTTCGCATCGCGCTCCGGGCCGTTGCCGTACTTCTCCAGGCGCAGCTGCATCGCTTTCAGGTAACGCGGCATCTGTGCGAGCTGATCCCACGGCGTCGCGCTGAAGAAGCCTTTGTAGACGAGGCGCGAGAGCTGGGCGCGGATGTCCGCAGCGGGCCGCGCGAGAGGACCCTTGATCGACGCCAGCTTCGCGTAGAGGCGCTGGTACTCTTCCGCGATCGTTCCGAGCAGCCGCGTCGCCGCTTCGGTGACGGCAGGCAATCGCGCGCGGGCGCGGCCGCGCTGCGCTTCGAAAGCTTTCTGCGATCGCGGCAGCTCGTCGTCTCCGATGAACGCACGGTCGGTGATCGCGGTGAGCAGGTCTTCTTTGATATCGTCGGCGTTCGCGAGCGTACGCAACTGGAGAGCCGTCTGCACGAAGCCGGCAGGCCCTTTTTCGAGCTGCCTCATCTGCTCCCTGAGCGCAATTCGCAACAACCTGCGCACGCCTGCGCGCATGGCTTCATCGGCGGCAGACTTGAGGTCGAAGAGGCGGATCGCCACGCTCGCGCCTTCGTCGACGAGGGCGGGGTAGCCGGTCAACCTTCTGCCCTTGCGCGTGAACGCGATCTCTTCCGGAAGATCGCCGAAATCCCATGCCCGGATGTCGGCGCGCTCGATCCCGGCTTCGGCCTGCTCTCCGAAGGTGAGCTGCGCCGCCTGCCCGAGCTGGCCTTTCAGCGCGAGCAGGTCGCGGCCTGCGGCGAGCTCGCGCCCGGCTTCGTCGATGACGCGAAAGTTCATCCTGAGGTGCGCGGGCATCTCGCGGTCGTCCCACGCTTTCTCCGGGATCGGCTCGCCGATGCGGCGCTGGACGAACTTGCGCAGCGCGTCGCTGAACGGCGAGCGGACTGCACGCGACGGCGCCTGCGCTACAACGGCCGCATCCACCGATTGCAGGAACGACGTGACCTGCTCAGGCAGCGGGAAGAGGTGCTTGCGTATGCCTTTGGGCAGCGCTTTCATCGACCACGTCACCTTCTCGCGCAGCATCCCCGGCACGAGCCAGTCGAACGGCGTCTCGCCGAGGGTATTCAGCAGATGCAGCGGCACCGTCACCGTCACCCCGTCGAGCGGATGCCCGAGCTCGAAGCGATAGTGCAGCCGGAAATCGGCGTCGCCCACGTGCAGCGTGTCGGGGAACAGCTCCTCGGCGATGTCCTGTGCGGCATGCCGCATCAGGTATTCGCGCGTGAGGAAAAGGAGCTGGGGATCAGCCGCTTCGGCGTCCCTGCGCCAGCGCTCGAAACCCGCGCGGTTGTATATGCCTTCGGGAATCAGCGCGTCGTAGAACTCGTAGATCGTGTGCTCGTCCACGAGCACGTCGCGGCGCCGCGCCTTGTGCTCGAGCTCGCGCAGCTCGCGCACGAGCTTGCGGTTATGCTCGAAGAACGCGCCGCGGGTCTCGAATTCGAATGCCGCCAACGCGCGATGGATGAAGATCTCGCGCGCTTCGAGCGGGTTGAGCGGTCCGTAATGCACGCTGCGCCTGGCGACGATCGTGAGGCCGTGCAGCGTCACGCGCTCGTACGCCATCACCATGCCGCGCTCCTTGTCCCAGTGCGGGTCGGAGTAATGCCGCTTGACCAGGTGCACCGCGAGCGGCTCGATCCACTCGGGCACGATACGCGCGACGTTGCGCGCGTATAGCCTCGTCGTCTCGACGATCTCGGCCGCCATCACCCACTTCGGCGCCGACTTGCGCAGCACCGATCCGGGGAAGATCAGGAACTTGATGTCTCGTGCGCCGATATATTCCGAGCCTTCGTCGCTTTTCAACCCGATATTGCCGAGCAGCCCCGCGAGCAGCGCGCGATGGATCTGCTCGTAAGTCGCAGGCTCCTCGTTCTGCGTGAGGCCGATCTCGCCAACCAGTGACGCGAGCTGGCTGTGTATGTCCCGCCACTCGCGCATGCGCCGCTGCGAGAGGAAATGCTCGTGCAGGAGGTCGGTGAGCTTGCGGTTGGATTTCTTGTGCCTGATCGCGTCTTCGAAGAAATCCCAGAGTTTCAAGTACCCGAGGAAGTCCGAGCGCTCCTCCTGGAATTTCTCCTGGGCGCGGTCGGCTTCGTCGGCGCGGTCGAAAGGCCGCTCGCGCGGATCCTGGATCGAAAGCGCGGACGCGATGATCAGCACTTCACGCACGCACTTTTCCTGGCTCGCGGCGAGCACCATGCGCGCGATGCGCGGGTCGATCGGAAATTTCGCAAGCTGCCAGCCCGTCTGGGTGAGCTGGTTCTGCTCGTCGACCGCACCGAGCTCGGCCAGGAGTTGGTAGCCGTCCGCGATCATGCGGGCGCCGGGCGGATCGAGGAAGGGAAAATCCTCGACGTCGCCGATGCGCAGCGACTTCATGCGCAGGATCACCGAGGCGAGTGACGAGCGCAGGATCTCCGGGTCGGTGAACGCGGGACGCGCGGCGTAATCGTCTTCGGCATAGAGACGGATGCACACGCCCGCCCCGAGCCGCCCGCAGCGGCCCGCGCGCTGGTTCGCGGAGGCCTGCGAAATCTTCTCGACCTGGAGCTGCGCGACCTTGTTGCGCCAGCTGTACCGGTTGATCCGGGCGTGCCCGGTATCGATGACGTAGCGTATGCCGGGCACGGTGAGCGAAGTCTCGGCGACGTTCGTCGCGAGCACGATGCGTGTCCCGCCGCCTGTCTTGAACACCCGCTCCTGCTCTTCGAACGACAGGCGCGCATACAGCGGGAGTATCTCCATCCCCTTCGGGTGGTGCTTGCGCAACGCTTCGGCGGTCTCGCGAATCTCGCGCTCGCCCGGCAGGAAGACGAGGATGTCGCCGCCGGCGCGCTCACGCGCGAGCTCGTCGACCGCGGCGAGAATCGCATCCTCCATGTCCTGGTCTTCTTCGTCCTCGTCAGCCGCCTCGAGCGGGCGATAACGCTGCTCGACCTGGTAAGTGCGCCCGGACACTTCGATCACCGGCGCCGGTGTACCAAAATGCGCGAAATGCTTCGAGAAGCGCCCGGTCTCTATCGTCGCCGAGGTGACGATGAGCTTGAGATCCGGCCGCTTCGGCAGCACGCCTTTGAGGTATCCGAGCAGAAAGTCGATGTTCAGGCTGCGCTCGTGAGCCTCGTCGATGATGATCGTGTCGTAGGCCCTCAGCAGGCGATCACCCTGCGTCTCGGCGAGCAGGATGCCGTCGGTCATCAGCTTGATGTAAGTGTCCTGCGAGAGCTTGTCGGCGAAACGCACCTTGTAGCCGACCGCATGGCCGAGCGGGCTTTTGAGCTCCTGCGCGATGCGCGCGGCAACGGTGCGCGCGGCGATGCGGCGCGGCTGGGTGTGGCCGATGAAGCCGTTCACGCCGCGGCCGAGCTCGAGGCAGATCTTCGGAATCTGGGTGGTCTTGCCGGAGCCGGTCTCGCCGCTGATGATGACGACCTGGTTCTCCGAGATCGCTCGCGCGATCTCCTCCCGCCGCGCGACGACGGGAAGCTCGTCGGGGTACGTGGGCTTGGGAAGATTGGCGAGACGCCGGACGGGGTCGAGTTTCATAAACAAAAAAGGCCGGCAGAGCCGGCCTCGTGTCGCGCGCTGCGCGAATATATCAGGCGGGCACGTCGGGGTTGAGGCTGTATACCGCTTCGAGCTTCGCTTCTTCGAGCACGTGCCCTTTCATCGCGTTCAGC
>JAQGMV010000281.1 GCA_028292225.1 Betaproteobacteria bacterium
GTCGCCGGGTTACGACCTCGACCTGCTCTGCCGCGCGGGCGCGGTGAGGCGCGTGCGCGCAGGCATCGTCGCGATGGAAGGCAACTTCGGGCTCGCGAAGTGGTATCGCAAAGCCATCGAGAAAAAACAGGCCGAGCTCGAAGAGCACGCCTGAATGACGCTTGTCGCGGGGCTGCGTGCAGCTTCATACGGAGTGCCTTTCCAGCCGGTCGCCGGAGTGCACGGCAGCGATCTCGCTATACTCAACGGATGGAGGACCATCACTGATCCGTACGGCTCGGGCAAAGAGGTCTACGTGATCCCGGCGATCGCGCCCGACATCGCGGTGATCCATGCGGCCGAAGTCGATGAAGAGGGCAATGCGCGGGTTTACGGCTCGCCGTTCTGGGACCATGTGCTCACGCGCGCGGCAATGCGCGTGTTCGTCACCGCCGAGCGCCTGGTGCCGACCGACGTCCTGCGCCAGCAGCCCGAGCTCACGCTGGTGCCGGGCTTCATGGTCGAAGCGTTCTCGGTCGTCCCCAACGGCGCGTGGCCGGGATCGATGCATCCGTACTACGACGTCGACTATCCGGCGGTCGAGGCTTACATGAAAGACGAGCCCGGCGTGCTCGAGGCGCATCTCGATGCAGCGCCTGAAACCAAAGATCAAAAGCAGGAAAAAGAAGGACGCCAAGGAGGTTCAATAAGGGACCGCTCGTGACGCCGCGTGCGATAGCGGCTTGTCATATCGGCCACTTGGCGTCCTTGGTTTTTCCTTGGCGTGCTTTCCTTCCTGCTTTTTATGAATTTTGAAATGTCGACCTGGACCCCCTCCTCCTACATCATCGTCAACCTCGCGCGGCAGATCAGGCCGGACGAGATCGCGTTCAGCGGCGTGAACTCCACGCTGCCGATGCTCGCGTGCCTGCTCGCGAAGCGAGCCTACGACTTTCGCTATACCTACATCAATGTCGCGGGAGGCGTGGAGCCGCAGCCGACGACGATCCCGCTCTCGAGCAGCGATCCGGCGATCGTCGCGGGCTCGCCGGCGATATTCGCCAATCAGGATTTCTACGACCTGTGCGCGCGCGGCGGGCTCGACCTCGTCTATCTGGGCTGCGCGCAGATCGACGCGGAAGGCAGGACGAACGTGTCGGTGATCGGCTCGTGGGAGAACCCGAGGGTTCGTCTTCCGGGAGGGGGCGGCGCCGCCGTGATGCTACCGACCGCGAAGCGCGTGGTCACGTGGCGCACCGAGCACTCGACGCGCGTTCTGGTCGACACGCTGGATTTCGTCACTGCGGCAGGCAACATGGCGACGCTCGTGACGCCGCTGGGGGTGTTTCAGCGCGACACGCAGCGGGGCGCGCGCTTCAGGCTGGAATCGTGGAATCCGGTAGTGGATATCGCGGAGATCCGGCGGCAGACCGGCTTCGACTTCGATGCCCCCGACGCGACGCCGACGGCGCCGATGACCGCACGGGAGGGTGAGGCGCTCGCGCAGCTCGACCCCGGCGGGCGTCTCGCGGGCGCTTAGACGGGTGCGCTGACCGGCACGACCGAGATGTCGGTCTGCTGGGTGTCGAGGAAGTGCGGCTCGTAGCCGTGGTTGCGCGCGTCCTCGAGACAGTCGAAAAACAGGTCGAAGGTGTGCCTGGAGCGCGTAGCGCGCTCGATCGCTGCCCACTCCCACACGTAGCCGTGGCCGACGCCGACGCGCACCGGGTAGATCTCGCACGGGCGTAGCAGCCCCTCGATGGTGATGCCGATAAATCGCGACTCAAGGTCTTGGTCGTTCATGGGCGCTCCTCCAAGTAAAGAGGCCCCGGATCGGTTGGTCCTGGGCCCCGGCTTCGCCCTCACATCGTGCCCGGCTTAGCTGTAGATAAACTGCAACAGCCGTGCCCGCAGGCCCGACTTTCGAGCCGACTTGGGCAATCCACCTGTGCGCGCAGGCGCTTGCTATCGCGTCTGCCAGCCCGCCGGAGGGGTTGCCTACGGTCCGCGAGCATCAACGCGGAGCCCCGGGTTTCCAAATTGCAGTGGCGGCGCTGCAATTTTTGCACGCCGCGCCTATAGCGCTGCGCTCCGTTAAACCTTGGGTTCGCCGGTGAGCGTCGTACCGGGCGTAGCGCTCAGCGGCTCGATCTCGAGGTCGTGCCACGCGCGCGGATCTTCCAGCGGCTCCATATGGACCGTGATCGTGGTGTTGGGCAGGCGCTCGCGGACCTGCTGCTCAATCTGCTCGATGACGTCATGGCCGTGTTGCACCGTCCACGCCCCTGGCACGAGCACGTGCATCGACACGAAGCGCCGCGGCCCCGAGCGGCGCGTCCGCAGCGCGTGATAGCGGATTCCGTCGGGCCCGTACGTGTCGAGGATGCCGCGGATCACGTCCTGCTCCTGCGCAGGGAGCGCAGTGTCCATGAGGCCCAGGGTGGACCGGCGCAGCAGGTCGACTCCGGTCCAGACGATGTTGATGGCGACCCCGATCGCGACCGCGGGATCTAGCCAGCTCCAGCCGGTCAGTGCGACGAGGCCCACGCCGACGAGCACGCCGAGAGAAGTCCACACGTCGGTCATCAGGTGACGCGCGTCGGCCACGAGCGCAAGCGAATCGTGTTGGCGCCCGGCGGTGGCGAGCACGCGCGCAATGGCGAAGTTGATGAGCGAAGCGACGACCGAAATGCCCAGCCCGAGGCCGAGTTGCTCGAGCGCCCGTGGATGCAGCAGGCGCTCGATCGCAGCGGCGGCGATGCCGAGGGCCGCGATCAGGATCATTCCGCCTTCGAAACCGCTCGAGAAATACTCGGCCTTGTCGTGGCCGTAAGGGTGGTCGTCGTCGGCGGGACGCGCGGCGATCGTGAGCGCGACGAGCATCGCACACGCGCTGACGAGATTGACCACCGACTCGAGCGCATCGGAGAGCAGCCCCACCGAGTCGGTGACCCAGTAGGCCCAGGTCTTGAGAACGATGATGAGCGCCGCCGCGGCTATCGAAAGCCAGGCGTAGCGGGTCAGCGAAGAACGGTGCTCTGCCACTTTAGTTCGAGGCGCCCGCGTCTGAAGCGACGCTCGCGCGCGTTGTCGTGAAATCAGCGGCATGGAGCATTTAACGTGCCTCTATCAATCGCACGACCGACCTGCAAAGCAGTGAAGCCCTAGAGGTACTTGACGAGCTGAAAGTACAAACGGGGCTTGCGGTCGGCGGGATCCGAGATCGGCGCGCCGATGGTGCGCCACGCCAGTGAGCCCCGCACGAAGAAATCGTCCTGCCGGCCCCAGGTGAGGCCCAGGCCTGCTCCGCTGAGTGTTCGATGATTCGTCGGCACTTCGGCCGGCAGCGGGCTCTCGTTGAGCCGGCCCCGGCCGTAATCGAAGAACGCGGACGCCTGGATGTTGCCCGGCACGAGGGAGAAAGCGGGCAGCACGTAGCGCAGCTCGACCGTCGCGAGCTCGGCCTCGTCGGCAGTGGCTTCGCCCTGCGCATACGCGCGCACTGCGCCCGGGCCGCCGAGGCTCACCTTCTCGCTGCCGTCGAGATTCCTGGACGCGAGCTGGAACGCGTACGACGCGTAAAGGCTCAAAGGACCGCTCAGCGCGTTGGTGCGAGTGATCGAGCCGTTCAGCTTGCTGTACCCGCCGCTCGCGTGACGGCCGGTCGCGGACTGGTCGCCGGTGAAGTCCGCAGCGGTCTGTAGATCGAGATCGCCTCGCGTGAG
>JAQGMV010000301.1 GCA_028292225.1 Betaproteobacteria bacterium
TGCTGGAGGACCAGCAGCCCGTCGTACAGGAGCTGGTTCACCGGATTGCTAGCGACTACACCCAGGATTCCGCACATCGCTGCTGCCTCAGTCGTAAGAGAGATATCGTGAAACAGCCTGCGGCAGCCACGGTTTGATGGCTCCGGCGAGCGCTTCCAACGGCGGGCTCAGCATTGCATTGCTCCATGCCGGCTGACGCGGAAGCGCCGTGAGCCCTGACACCAGCACGAGCACGAGCACGATCACCATTCCTCGCGCGAATCCGAAGAAGCCGCCGAGGAGCCGGTCTTCCAGCCCCAGGCCTGCCTTCTTCAGCGCACCCGACAGCGCCATCGCGAGCAGGCTCGCGAGAATCAGGGTCACCACGAACACCGCGGCAAAAGCCGCAAGGGCGCGCAGCGATCCGTCCTCGATCAGCGGCGCAAACCACTGCGCTACCACGCCGCTCAGCGCGTTTGCCGCAAAAAAAGCGATCACCCATCCTGCAAGCGAGAGTGCCTCCCGCGTAAAACCCCGCATCACGCTGACCAGCACCGACGCGCCTATGATCGCCAGCACCGCGTAGTCGAAAAGGGTCATCTACTTCGCCACGACCTGCCCATCCAGTCCTGCTTTCTTCAACTGCGCGCGCGCAGTCTCGGCGGCCTCTTTCGTGGCGTACGGGCCTGCGCGAACCCGGGTGATTTCGCCCGACTTGGTCGCGATCGATTCGGTATACGTCTTCAGGCCCGCCGCGGACATCTGCTTCTGGAGTTGCTTCACGCGCGCTGCGTCGGCGAGTGCGGCCACCTGGACCACGTAAACGCCGGAGCCGCTCGCCTCTTTCTCTTTCGCTGCCGCTTTCGGCTGATCCTGGATCGCGGACTTCGATGCTTCCTTGGGCACAGGCCTGGGTGCGTCCTTCACTTCAGCCGGCTCGGGAGCGCCGACTGATCTGGCGGGCGCTTCTACCGCGGGCGCCGCGGCGGATTTCTGCGGCTCGGGCGGGCTGCTCTTCGCCGAAGCGGCCTGCGTATCGTTTTTCGGGGCCGGCGGCATTCCCTTGATGGGGGCGCTTGCGGCGCCCGAGGGCGGTGCGACGGCTATGGCTTTGGGTTTGAACTCGCCTGAATCAGGCGAAGGGATCTGGATATCGACGTTCTGGTTGACGGGCCTGGGCTCGGAGTCGAGCACCATCGGCAGCACCACGGCTACCGCGGTTACCAGAACGATCGCGCCGACCAGACGTCGGCGCGCGCGTTTCTTGAGCTGAAGTTCTTCGTCGCTAATCGGTCTCGCCATGCCGTATCCGCGCTCGCGCGCGCTTGACTCCAAATCACCGTGTACGTCCGGCGCTCACCTCGCCCGGCCCTGCGTAAGACCCGTGCGCGCCGCCATGACTGCAGCTACCGTGTAGAACGAGCCGAACACGACAATTCTATCATTTTGTCCTGCGCGCTCACAGGCTTGCGAGTAAGCGGCAGCGACATCGTCATACGCGGAAACCCGTTCGAACACTCCCGCGCGCGCGAGTTCCGCCTTCAACATATCGATGTCGGCGCCTCGCGGGCCTTCGCTCGGCGCGATGAGCCACTCGTCGATGCAAGCCTCGACCGCGCCGATCACGCCGGCGACGTCCTTGTCCCTGAGCATCGAGAACACCGCGTAGGTGCGTCCTGCGCTCTGCATGCCTTTGATGTTCTGCGCGAGCGCGAGAGCGGCTGCGGGGTTGTGCGCGACGTCGAGGATCACCGCAGGACGCCCGGGGAGCACCTGGAAACGCGCGGGATTCTCGGCGGTGAGCAGGCCCGTGCGGATGTCGCCGGCGCTGACCGGCAGCTTATCGCGAAGCGTATCGAGCGCGGCCAGCGCCGCGGCTGCGTTGCCGATCTGGAATGCGCCGCGAAGCGCCGGATGCGGCAGCCCGTGGCGCTCAAAGCGAGGGCCGCGGTATCGCCATTGCCGCGGCTGCGCTTCGTAGCCGAAGTCGCGGCCGCTGAGCAGAAGCTCGGCGCCGATGGCCGCGGCGTACTCGAGCACGGTCAGGGGCGGCTCCGGATCGGCACAGATCGCCGGCCGTCCCGCGCGAAAGATTCCGGCCTTCTCGAATCCGATCGCCTCGCGCGTGTCGCCGAGGTAATCCATGTGGTCCAGATCCACGCTCATCAGGAGGGCACAGTCGGGGTCGAATGCGTTCACCGCGTCGAGGCGCCCTCCGAGGCCGACTTCGAGTATGGCGACCTCTACACGCTCGCGAGCGAAAAGCCAGACCGCGGCGAGCGTGCTGAACTCGAAATAGGTGAGCGGCGTGTCGCCGCGAGCGGCGTCGACCGCGGCAAGCGCGGCGACCAGGGCCTCGTCGGAGGCTTCATTGCGCGCGATTTTCACGCGCTCGTTGTAGCGCAGGAGGTGGGGGGAGGTGTAGCTGCCGACCTTGTAGCCGGCCTCGTGCAGGATCGCTTCCAGCATCGCGCACGCGGAGCCTTTCCCGTTCGTGCCGCCGACGGTCACGACGGGGAAAACCGGCGCGAGTCCGAGGGCGTCCCTGACCTTTGCGACGCGATCCAGTCCCATCTCGATCGCGCGCGGATGCACGCGCTCGATGTGGACGAGCCAGTCGTGCAGCGATGCGGTGGGAAGTGGCACTCGAGGCTCGAAGCCGGGTCGGAGCGCTTCAGCTCAGACCCGTGGGGTCAAACGCTCGCCGGCACTTTCAGGAGCAGCGCGAGCAGATGCGCGAGCTTGTCGGGCATCTGCCGGCGGTCGACGATCATATCGATGGCCCCGTGCTCGAGCAGGAACTCCGAGCGCTGAAAACCTTCGGGAAGGGTTTCGCGAACGGTCTGCTCGATGACGCGGGGACCTGCGAAACCGATGAGCGCGCCGGGCTCGGCGACCACGATGTCGCCGATCATCGCGAAGCTCGCCGACACGCCGCCCATCGTCGGGTCGGTCAGTATGGAAATGAACGGCAGGCGCTCGCGCGAGAGCTTGGTGAGCGCCGCGCAGGTCTTCGCCATCTGCATGAGCGAGAGCACGCCTTCCTGCATGCGCGCGCCGCCGGTCGCGGTGATGCAGATGAAAGGCAGGCGCTGCTCGAGGCACACCTGAACGCCTCGCACGAAGCGCTCGCCGACCACCGAGCCCATCGATCCACCGAGAAAGCCGAACTCGAACGCCGCGGCGACCACGGGCAGCGTCCGGATGCTGCCGTGCATGACGACGAGCGCATCCTCTTCCGACGTGTCGTTGCGCGCTTCGGTGAGCCGTTCGGTATAGCGCCGGCTGTCCTTGAACTTGAGGGTGTCGACCGGGAGCACTTCAGCGCCGATCTCGAAGCGGCCTTCCAGATCGAGCAGGTAATCGAGCCGTTCCCGCGCCGAGATGCGGTTGTGATGGCTGCACTTGGGGCAGACGTAGAAGTTCTTCTCCAGGTCCGAGCGGTAAAGAACCGACTCGCACGACTCGCACTTGCTCCACAGGCCTTCCGGGACCGCTTTCTTGTTCGGGCTCCCGGCGTCGTGCTTGATCTTGGGCGGAAGAAGCTTCTGTAACCAGCTCATGGGGTCGGCGCCTCGGTACGCGATTCATCCATGGCGTCGCGAACACTACGCAGGAATGCCGTTACGCGAGCGTTCACGTCCGCGGGTTTGGAGCTTTCGATTTCCTGCACGAGACGGCTGCCGATCACCACCGCATCGGCGACGCCTGCGACGCTGCGCGCAGTCTGCGGGTCGCGGATGCCGAAGCCTACGCCCAGCGGCAGCGCGGTGTGGGCGCGTATGCGGGCAAGGCGGCTGGATACGTCCGCGATATCGATGTTCGCCGCGCCCGTGACCCCCTTGAGCGAGACGTAGTAAAGATAACCGCGGCCAAGCGCCGCGACCTGCTTCAGGCGCGCTTGGGTCGTGGTCGGCGAGAGCAGGAAGATCGTATCGATCTCGCGCGAGTCGAGCAGGCCCACGATAGCCTCGGCTTCCTCGGGCGGATAGTCGACGACGAGGACCCCGTCCACGCCCGCCGCCTTGGCCGCGTCCGCGAAGCGCTCGACGCCCATCGCTTCGATCGGGTTGGCGTAACCCATCAGCACGACAGGTGTGGCCGCGTTCGTCTTGCGGAACTCGGCGACGTAGCCGATCACATCCTTCAACGAGACGCCGTATTTCAGCGCGCGCTCGCTCGAGCGCTGGATCACCGGGCCATCGGCCATCGGATCTGAAAACGGGACACCGAGCTCGATCACGTCAGCTCCGCCCGCGACGAGCGCGTGCATGAGCGGTACGGCGGCGGCGGGGTTCGGATCGCCGGCAGTGACGAACGGGATGAGGGCTTTGCGGCCGGCTGCGCGCAGCTTGTGAAACGTGGCGGTTATGCGGGACATGCGAGGACCGGATGCGGAATGATGAATGATGAATGATGAATGAAAAGCGCCGCGGCGCGGGCACGTCCATTCCGCATTCCGCATTCCGCGTTCATCATCGAAGTTGAATTCATCATCAGAACTTGATTCCCGATTTCTCAGCTACAGTGTGCATATCCTTGTCGCCGCGGCCCGAAAGGTTCACGAGCAGGATCTGGTCTTTCGGCAGGCGCGGCGCGATCTTGGACGCATACGCGAGTGCATGGCTCGATTCCAGCGCCGGGATGATGCCTTCGAGCCGGCACAGGTCGTGGAAAGCCTGGAGCGCTTCGTCGTCGGTGACCGAAACGTATTCGGCCCGGCCGTCGTCCTTCAGCCAGGCGTGCTCGGGGCCGACGCCCGGGTAATCGAGGCCTGCGGAAATCGAATGGGTCTCGATGATCTGGCCGTGGTCGTCCTGCAGCAGATAGGTTCGGTTGCCGTGCAGGACGCCAGGCTTGCCTGCGGTCAGGGTCGCTGCGTGCTTGCCGCTTTCGAGCCCATGGCCGGCGGCTTCGACGCCGATCAGCCGCACGTTCGGGACGGTGATATACGGGTAGAAGATGCCCATCGCGTTCGATCCGCCGCCGACGCACGCGAGCACCGCGTCGGGCTGGCGGCCGGCGAGCTCCATCATCTGCACCTTGGATTCGATCCCGATGACCGACTGGAAATCGCGAACCATCATCGGATACGGGTGCGGTCCCGCGACGGTGCCGATGATGTAGAAGGTGTTCTCGACATTGGTCACCCAGTCGCGCATCGCTTCGTTGAGCGCGTCCTTGAGCGTCTTCGATCCCGACTCCACCGGCACCACGGTCGCGCCGAGCAGCTTCATGCGGTACACGTTCTGGACCTGGCGCTTCACGTCCTCGGCGCCCATGTAGACGACGCATTCCATGCCGTAGCGCGCCGCTATCGTCGCGGCGGCGACGCCGTGCATGCCAGCCCCTGTTTCGGCTATCACGCGCGGCTTGCCCATGCGCTTGGCGAGCAGCGCCTGGCCGATCACGTTGTTGATCTTGTGCGCGCCGGTATGGTTGAGGTCTTCGCGCTTCAGATACACCTGCGCGCCACCGAAATGCTGGGACCAGCGTTTTGCGTGATACACCGGGCTGGGACGCCCGACGTAGTGCTTGAGCTCGTACTCGAACTCGGCGAGGAACTCGGGATCGTGCTGGTAGCGCGCATACGCCGCTTTCAGCTCGTCGAGAGCATGGATGAGGGTCTCCGCGACGAACACGCCGCCATACGTGCCGAAATGGCCTTTCGCGTCCGGCAGCTCGTACGCCCGCGTCTTCAACTGCGCTTCAGTCAACGTCCCGCACTCCTGAAATGAACGCGGCGACTTTTGCCGGGTCCTTGATGCCCTTGCGTGCTTCCACGCCGCTCGATACGTCGACCGCCCACGGCTCGACCGCACGAACCGCGTCACGCACGTTGTCGGGATCGAGCCCGCCCGAGAGCACGATGGGCAGCGGCAATGAGGGCGGAATCAGTGCCCAGTCGAAAGTGGCGCCGGTGCCGCCGTGCAGGCCTTCCTGGTAGGCGTCGAGCAGCAGCGCCTGGGCGTCGTCGAAATCGAGGGCGTATTGTAACAAATCGACTCCGGGCCTGACCCGCACCGCCTTCATGTAAGGAAGATCGAAGCGCGCACAGAACTGCGGCGATTCGGCGCCGTGAAACTGGAGAAGCTGGATGCGCGCCCGTGCGCTCACCGCCCTCACCTCCTCTTCGGTCGCGTCGACGAAGAGCCCCACAGCGGTGACGAAGGGCGGTAACGCGCGCACGATCTGCGCAGCGGCGTCGGGCTCGATATAGCGCGGGCTCGGGGCATAGAAGACCAGCCCGATCGCGCTCGCGCCGTTGTGCGCGGCGAAGAGCGCGTCCTCGGTGCGCGTGATACCGCAGATTTTCACTCTCGCACTCATGACTGCACCAGGTCCGCGAGCGGCGGCATCGACACGCGCGCCGAAGGCAACTGCCAGCGCGGATCATATTGAACTCGCGCGAGATACAGGCCTGCCGCATCGAAGGTCGGCGCGGCCAGCGCGCGGTCGCGCGAGGCAAGCAGGGTCGACACCCACTCGGGCCTGTGCCTGCCTTTGCCCACGTAAATCAGGGTTCCCACGAAGTTGCGCACCATGTGATGCAGAAAAGCATTCGCACTGAAATCGAGGATCAGGTAAGCCCCGCGCGGCTCGATGGTGATCGCCCGGACGTCGCGCACCGGCGATCGCGCCTGGCATTCGCTCGAGCGAAAGGCGGTGAAATCGTGCTCGCCTTCGAGCAGCTTCGCGGCGGAACGCATCGCGTCCAGGTCGAGCGGAAGATGGAACCACCCCACCCGGCCGTGTCCTGCGGCAGGCCGAACCGGATGGTTGAGGAGGAGGTAGCGATAGTGCCTCCCGAGCGCACCGTAGCGCGCGTGAAACTCGTCGGGGACTTCCTGCGCCCACAGCACTGCGATTCCCGCCGGAAGCGACGCGTTCACTCCGCGAACCCACGCGGAGCTCGGCCTTGCCACCGGCGCGTCGAAGTGCACGACCTGCTCCATCGCGTGCACCCCGGCGTCGGTGCGTCCCGCGCAGACCGTCTCGATCGGTTCGCCCGCGATGTGCGCGAGCGCGGCCTGCAGATGGTCCTGCACGCCGCACCCGGACGCCTGCGTCTGCCACCCGCAGAACGCCGCACCGTCGTACTCCACACCCAAGGCAACTCTCACCGTACCGCCCCAGAAAGGAAAAAGCGATGATGTAGATCACCAACCTACATCACCGCCAAAAGAAAGACCGCGGCAGGCAGGCTGCCGCGGTCTTATGCGTTGCCCTTTATCAGCTCAGCGCGCCCAGTAACTTCCTGGCCTGCGACTGCTGGTCCGCGTCGCCTTCCTTCACCACTTCCTGAAGGATATCGCGCGCACCGTCCTTGTCGCCCATCTCCTCGTACGCCTTGGCGAGATCGAACTTCTGCTGGACGTCGTACCAATGATCGTCCTTCGCAGCCTGACGCGTCGGCGTAGACCCGCCGAAATCGAGATTGATGTCGTCGAGCTTGAAATCCAGATCGGGTGGCGACGCCGCGGCCGCAGCGGGTTTGGCATCGGCGGGTGCGGCCGCCGGCCTGATCTCGGTCGGTGCATCCGCCGAGGCCACAGCGGCAGGCTTCGCCTCTGCCGGTTTCGCCTGCGCCGCCTTCGACTCGCCGGGAATCTCGATCGGCGGCAGCGGCTCGAGATTGAAATCCATGTTGAAGTCCGATGCAGCCGTGTGCCTCTTGGCGTCGCCGGTTCCCGCCGAAGGCACCTCGAGCTCGAACTCGGGGAGCGCAGGGGCCGAAGGCGCCGGGGCGGCTTTGGGCGTCACCGCAGGGGCGGTCTCACTCGTGCGTGCTGCCCCCAGCGTGCCTTCGAGCGAACGGGCAGCGCCGAGCCCCGTCGTCGACGGGCGGGCCAGCGGAGGCGCTTCAGCCCTGGCGGCGGGAGCCTCCGCCCGCGGCGCGGGTGCAGGTTTCGGTACAGGCGCAGGCGCAGGCGCCGGGCGCGGCGGCGGCGCGGCAGCTTTGGGCGGCGCGGCGCGCGGGGTGGGCTCCGCTGCTTTCAGAGGCTCGACGCGAGGCGCTGCAGGGCGTGCGGCAGGCTCCACCCGCTTCGGCGGCTCTGCGCGCCCGGGCGTTGCGGTGCGCTCGCCGGCGTTGAAATCGAGATCGTTGTCGGTCGCACCGGGGATCGCCGCCGCTGCGGGCGCGGCTGCTGCGGCCGAGGGCGCTGGACTGCTCGCAGGTGCCGGCGCTCTGGCCGGGGCGGCGCGTACCGGCTCCTGAGGCGCGCGTGCCGCCGGCGCGACCGCGAGGCCGGCGCCGGCCTTGCTCCTGTCCGGCTTCCCGGGCGTCAAGGTGGCGCCGTCGGAAGGCGTCGATCCACCGCCGCCCAGCGTCGGCGCGATCTTGGTGGGCCCTGCACCGGCACCCCCGCGGCGACGCCGTGACGCGACGACGCCGAGGATGACGAGCACCAGAACCGCTCCTGCTGCCGCGAGATACAGCGGCTCTTCCATGACGGTGTCGATGAGGTCGGGCTGAGGGGCGGGTGCGGGTGCGGGGGGCTTGGCTTTCTGCGCCGTGCCGGGCGCGCCCTTGGGCTGCGGCGCTGCGTCCCTGGCTGCGTCAGGCGCCGGCCCTTTGGCCGTATCTGCGGGCCCGCCTTTCGCCGCGGCGGGCGGCGCGCCTTTTCCTGCGTCCGGGCCGGCGCCTTTGGGGGTGTCGGGCGCCGTGCCCGGCGCCGCAGTCCCGGGCGCTTTGGCCGGAGGCGGCGCGATCACCGGCGCAACGGCAATCGGGCCCGACGTCTGGCCTTTCGCGCCGGGCGCGGGCTGCGGCGATGCGCCTTTGTCAGCCGGCTGCGGCGCGCCTTTCATCTCGGCGAGCCGCTGCATGTCCTTGATCGTTTTCTCGAGCTGCGCGATGCGTGCGCTCGCATCCGCCAGCGCCTTTTCGCGTGCGACCGCTTCTTCCTCGAGCGCGCGCACGCGGTCGGCCGCTGCGCCTTTCGCGCCGGCCTTGCCGCTGCTGTCGGCACGGGAAAGGCGGACGGTGTCGCGCGGCTCGGCCGCGTCGGCTTTCGCCACGCGCGCTCCGATGCGGCCGCTGGTGACGCTGCCGTCTTCCGGCGCATTCGCCACGCGGTCCGCAAGCCGGTCGCGGAACGAATTGAAGTCGGCGACCTGCAGGCGAATCTCCTTGACCGCCTCGGGTTGCGCGATGGCTGCCATCTCGTTCGCTTCGGGCACCGTGAGGATGCGGCCCGATTTGACGAGGTTCATGTTCTTCTTGATGAACGCGTCGGGGTTCTGGCGGTAGAGGCTCACGAGCGTCTGCTCCAGGCTCACGCCTTCGGGTTTGACGCTGCGCGCGATGCGGCCGAGCGTTTCACCCTGCTTGACCGGACCGTATTGCTTTGCCCCGGCAGAAGGCTCTGCAGCGGGGGCCGCGGCTCGTGCAGCGGGCTGCCTGGCAGGCGCACGTGCGGGTGCAGCCGCTGGGCCAGGCGCGCCCGCATCGGGGGGTGCGCCTGGCGCAGCGGCAGCGGGTGCTGCCGCTCCCTGCGTCGGAGTTGAAGGAGGCGTGCGGACCGCGGGCGCCGCGATCGTGGGCGGCGGAAGCTCGGCGGCAGAGCGCCCATAGCCCGGCGGGTCGAGCAGCACGGTGTACTGGCGCGTGACCTTGCCGTTCTCCGAATTGATCTCGATGAGCAGCTCGGCAAACGGCTCGTTCACCGGCCGCAGCGTCGTGACTTTGAGATACGGAGTGCCGTTCGGGCGTTTCTCGATCGTCACGCGCGCACTGGTGAGCGCCGCATTGAACGGGAGATTCGCCTGCTGGTAGGTTTCGACCGAGGAGAGACGCGCGGTCAGCGTCTCGCCTTTCTGCACCGAGGCGAGCTCGACCTCGGCACTCAGCGGCTGCCCCAGCCCCGACAGGATCGTGAGCCGCCCGAGTCCGGCCGCATCGGCGGCGCACGGCATGAGCAGACCCACCGAGGCCGCCAATAACCAGCGCTTCAAAGTGAATTCGCGCACTACGCCACCCTGATGGTTATTAAGGAGAAGTAAACTAACATCACACAGTTAGTGATGCAAGCTGACAACGCACCTTAAGGTGGGTACTCGAAGCCCCTATTTCTGCGGGGAATTGACGGTCCGAAAGGCGAGCGCCTGCCGGACTGGTACCGCCGCTGCGTCAGCCGTAAGCGGTCGCCGCGGCCGGGCGTTTTTGTACCGACTGCCGGTCGAGGACGATCCGCAGCATCCGGCGCAGCGGCTCGGCGGCGCCCCACAGGAGCTGATCGCCGACCGTAAACGCCGAGAGGTATTCGCCTCCCATCGGGAGCTTCCGCAGCCGCCCGATCGGAACCGTCAGGGTCCCCGTCACCGCAGTGGGCGTGAGATCGCGAAGCGTCGCCTCGCGCTCGTTCGGCACGACTTTCACCCAGTCGTTTGCGGAGGCGATCAGGCGCTCGATCTCGTCGAGCGGCACGTCTTTCGTGAGCTTGATCGTCAGCGCCTGGCTGTGGCAGCGCATCGCGCCGACCCGCACGCAGATGCCGTCGACCGGAATCGGCGTCGCGCTGCGGCCGATGATCTTGTTGGTCTCGGCCATGCCTTTCC
The DNA here is from genome assembly GCA_028292225.1 of Betaproteobacteria bacterium. Lineage (GTDB taxonomy): Bacteria > Pseudomonadota > Gammaproteobacteria > Burkholderiales > SG8-41 > JAQGMV01. The sequence goes on from JAQGMV010000301.1 coordinate 10,543, forward strand.
ACTCTTCCTTGCTCTGGCCGTTGCCGAGATCCTTGTCGATCCACGGCAGCACGCTCCCGGCGAGCGGATAGCCGAAATTCTGCGTCGGGAATTCCGTGCTGCGGAGCGTTTCGGCGACGGTGCGGTCGATCTCGCCGATCGGCGAAGCCGGATCGCCGAGGAGCTTCGCAGCGGATGCATGCGTCGCTCCCATCTGCGCCACGAGCTCGCGCATCTGCGCTGCGCCCGCGCCCGAGGCGGCCTGGTAAGTCATCGCTGTCATCCACTCGACGAGCCCGGCTTTGAAAAGTCCGCCGAGCGCCATCAGCATGAGACTGACGGTGCAGTTGCCGCCGATGTAGTTCTTCACGCCGCTTGCGAGGGCTTTCTCGATCACGTCCATGTTGACGGGGTCGAGAATGATGACCGCATCGTCGTTCATGCGTAGCGCCGACGCGGCGTCGATCCAGTGACCGTTCCAGCCTGCCGCGCGCAGCTTCGGGTAGATCTCGTTGGTGTAATCGCCGCCCTGGCACGAGATCAGCGTGTCCATGCGCGCGAGCTCGTCGATGCTGCGCGCGTCCTTGACCGGCTGCGGCTTCCCGCCGATCGCCGGTCCTTTGGCGCCGGCCTGCGAGGTGGAAAAGAAAACAGGATCGACCAGGTCGAAATCCCGCTCGGCCTGCATGCGCTGCATCAGGACCGAGCCCACCATACCGCGCCAGCCGATCAAGCCCACTTTCATCATCGTCGTTCCAGTCAGTGCTTCAAATACGTTGCTTACAGCGCGTCCACCACCGCGTCGCCCATCTCGTTCGTACCCATCCTGCGGGTGCCGTCCTCAAAAATATCGGCAGTCCGGCAGCCATCCGCGAGTACTTTTTTCACGGCGGCCTCGATGCGGTACGCCCACTCGTCCTTGTTGAACGTGTAACGCAGCATCATGGCTGACGAGAGTATCGTCGCCAGCGGGTTCGCCACGTTCTTCCCGGCGATATCCGGCGCCGAGCCGTGGATCGGCTCGTAGAGGCCCTTGCCGTTCGCGTCGAGCGAAGCCGAGGGGAGCATGCCGATCGATCCTGTGAGCATCGATGCTTCGTCCGACAGGATGTCGCCGAACATGTTCCCGGTGACGATCACGTCGAACTGCCTGGGGTTGCGCACGAGCTGCATGGCGGCGTTGTCGACGTACATGTGCGTCAGCGCGACGTCGGGGTATTTGCGCGCGACGTCGACGACGATCTCGCGCCAGAAGCGGCTGGTCTCGAGCACGTTTTCCTTGTCGACCGAGCACAGCTTGTTGCTGCGCTTCTGTGCGGTCTGGAAGCCGACTTCGACGATCCGGCGGATCTCCGACTCCGAGTACCGCATCGTGTCGTAGCCTTCGCGCTCGCCGCTCGCGTTCTCGCCGCGGCCCCGCGGCTCGCCGAAGTAGATGTCCCCGGTGAGCTCGCGCAGGATCATGATGTCGAGGCCCGAGACCACTTCGGGCTTGAGCGACGACGCGCCGACGAGCTCGGGATACAGCACCGCGGGACGCAGATTCGCGAAAAGACCGAGCTCCTTGCGGATGCGCAGGATTCCCTGCTCCGGACGCTGCGGCCGCGGCAGCGCGTCGTACTTCGGGCCGCCGACTGCGCCGCACAGCACCGCGTCGGCTGATTTCGCGAGCGCGAGCGTGCGCGCCGGGAGCGGATCGCCTTCGGCGTCATAACCCGCGCCGCCGAAAGGCGCTTCCTCGAGCTCGATCTTGAGACCGTCTTTCGCGAGCACGCGCAGGACCTTCAGCGCTTGCGCAACGATTTCGGGGCCGATGCCGTCACCGGCCAGGACTGCGATTTTCATTTCTAGGAATCCGTGAACGGTAAACGGTGAACGGTGAACGGTGAATTCCGCTGAACTGGAAACGACCGCTACGGCTTACCGTTTACGGTTGACCGTTTACGAGAACAGCCAGGGCTGCGATTGTTTGTGCTTCGTCTCGAAAGCCCTGATCTCGTCCGCGTGCGTGAGCGTGAGACCGATGTCATCGGTGCCGTTCATGATGCACTGCTTGCGGAACGGATCGATGTCGAACTTGAAGATCTCGCCGGTCGGCGTGGTCACCGACTGGTCTTCGAGATCGACGGCCAGGCGATAGCCTTCCTTCCCCTGCGCATCGCGGATGAGCTGGTCGACGATCTTCGGCTCGAACTTGATCAGCAGCAGGCCGTTCTTCAGGCTGTTGTTGTAGAAGATGTCGGCGAAGCTCGGCGCGATGACCGCCTGGAAACCATACTGGAGCAGCGCCCACGGGGCGTGCTCGCGCGACGAGCCGCAGCCGAAGTTCTCGCGCGACACGAGCACGGTCGCGCCGCGGTAACGCGGCTGGTTCAGTATGAAATCGGGATTGAGCGGACGCGAGCTCGAGTCCATGTCCGGCTCTCCGCGATCGAGATAACGCCACTCGTCGAAGAGATTCGGGCCGAAGCCTGTGCGCTTGATCGATTTCAGGAACTGCTTCGGGATGATGGCGTCGGTGTCGACGTTGGCGCGGTCGAGCGGCACCACCAGTCCTTCTTCTCGTACGAATTTTTCCATGGTCCTATCTCGAGCCTGTCGTTTTGATTGTCTCGACGTCCTTGCCGAAGCCGCGCACCGGATTGCACGCGCTCAGCACGACCGACAGCGGGACGAGCAGCAATATGATTTTGCGCATCGTTACTTGAAGTTGCGCACGTCGACGAAATGTCCTGCGATCGCCGCCGCTGCCGCCATCGCCGGGCTGACCAGGTGCGTCCTGCCGCCGGGTCCCTGCCGCCCTTCGAAATTGCGGTTCGACGTCGACGCGCAGCGCTCGCCGGCCAGAAGCTGGTCGTCGTTCATGCCGAGGCACATCGAGCAGCCGGGCTGCCGCCAGTCGAAACCCGCTTCGATGAAAACCTTGTCGAGGCCTTCGCTCTCGGCCTGCGTTTTCACGAGCCCCGAGCCGGGCACCACGAGCGCAAGCTTGATGCTCGACGCGACGTGCTTGCCTTTCACCACGGCGGCCGCCGCGCGCAGGTCTTCGATTCGCGAGTTGGTGCACGAGCCGATGAAGATCTTGTCGAGCTTGATGTCGGTGATGGGCGTGTTCGGCGCGAGCGCCATGTATTTGAGCGCGCGCTCTGCCCATTCGCGCTGGACAGGATCTTTCTCCTGCGCAGGATCGGGGACCTTGCCGTCGACCGCCACGACCATCTGCGGGTTCGTGCCCCACGTCACCTGCGGCTTGATCTCTTCGGCTTTCAGCGTGACGACCTTGTCGAACTTCGCGCCCTCGTCGCTCGTGAGCGTGCGCCAGTACGCGACCGCCTTGTCCCACTGCTCGCCTTTGGGCGCGAAGGTGCGGCCTTCGAGATATGCGATCGTCTTGTCGTCGACCGCGACGAGCCCGGTGCGCGCGCCGGCCTCGATCGCCATGTTGCACAGGGTCATGCGGCCTTCGACCGAAAGCTCGCGGATCGCCTCACCCGCGTATTCGATCGCGTAGCCGGTGCCGCCGCCGCTGCCGATCTTCCCGATCACCGCGAGCGTGATGTCTTTCGCGGTCACCCCGGTCGGGAGCCTGCCTTCGACCACGACGTGCATCGTTTTCGATTTCTGCATCACCATGCACTGCGTCGCGAGCACGTGCTCGACTTCGCTCGTGCCGATGCCGAACGCGAGCGCGCCGAATGCGCCGTGCGTGCTCGTGTGCGAGTCACCGCAGACGACCGTCATCCCCGGGAGCGTCGCGCCCTGCTCAGGCCCGATGACGTGGACGATGCCCTGCCGCTTGTCGAGGAACGGGAAGTACACCTTCGCCCCGTACTTCTTCATGTTGTCGTCGAGCGTCTCGACCTGGAGCCGCGACACCGGGTCCTGTATCCCTTTGTCCCAGTCCTTGGTCGGGGTGTTGTGGTCGGCAGTCGCGACGACCGAATCGACACGCCAGACTTTGCGGCCTGCGATCGCGAGCCCTTCGTAGGCTTGCGGGCTGGTGACTTCGTGCACCAGATGGCGGTCGATATAGAGCAGCGCCGTGCCGTCCTGCTCTTCGCGCACGACGTGGCCGTCCCACAATTTGTCGTAGAGAGTGCGTGCCATCTGAAAACCGTGTGTAAAAACGACTAATTATACAGAATCAGGGGCTTAACCGCGACGCGGCAGGTCGGCGGCGGCATTCGCGGTGCTCGGGTCGCCGATCCTCGTCCGTCCTCCATAACCCCAGTCGTCCGGACGAGGATCGCCGCCAGCGCCTGGGTCTTGCCGCCGCAAAAGCGCCGCGCGGTGAAAGCGCGCGGATCGTGTCTGCAGCGACGGATGGGCGTCTTCGACCATGTCGCGATTCCCCGGCGGCGGCATTCGCGGCGCTCTGGTCGCCGATCCTCGTCCGTCCTCCAGTACCCCAGTCGTCCGGACGAGGATCGCCGCCAGCGCCTGGGTCTTGCCGCCGCAATGCGCCGCTGCGCGGTTAACGCGCGCGGATCGTGCCTCCAGCGACCGATGGGCGTCTTCGACCATGCGGTCCCCCGGCGGCGGCATTTGCGGCGCACTTGTCGCCTATCTTCGTCCGTCCTCCAGTACCCCAGTCGTCCGGACGAAGACCGCCGCCAGCGCCTGGGTCTTGCCGCCGCAATGCGCCGCTGCGCGGTTAACGCGCGCGGATCGTGCCTCCAGCGACGGATGGGCGTCTTCAACCATGCGGTCCCCCGGCGGCGGCATTCGCGGCGCCCTGGTCGCCGATTCTCGTCCGTCCTCCAGTACCCCAGTCGTCCGGACGAGAATCGCCGCCAGCGCCTGGGTCTTGCCACCGCAAAAGCGCCGCCGCGCGGTGAACACGCGCGGATCGTGCCTCCGGCGACGAGTGGGCGTCTTCGACCGGAGGAGTGGGGTACTCGACGGAGGGCGAAGACGCCCACCCAGCGGCGCTCCGCACGATCCGCCACGTGCACCACCTCAGGTACCGCGCGGTGACCACCGCGCGAAGATCAGCCCGCCGATGGCTGCGCACGCGGCGGCAAACGTAAACGTCCACGCCGCTCCCGCGCTTTCCCACAGCGCGCCGCTCGCGAAGCCGCCGAACGCGCCGCCGACCCCGAACGCGACACTGCCGTAGATCGCCTGGCCGCGCGACTGCAGCCGGCCTTTGAAAAGCTTGTGCACGTAGCCGATCGATGCGGCGTGGAAAGCGCCGAACGTGGCGGCGTGCAGCACCTGCGCGAACAGCAGCGCGGCGAAGCTGTGCGCGAGCCAGCCGATGATCAGAAACCGCACGGCTGCGAGCGCGAAGCTCGACAGCAGGATCTGGCGCAGGGTGAACGTGCGATAAAGCCTAGGCATCCACGCGAAGACGCCGATCTCGCACGCGACGCCGAGCGCCCACAGCCAGCCCGTGGCCGACTTGCTGTAGCCCTCGCCGACGAGATAGATCGAGAAGAAGGTGTAGTACGGCCCGTGCGCCGCGGACATGAATGCGCCGGCGCCGACCAGCGCGAGCACCTGCGGGCTCAGCATCAGCTTCGCGACCGACGCGTCGTCCGCGTGATGCGTGACATGGGCTTCGGGAACGAGCCATGCGCACGCCAGTATCCCGGTCATCATCGCAAGCACCAGGACCGGCACAGCATTCAGGCTCACGTAGTCGAGCACATGGCCGACGCACACCACCGCCGCGATGAACCCGACCGATCCCCATACGCGTATGCGGCCGTAGCGCGCAGTCTCGTCGCCGAGGTGGGTGAGCGTCGTCGCTTCCATGAGCGGCAGCGCCGCGCTCCAGAAGAAAGTCATCGCGAGGATGGTCGCGAAGACGAGCACGAACTGGGTTCCGGCGAAGATGCCGAGAAAGACCAGCGTTCCGGCGATCCCGGTGAGGCGCACCACACGCACCGGCGCGCTGCTCCGGTCGGCGAGCCAGCTCCATACGTGCGGCGCGACGATCCGGGTCACCTGCGGCAGCGCCATCACCGTGCCGATGTCGAAAGGCGTCAGGCCGACGCTCTCGAGATACAGGCCGAAGAACGGCGCAAAGGTGCCGAGGTAAGCGAAGTAGAAGAAGTAGAAGCCGGCGAGGCGCCGGTAAGGCAGGTCCCGCGCCACGGAGCCGCGGGTCAGGCTTCGTCGGGCTCGGGGTCCTCGACCGCTGAAGCGTCGCGCAGCTTCGCGATGACTTCGGCCGGCGCCTGCGCCGCGACGCGCGTCGTCGCAGTGACGACGTCTGCGTTCTGCGCGCGGTGCCGCAGCGCATGATCGATCAGGGTCAGCGCCACCATCGATTCGCAGATCGGCGTCGCGCGGATGCCGACGCACGGATCGTGACGGCCGTGCGTCTCTATGATCGCAGGCTCGCCGTTCACGTCGATCGTGTGGCGCGGCAGCCGGATGCTCGAAGTCGGCTTGATCGCGACGTGCACGACCACATCCTGGCCCGTAGAGATGCCGCCGAGTATCCCGCCGGCGTTATTGCTGACGAAGCCTTGCGGCGTCATCTCGTCCGAATGCTCGGTGCCGCGCTGCGTGACCGACCTGAACCCGGCGCCGATCTCCACGCCTTTGACCGCGTTGATGCTCATCATGTTGTAGGCGAGATCGGCGTCGAGCTTGTCGTACACCGGCTCGCCCCAGCCCACCGGGACGCCCGACGCGACCGTCGTAATTTTCGCGCCGACCGAATCGCCCGACTTGCGAAGCTTGTCCATGAATTCTTCGAGCCGGGTTACGAACGCGGGATCGGCGACGAAAAAAGGGTTCTCGTAGACGCCGTCCCATGACACGAACGGCACTTCGATCGGCCCGAGCTGCGACATGTAGCCGCGAATCACGATGCCGTATTTCTCGCTCAGCCATTTCTTCGCGATCGCGCCCGCGGCCACACGCACCGCGGTCTCGCGCGCGGACTGCCGCCCGCCTCCGCGGTAGTCGCGTATGCCGTATTTCTGCCAGTACGTGTAGTCCGCGTGGCCCGGCCTGAACTTGTCCTTGATCTTGGAGTAGTCCTTGCTCTTCGCATCGGCGTTGCGGATGAGCAGTCCGATCGGCGTGCCCGTCGTGCGGCCTTCGAACACGCCCGACAGGATCTCGACTCGATCCTCCTCGCGCCGCTGGGTGACGTGCCGCGACGTTCCCGGCTTGCGGCGATCGAGCTCGGGCTGGATGTCGGCTTCGCTCAACACCATGCCGGGAGGGCAACCGTCGACGACGCACCCGATCGCGGGTCCGTGGCTTTCGCCGAAAGACGTGACGGTAAAAAGCTTGCCGAGGGTGCTGCCGGACATGGGGAGAACCTGAGAAAACCGGAAGCGCGAGTTTAACGAATTAGCGTGTCGCGAGCGACTGCAGGAGGCTGTAACCCCACGCGACGCCGAAGCCGGTGACGTCGCTCGCGACTGCGCCGAGCCCGCCTTTGGCGCTGGAGGCCGAGAGGTCCATGTGTATCCACGGGCGCTCGCCGGTGAAGCGCTTCAACAATCTCGCGGCGAGGATATGGTCGGCGCCGCCGTCGAGCGTGCACTGCTTGACGTCCGCGACGGGACTGTCGAGCGCGTCGTCGTAATCGTCGTCCATCGGGAAGACGCACAGGCGTTCGCCCGACGCCGCTGCGGCTTGCAGCGCCTGTTGCGCAATCTCGCCGCTCGTCGCGAAGATTCCGCTGTAGCGGTCGCCGAGCGCCACGTGCATGCTGCCGGTGAGCGTCGCGAAGTCGACGATGAGATCGGGCTTTTCGCGCGAGGCGAGCGTCAGGGTGTCGGCAAGCACCATGCGACCTTCGGCGTCGGTGTGCACGATCTCGATGGTCGTGCCGTTGAGCGCGGTCACGACGTCGTTCTGTTTGTAAGCCCTGGGGCTGATGTGATTCTGCGCGAGCGCGAGCCAGCAGTCGATCGCGACCGGCAGCTTCGCGCGGCTCGCCGCAAGCAGGATGCCGAGCGCCACCGCCGAGCCGTTCATGTCTTCGTGCATGCCCGCCATGTATTTCGCGGGCTTGAGGTTGTGACCGCCGGTATCGAAGCAGATGCCCTTGCCGACGAGCGCGACGGTCTGCTTCGCGCCGCGGGGGCGGTAGCTCAGATGCACGATCGCCGCATCGTCGATGTCGCTGCCCTGCGCGACGGCGACGAAAGCGCCAGCGCCCATCTTGCGCAGGCGCTTCATGTCGAATTCCTCGATGCCCCACTGCTCGGCTTTCGCGTGGGCGCGCAGGCGCTCGCGATACGAGCCGGGGGTGAGATCGTTCGGCGGCAGCACGGTCAGGCTGCGGCACAGCACGTTGCCTTCGGCCTGCGCTCGCACCGCCGCGAAATTGTCTTTGGCGCGATGGCCGTGAAGCCGGATCGTGCGCAGCGGCTCGCCTTCACTCTTTTTCTTGCGGTCCGGCAGGCGGACGCCGTTGACGAGTGCGGTGTAGACCGCCAGCCCGGCCGCGGCTTGCCTCGCTTTCGCATCGCCGAACACGGCAATCGCGATCTCGGCAGGATGCTCGGCGAGGAGCGGCTGGAGTGCTTTTCGCAGCAGGGTCTGGCGCTCGAACATCGAACGCGTGGAATCGTCCATCGCCCACGACACGAGCGCGCCGTCGGATTCGGTCGTCAGCGGCGACTTGGCGAGATCGGCGAGCTTTTTCCTGCGGCGTTTGAGCGCTGCTTCGAGCGCTGCATGATGCGGAACGGCGCCGAGCGCATCGGTCTTCTCCGCCTGCGGCAGTACGACGAGCACGTGGCGCGCGCGTCTGGCGTCGGCGTCCGAAAACAGCGCGGGGCTTTGTTGAAGTTTGGCGAGCATGGGAGCGGATTATAGCGAGGACCCTTGCGGGCTCCTGCCGCGATTACGGGTAAAATTCGGCGATATCTCCTTCGGCTCCACCGTCATGCGCTCATACCTCGACCTCATGCGCCACGTGCTCGAGCACGGCACGCGCAAAAGCGATCGCACCGGCACCGGCACCCTGAGCGTATTCGGCGCGCAGCTGCGCTTCGACCTGAACGCGGGTTTTCCGCTGCTCACGACGAAGAAAGTGCATCTGAAGTCGATCATTCACGAGCTGCTGTGGTTTCTGAAGGGCGAGACCAACGTCGCGTATCTGAAGGAAAACGGCGTCTCGATCTGGAACGAATGGGCCGACGCGAACGGCGAGCTCGGCCCGGTCTATGGTTACCAGTGGCGCTCGTGGCCTGCGCCCGACGGACGGCACATCGACCAGGTCTCGCAGGTGCTCCAGCAACTGCGCACCAATCCCGACTCGCGCCGCATGATCGTCTCGGCATGGAACGTCGCCGACCTCGAGCGTATGGCGTTGATGCCGTGTCACGCGTTCTTCCAGTTCTACGTCGCCGAAGGGCGCCTGTCGTGCCAGCTCTATCAGCGCAGCGCCGACATTTTCCTCGGCGTGCCTTTCAACATCGCGTCGTACGCGCTGCTGACGATGATGGTCGCGCAGGTGTGCGGCCTGAAGCTCGGTGATTTCGTGCACACCTTCGGCGATACGCACCTGTACCTCAATCACCTCGAGCAGGCACGCGAGCAGTTGTCGCGCGCCCCGCGCGCGCTCCCGGTGATGAAGCTCAACCCTGCCGTGACCGACCTCTTCGCCTTCAAGTACGAAGACTACACGCTCGAAGGGTACGAGCCCCATCCGGCGATCAAAGCGCCGATCGCGGTCTGAATGCGAGAACGAATGACCATGCGTGTATCCATCCCCTCTCCCCGCGTGCGGGGAGAGGGTTAGGGTGCGGGGAAGCGAATTGCAGTCGCAGCACTCACGCCTCTCCCTTATCGTCGCCATGGCCAAGAACCGCGTCATCGGCGCCGACAACAAGATCCCGTGGCATCTGCCGAACGAGCTGAAGCTCTTCAAGAGCCTCACGATGGGGCATCACATCATCATGGGGCGCAAGACTTACGAGTCGATCGGAAGGCTGCTGCCGGGGCGTACGACGGTCATCGTCACGCGTCAGCGTGAATACGCGGTTGCCGGTGCGGTCGTCGCGCACTCGATCGACGAAGCCCTGGCGGCGTGCAGAGGCGACGCCGAAGTCTTCGTGATCGGCGGCGCCGACCTGTTCCGCGTAACCCTGCCGGTCGCGGACCGCCTGTATCTCACGACCGTCGATGCAGAGCCTGCAGGCGACACGTTCATGCCGGCGCTCGACACCAGCGCGTGGAAGGAAACCTCGTCACAGCCTTTCGAGGCGGACGACAAACATGCCTACGCCTACCGGCTGGTGATTTACGATCGGGCGCGAGGCGGCGACGGTCGCCCGGCTGCGCGCTCCGGCGAGCGGGAGTGAAGCGCCGGGGTGTTGCAGGCGGAGCACCACCATGACCCATTTCAGCATCTGGATCGTGTCCCCTGCCGGTTATCAGCACAGCCGCTGTTTCGAAGAGGTCGCGCTGACCCTGCGTGCAGCGTTCGCGGCTCTCGGCTTCGATGCGCCGATCGTCACCAATCCGGGAGAGATCCGCGACCGCGCCATCGTTCTCGGCGCGAATCTGCTGTCGAGCGCGCAAGCGCCGCCGCCCGGCCTGATCCTTTACAACCTCGAGCAGATCCAGCACGACTCGCCGTGGCTCACCCCCGGATACCTCGAATTACTCCGTCGCTATCCGGTGTGGGATTACAGCGCGCACAACATCGAGCGCCTGAAGGATTACGGCATCGAGGGCGCGGCGCTCTGCGGCATCGGCTACATGCCCGCGCTCACCCGTATCCCTGCGGCAATGGAAGACGTCGACGTGGTGTTCGTCGGCTCGCTCAACGACCGCCGCCGCCACGTGCTCGACGCGCTCGCGCGCGAGGGCAAAAGCGTCAGGGCGGGCTTCAACCTGTACGGTGAGGAGCGGGACACGCTCATCGCACGGGCAAAGCTCGTGCTGAACCTGCACTTTTACGAGTCTCAGGTCTTCGAGATCGTGCGCGTCTCGTACCTGCTGGCGAACCGCAAATGCGTGGTTTCGGAAACCGGCCACGACTCGACGCTCGAGGGTCCTCTGCGCGACGGCGTCGCCTTTGCCCCGTATGACGATCTCGCGGAAACGTGTCTGCGCCTGCTCGACCAGCCTCAGGAGCGCGCCCGACTGGCGGCGCGAGGCTTTTCCGACTTCAGCACGTTGTCGCAGGTGCCGATGCTCGAGCGCGCGCTGGCGAGCGCACGCCCGGCCGACTGATCGTCGGAGCCGGCCGGGTGCGCCGCCCAGGCGAACAGCGCACACTTCTTGCTAACGGTTTCGATGCGGCCGGCATCTTGCCGTCGCCATACGCCGGAGGCGCCTTGAGTCAGAGCACAGCAGGCTTGAGGGGAATGCTCGATCTCCCCGCGTTGCGCGAGCACGTCGCCACCGGCGACATCGATACGATCGTCGTCGCCTTCACCGACCACTACGGACGCCTGCTCGGCAAGCGCTACGACGCCGAGATGTTCGTCGAGGACATCATCGAGCAGGGCGCTCACGGCTGTGATTACCTGCTCACGACCGACATGGAGATGGACCCGGTCCGCGGCTACGCCTTCGCGAACTGGGAGCTCGGTTACGGCGACTTCCATCTGGTGCCGGACTTCAGCACGCTGCGCACCGCGAGCTGGCTCCCGCACACCGCGCTGGTGCTCTGCGACCTCAAGAACGAGAAGACCGACGAGTACGTGTCGGTCGCGCCTCGCTCTATCCTGCGCCGCCAGCTCGAGTCCGCACGCGCGCTGGGATATGAAAGCTTTGCCGCGTCCGAGCTCGAGCACTACCTCTACCGCACCAGCTATCGGCAGGCTCACGAGCAGGGCTATCGCGATCTTTCGCCGGGCGGCTGGTATGTCGAGGACTATCACATCCTGCAGGGCACCCGCACCGAAGACTTTCACTCCCTGGTGCGCCGGCACCTGAAATTTTCCGGCGTTCCGGTCGAGAACTCGAAAGGCGAAGCGAGCCCCGGCCAGCACGAAGTGAACGTACGCTTCGCCGAAGCGCTGCAGATGGGCGACCGTCACGTCGTCTTCAAGCAGTGCATGAAAGAGCTCGCGGACGCCGCGGGCCTCGCCGTCACGTTCATGGCGAAACCGGTCGAGGGCCAGGCCGGCTCGAGCTGCCACATCCATTTGAGCCTGTGGAAGGACGGCAAAAACGCTTTCCCCGGCGACAGGAGCCTGGGGCCGGTCAAGTGCTCGGATGCGTTTCGCTGGTTCCTCGGAGGCTGGATCGCTCACGTTCCGGACGTAATGGTCTTCTACGCACCGACGATCAACTCGTACAAGCGTTACGTCGAAAGCTCGTGGGCGCCGACACGGCTCGCGTGGAGCTACGACAACCGCACCGCCGGCTTTCGTGTGGTCGGCAAAGGAGCGAGCCTGCGCATCGAGTGCCGCATACCCGGCGCCGACTGCAATCCGTATCTCGCTTTCGCAGCGTCGCTCGCCTCGGGCCTCGACGGCATCCGCAACCGCATCGAGCCTCCCGAGCATTTCAGCGGCGACGTCTACGCCGCGGGCAACCTCCAGCGCGTGCCTTACACGCTGGCTGAGGCCACCGACGCGTTCGAGCACAGCGAATTCGCCAGGCGCGCTTTCGGGGCCGACGTGGTCGAGCATTACCTGCACTTCTTCCGGACGGAGCAGCACGCGTACAACTTTGCCGTGACCGACTGGGAACGCAAACGGTACTTCGAGCGTATCTAGAATGAGACTGAAAGACAAAGTAGCCCTCATCACCGGCGCCGGCAGCGGGATCGGCCGCGAGGCGGCGCTCCTCTTCGCGCGCGAAGGCGCCGCGGTCGTCGCCGTCGACGTGAACGAGCTTCCCGCGCAGGAAACGGTCGCGGCTATCGAGCAGGACGGCGGCCGTGCCGCGGCATGCCGGGCGGACGTATCCAAGGCAGCGGACTGCGGGCGGATGGTGGCTTTCGCCGAGGCGCAGTTCGGCAAGCTCGACGTGATGTTCAACAACGCCGGCATCATGCACGGCAAGGACGACGACGCGATTCAAACCGAAGAGGCGGTCTGGGACCTCACGATGAACATCAACGCCAAAGGCGTGTTCTTCGGATGCAAGTTCGGAATCCCCGCGCTGCGCCGCGCCGGCGGCGGCTCGATCATCAACACCGCGTCGTTCGTCGCGCTCATGGGCGCCGCGACGCCGCAGATCGCCTACACCGCGAGTAAAGGCGCGGTGCTGTCGATGACTCGCGAGCTCGCAGTCATCCACGCGCGGGAGAACATCCGCGTGAACGCGCTGTGCCCCGGCCCGCTGCGCACCAAGCTCCTGATGGACTTCCTCGACACCGAAGAGAAGAAGCAGCGCCGCCTCGTGCACATTCCCATGGGGCGATTCGGCGAAGCGAAGGAGATCGCACTCGCCGCGCTCTATCTCGCTTCCGACGAGTCTTCCTACGTCACGGGGACCGAGTTCCTGGTCGATGGCGGG
>JAQGMV010000317.1 GCA_028292225.1 Betaproteobacteria bacterium
TAGCTTCCCGGGAGCACTGACACCGACTGGCTCTCGTACAGGCGCCGCGTGAACTCAGGGTCGGGCAGCGGCGTGTGAGCCCACAGGTAAAACGCGGCGTCGGGCCGCCGGACGTCCATCGAAGTCCCGATGAGGTCGAGCGCGGTGTCGAACTTCTCCCGGTACAAGCGGCGGTTCTCGATCACGTGCGCTTCATCCTGCCACGCGGCAGTGCTTGCGGCGCTGACCGAGGGGCTCATCGCGCAGCCCTGGTAGGTGCGGTAGAGCAGATAGGTCTTGAGCAGCGCGGCATCGCCGGCGACGAAGCCCGAACGCATGCCCGGCACGTTCGAGCGCTTCGACAGGCTCGAGAACACGATGAGGCGAGGGTAACCGTCGCGTCCCAGATTCTGCGCGGCCTGGAGCGCGCCGAGCGGCGGGTTGGCTTCGTCGAAATGGATTTCGGAATAGCACTCGTCGGCGGCGACGACGAAGCCGTAACGGTCGGACAGCGCAAAGAGCGCTTTCCAGTCGGCGGGCGTCATCACATGACCCGTCGGGTTCGCGGGCGAGCAGACGTAGATGAGCTGCGTGCGTTCCCACACCTCTGCCGGCAGCTCGTCCCAGTCGTAGGCGTAGTTGCGGGCGGGCAGATTGTTCAGGTACACAGGCCTCGCGCCGGCCAGCAAAGCGGCGCCTTCGTAGATCTGATAGAACGGGTTGGGGCAGACGACGATCGGGTCCGGCTTCGTGGTGTCGATCACGGCCTGCGCGATGGCGAACAGCGCTTCGCGGCTACCGTTCACCGGAATCACCTGCGTCGCCGGATCGATCGCGCCGGCGCCGGTGCCCAGGCGGTAGCGCTGCTGCAGCCACTTCGCGATCGCCGCGCGCAGCTCGGGCGTTCCGAGCGTCGCCGGATAGCTGGCGAGTCCCGCGAGATTGTCGGCGAGCGCGCGCTTGATGAATTCCGGTGTGGGGTGCTTCGGTTCGCCGATGTGCAGGGCGATCGGGCGCAGCGCCGGGTTCGGCTTTGCGCCTTCCAGCAGCGCGGTGAGCTTCTGGAAAGGATAGCTCTGCAGGCGGTCGAGGCGGGGATTCACAGCGTGTCTCGCGGGGTTACGGGTCGCGCGCCCGGTGCCGCTTCGGCTTCGAGGGCGCGAAAAGCGCAGATTATAGAGAGATTTAGCGGTGAGGGCAGGCTAGCGGACGCTGCGCGACGGCGTATCCGACTCGAGCTCCGGAAGCGCCGAGATCTTCCATCCGGCTTTCGCGTGCTGCGCCACGACAGTGGTGAAAATGCCGCCGCGAACGAAAAAGCGCGCGGTGAGCCGCATGAAGCGCGGACACGTCGCGGCGACGAGATCGCCGAGGATCCGGTTGGTCACGTCTTCGTGAAATGCGCCTTCGTTGCGAAACGACCAGATGTAGAGCTTCAGGCTCTTCAGCTCCACGCACAGCTTGTCGGGCACGTAATCGAGGATCAGCGTGGCGAAGTCGGGCTGCCCCGTCTTCGGGCACAGGCACGTGAACTCCGGGATCTCCATGTGGATCCGGTAGTCCCTGACGGGAGCGGGATTGGGAAAGGTTTCGAGCGCCTTGGCAGGCTTGCTGGGCATGGTGAGTACGTGCGGGCGCGAGTAGTGAGCAGGAAAATCGGAGGGGTAAATCGGTTAGAATGCGGCGCTGGTTCTGAAGCAATTATAAACCCCTCGTTTACGTTTACGGCACCCACGACACGTGCGCCTTACCCACATCAATCTCGCCGGCTTCAAGTCCTTCGTAGATCCCACCAAGATACCGACGCCGGGGCAACTCGTCGGAATCGTCGGGCCTAACGGCTGCGGCAAGTCGAACATCATCGACGCGGTGCGCTGGGTGCTCGGCGAGACTTCCGCCAAGCATCTGCGGGGCGAGACGATGCAGGACGTGCTGTTCAACGGGTCGGGACAGCGCAAGCCGGTCAATCGAGCGAGCGTCGAACTCGTGTTCGACAACAGCCTGGGCAAGGCCGCCGGTCAGTGGTCGCAGTACGCCGAGATCTCGATCAAGCGCGTGCTCCAGCGCGACGGCGATTCGTCGTACTACATCAACAATATGCACGTGCGGCGGCGCGACATCGCCGACATCTTCCTCGGCACGGGTCTCGGTGCGCGCGCTTACGCGATCATCGAGCAGGGCATGATCTCGCGAGTGATCGAGGCCAAGCCCGAAGAGCTGCGCATTTTCCTCGAGGAAGCCGCGGGTGTTTCGAAATACCGCGAGCGCCGGCGCGAGACCGAGCTGCGCCTGAAGGACACCCGCGAGAACCTGCTGCGAGTCGAGGACATCCGCCAGGAGCTCGAAAAACAGCTCGAGCATCTGCAGGGCCAGGCTGAAGTCGCGAAGCACTATCACGAGCTTCAGACCGAGCTCACGACGACCCAGGGCCTGATGTGGCTCACCCGCAGAAACGAAGCGGCGTCGGCGCGCACCCGTCACGGGCGCGAGATCGAGCGCGTCGGCGTCGAGCTCGAAGCCGAGACCGCGAAGCTGAGGGAAGCCGAGAACCGCCTGGAGACGCTGCGCGACGAGCACTATCGCGCGGGCGATGCGATGCACGCGGCGCAGGGATCGCTCTACGAATCGAACGCGGAAGTCGCGCGCCTCGAGCAGCAGATCTCACACGTGCGCGAAAACCGTGCGCGCATCGAGCACCAGATCTCGAACCTGCGCGCACAGCTTTTGAGCGCCGAATCGCAGCTCGCGTCCGCGCAGGCCAACCTCGACGAGTGGCGCGGCCAGAGCGCGGAAGGCGAAGAGCGTTACGCCGTATCGGAGGAGGCGCTCGCCGCCGAGCGCGAGAAGCTGCCGGTCGCGGAAGACGCGCAGCGGTCGAGCAACGCGAGGCGCGACGAGCTCCAGCGCTCGCTCGCGAGGGCGGAGCAGGCGCTGCACGTCGAGCAGACCAAGCTCGATCACGCCGTTCGCGTGCTCGACCAGCTCACGCAGCGCGAAGACCGCCTGCGTGAAGAGCAGGCTGCGCTGCCCGCGGCCGACGAGGCTGCGCTCGAGCGCCTGAGCGAGGAAGCTCGCGAGCTGCAGGAAGCGGTCGAGGGTCTGCGCGCCCGGCTGGCCGACAAGGATGCGCAGCTTCCCCAGCTCGAGCAGGATCTGCGCAGCCGCTCTGACGCGCACGATGCAGCGACCCAGCGCCTGACGGTGCTGGAAGCGCGCAGCCAGGCGCTGCGCCAGCTCCAGGATCGCATCGCCCGCGGCGCCGGTCTGCAGGGCTGGCTCGAAGCGCGGCAACTCGATTCCGCACCGCGCCTGTGGCAGGGCATCACGATCGAGCCGGGCTGGGAGGACGCGCTCGAGTCGGTGCTGCGCGAGCGCCTGAACGGGATCGTGCTCGACCAGATCGACCGTGTCGCGGAGTGGCGCAGCGACACCCCGCCCGGAAAGATGACCGTCGTCGAAAGCGGCGGCTCCGGGGATACGCCCGCGGCGACCGCGCTCGCCGGTCTCGAGCCGCTCCAGCGTTACGTGACGTGCCGGGACCCGAAGCTGGAGCCGGTGCTGCGCGAGTGGCTCCACGAAGTCTACGTGCTGAACGAGGACGTTGCCGGGCTCGACCTGCGCAAACAACTTCCCGCAGGCGGCGTGCTCGTCACGCGTGAAGGTCACGTCTACACGCGCCACAGCGTGAGCTTCCACGCGCCCGATTCCGAGCTGCACGGGGTGCTATCACGCCAGCGCGAAATCGAAGAGCTCGAAGCCAGGCTCACCGCCGAGCGCGCATTGCAAAGCGCGGCTGAGACCGACGTCCTCGCCGCGGAAGAGGCGATCGAGCAGCACAAGGCCGAGCTGGCCGAGCTTCGCGAAAGCGTGACGCAGACCCAGCAGCGCCATCACGCGCTGCAGATGGACGCCGTGCGCATGTCCGAGCAGGCGCAGCGCCTGACGCACCGCGCCGAGCAGATCGCGCACGAGCTCGCCGAGATCACCGAGCAGGTCGAAAGCGAGACCGCGCAGCGCGACGACGCTGCCGCACGGCTCGAGGAGTTGAAGCACCAAAGCGCGGAAGCGGGCGAACAGCTCGGCGTCGCAACTGAGGAATACGAGGCCGCCGACGCGGCGCTCAAGCTGCAGCGCGAAGAGCTCCAGCGCGCTCAGCAGGTGCACCAGGAAGCGCTGTACCAATCGCGCAGCGCGCGGGCGAAAGTCGAAGAGCTCGAAAATTCGATCCGCGTGCTTACCGGCCAGACGGCTGCGTTCGCGCAGAACATCGCGGCGGAAGAGGGCGGGCTCGAAGGACTCGACGAGACGCAGTGGCAGGACCAGCTCCAGCAGGCGCTCTCGACGCGAAGCGAGCGCGAGCAGGCGCTCGCCCAGGCGCGTGACGCGCTCGAAGGCATGGAGACCCACGTCAAAGGCGTCGAGCAGGAAAGATTGAGCGCGGAGCAAAAGCTCGGGCCTTTGCGCGAACGCATCAACGAGGTGCGGCTGAAGGAGCAGGAAGCGCGGCTCACCGAAGAGCAGTACGCGCAGCAGCTCGTGGAGTCAGGCGCCGACGAAGCCCAGCTCCAGAGCGTGCTCGAGAAAGGCACCCGCTCCGGCGCGCTCAACAACGAGATCGCGCGCCTCAACGAAGAGATCAAGGCGCTGGGCGCCGTGAACCTCGCCGCGCTCGAGGAGCTGCAGACCTCGCAGGAGCGCAAGACTTATCTCGACGCGCAGTCGCAGGACCTGAACGAGGCGCTCACGACCCTCGAAGACGCGATCCGCCGCATCGACCGCGAGACCCGCGAGCGCCTGCAGGCGACCTTCGACGAAGTGAACGGCCATTTCAGCAAGATGTTCCCGGCGCTTTTCGGCGGCGGCAATGCGAAGCTCGTGCTCACCGGAGAGGAGATCCTCGACGGCGGCGTGCAGGTGATCGCGCAGCCTCCGGGCAAGAAGAACAGCTCGATCCACCTGCTCTCGGGCGGTGAGAAAGCGCTGACGGCGCTTTCGCTCGTGTTCTCGATGTTCCAGTTGAACCCCGCGCCCTTCTGCCTGCTCGACGAGGTCGATGCCCCGCTCGACGACTACAACACCCAGCGCTATTGCGACCTCGTGAAGAAGATGTCCGCACAGTCGCAATTCCTCTTCATCAGCCACAACAAGATCACGATGGAAATGGCCAACCAGCTTCTCGGGATCACGATGCAGGAGCCCGGTGTGTCGCGCGTGGTCGCGGTCGACATCGAAGAAGCGATGAAGCTCACCGAAGAGGCTGCAGCATAGAAAGAATCACTCCATGAGCGACTTGCAGGCGAGCTTGCTGATCATCGGCGCGGTGGTGGTTGGCGGAGTCACTGCCTTCAACTGGCTCCAGCAATGGCGCCTGCGCCGCAGGCTCGAGGACGCTTTCAGCGACAAGCCGGAAGACGTCCTGCTTCGCCAGGAGCCTGCGCGCGAGCCTTCGACGCGGGTCGAGCCGCAGCTCCACGGGACGGCGCGCGCCGCTGTCCAGGACGAGCCCGATGACTGGGTCGAGCCCCCGCCTGCCGCGACGGCCCCGGTAAACGCCGCCAATACCGCCACCGTTCAGGCGCTGCCTCCGGTGCCGGATTTCGACTCGAGCATCGACTATATCGCGGCGATCGACGCGAGTGAGCCGGTCAGCGCCGCAGGCCTTGCGGAGCTGCACACCCGCGCGGCGGCCGCGGGCAAGCGCTTCCGCGTGGTCGGTTTCAATCCCGATATCGGCGAGTGGGAGGAAGCCGGACGGCTCTCCGGCGGGCGCTACGCCCATCTGCGGCTCGCAGTGCAGCTTCTCTCGCGCAAAGGCATCGTCGACGTCGCGGCGCTGACGGCGATTTCGGAGGCGGTGCGCGAGTGCGCGGCGCGCTTCTCGGCTTCGGCGCATTGCCCCGACGTCCACACCGCGGTGGTTACGGCGCGCGACCTCGACGCGTACTGCGCCGACGTCGACGTCGCGATCGGCGTGAACGTCCTGCCGAGCGCGGGCGAGTCTTTCGCGGGAACGCGCATCCGCACGCTCGCCGAAAGCGCAGGCTTCAAGCTCGAGCCCGACGGCGTGTTCCACTATCGCGATGACGCGCGCCGCACATTGTTCACGCTCGACAACCACGAGCCGGCGCCTTTTCTTCCGGAGCAGATCAAGCATCTGTCCACGAGCGGGGTGACCCTGCTGCTCGACGTCCCCCGCGTCGCCGACGGTTATACCGCGCTCGACCTCATGCTCAGAACGGGTGCGGTGCTCGCCGAAGGCCTGGGCGGCTCGCTCGTCGACGACAACCGCGTGCCGCTGAACGAGAACTCGGTGCGCGCGATCCAGCAGCAGTTGAAGTCGATCCACGCGAAGATGGAAGCGCGCGGCATGGCCCCGGGGAGCGAGCGAGCGCTGCGCCTGTTCTCATGAGCGCCTCGCGTGACCTGCGCGCTCGCGCGGCCGCGCTGCGCGGGGAGATCGAGCGTCACAACCACCAGTATTACGGCCTCGACGCGCCGCTGATCTCCGACGCCGAATACGACGCCCTTTTTCGCGAGCTCCAGGCGCTCGAAGCCGGGCATCCCGAGCTCGTCACCCCCCAATCGCCCACGCAGCGCGTCGGCACCGCGCCGCAGGACCAGTTCGGCCAGGTGAGGCACCGGCTGCCGATGCTCTCGCTCGGCAACGCTTTCGAGCCGGCGGAAGTCGCCGCTTTCGACCGGCGTGTGAGGGAAGGGCTGGGGGAGGACGAAGTCGAGTACGCGGCCGAGCCCAAGTTCGACGGGCTCGCGATCAACCTCACCTACGTCGACGGGGTTTTCACGCAGGGGGCGACGCGCGGCGACGGCTACACCGGCGAAGATGTGACCGCGAACCTGCGCACCGTGCGCGCGATTCCGCTCGAGCTGCCGGTTACCCAGCCGCCTGCGCTGCTCGAAGTGCGCGGCGAAGTCCTCATGCACAAGCGCGACTTCGAAGCGCTCAACGCAGCCCAGCGCGCCAAAGGCGAGCGGGAGTACGTGAACCCGCGCAATTCGGCTGCAGGCACGCTGCGGCAGCTCGATCCGCGAATCACCGCGGCGCGTAACCTTACGTTCTACGCCTACGGCGTCGGCGCTTCGGAGGGCACGCCGAAGTTCGAGCGTCACAGCGAGGTCCTCGACTATCTCGCGCAGAACCGCTTCCGTGTCGCCGCGGAGCGCCAGGTGGTGCGCGGAGTCGACGGCCTGATGGCGTTCTACGCGAAGATCGGGGAAAAGCGCGCGGCTCTGCCGTACGACATCGACGGCGTCGTCTACAAGGTCAACGCGCTTAGCAGCCAGGAGCGGCTCGGCTTCGTCGCCCGCGCACCGCGCTTCGCAGTCGCTCACAAGTACCCCGCCGAGGAAGCGGTGAGCGAAGTGCTCGCGATCGAGGTGCAGGTCGGACGCACCGGCGCGCTCACGCCTGTGGCGAGGCTGAAGCCGGTGTTCGTGGGCGGCGTCACGGTCACGAACGCGACACTGCACAACCTCGACCAGGTGCGGGCGAAAGACGTGCGGATCGGCGACACCGTCATTGTCAGACGTGCGGGCGACGTGATTCCCGAAGTCGCGCGGGTGGTGCCCGAGAAGCGAGTAGACGGTGCCGCGCAGTGGGACATGCCGGAGGCGTGCCCCATCTGCAAGTCCAAAGTCGAGCGCATCGAGAGCGAAGCGGTGTTTCGCTGCACCGGCGGCCTGTTCTGCGGCGCACAGCGCAAGCAGGCGGTGATCCATTACGCGTCACGCCGCGCGATGGACATCGAAGGCCTCGGCGAGAAGCTCGTCGACCAGCTCGTCGAGACCGGAAGGGTCCACACTCCCGCAGATCTGTACAAGCTCGATGCAGCCGACCTCGCGGCGCTCGAGCGCATGGCGGAGAAATCCGCGGCGAACGTGGTCGCCGCGATTCGTGAGAGCAAGCACCGCACGCTCGGCCGATTCGTCTATGCGCTCGGAATGCACCATGTCGGCGAGGAAGTCGCAAAGATACTTGCGCAGCATTTCGGCTCGATCGAAGGGCTGCTCGCAGCCGACTGGATCGCGCTCATCGATGAGAAAGAGCGGGTGCAGAAGGAAAACACCCGGCGCAGAAACCGCGGCGAGGCGCTCATGGACGCGGTGCTTCCCGGAATCGGTCCGGAAATCATGCAGAGCGTTGCCAACTTTCTCGCACAGAGTCACAACCGCGATGTCATCCGCGAGCTGCTCGAACGCGGTGTGAAGCCGGAAAGCCTGGCGCCGGCCGCGCGACGATCCGGGAAAGTGACGGGCAAGACCTTCGTATTGACGGGCACCTTGCCCAACCTCACGCGGGACGAGGCCGCCGAGCGCATCGTGGCCGAAGGCGGCCGGGTGACGGGCAGCGTGTCGAAGAAGACAGACTACGTCGTCGCCGGCGCGGATGCCGGCAGCAAGTACGAAAAAGCGCAGGCGCTCGGCGTCACGATACTGGAGGAACAGGACTTGCTAAAATTGCTCGGCTTTTGATCGGCCAGGCGATGCTCAGGGCCTGAAAGCCCGCCTCACCCCACCGCACAATACTTACTCGGGCCCCTCATGAACAAAGTTACAAAAGCCGTATTTCCGGTAGCAGGCATGGGCACTCGATTCCTGCCGGCGACCAAAGCCAGCGCCAAGGAGATGATGCCGGTCGTCGACAAGCCGCTCATCCAGTACGCGGTGGAAGAGGCGGTCGCCGCCGGGATGACCGAGATGATCTTCATCACCGGGCGCGGAAAGCGCGCGATCGAAGACCATTTCGACAAGGCGACCGAGCTCGAGGCCGAGCTCAGTGCGCGCGGCAAGGACGATCTGCTCAAGGCAGTGCAGGAGATCATCCCGCGCAATGTCTCGTGCGTGTACGTTCGCCAGCCGCAGGCGCTCGGGCTCGGACACGCGGTGCTGTGCGCGCTGCCGGTCGTGGGTGACGAGCCTTTCGCAGTCGTGCTCGCCGACGACCTGATCGACGCGGAGACGCCGGTGCTCGCGCAGATGGCTACGCTGTACGGCCGCGTCGGCCGCTCGATCCTCGCCGTGCAGAACGTCGGGCGCAAGGAAACCAAGCGCTACGGCATCGTGAAGCCGGACGAGAGCTCCAAGTCGCCGCATCGCATCACCGGCATCGTGGAGAAGCCCGAGCCGGAGAAGGCGCCGTCGACGCTCGGGGTCGTCGGCCGCTACATCCTTACGCCGCGCATTTTTTACCATCTCCAGCACCAGACTCCCGGCACGGGCGGAGAGATCCAGCTCACCGACGCGATCGCCGCCTTGCTCGCGGATGAAGACGTGTTCGCCTATGAGTTCGAAGGTGTGCGCTACGACTGCGGCAGCAAGCTCGATTATCTCAAGGCCAATCTTTCTTTTGCGGTGAAGCACCCCGAGGTTGGCGCGGATTTCCGCGCCTATCTGAAGTCGATGGGCTGTACCGTTCCCGAATGAGCGGCGGCCTCACAGCGATGCCTGCACGAGCATCACGGCTTTGAAGGCGACCGCGGAAGAAGCGTGGCGCATCCTCGACACGGCTGATGTCGTCTGTTCGGCGGAGTGCGTGGCTGTCGAAGTCGAGCGCCTCGCGCGCGAGATCAGCGCGAAGCTCGGGGATCGCGAGCCTCTGGTGCTCGGCGTGATGCGGGGAAGCGTGATTTTCGCGGGACAGTTGCTTCCCCAGCTTCGGTTCCCGCTGCACTTCGATTACCTCGACGTCACGCGCTACGGCGGCACGACCACCGGCGGCGAGATCAGCTGGAAAGTCAGCCCCGGCACCGCGGTCCGGGGCCGCGTCGTGCTCGTTCTCGACGACATCCTGGACGAGGGGCATACCCTCGCCGCGATTCGCGCCAAGCTGCTCGAAGCCGGCGCGAGCGAGTTCTACAGCGCGGTTTTCGCGCAGAAGGACATCGGGCGCCCCAAGCCGATCGCCGCGGATTTCGTCGGCCTCACGGTGCCGAACCGCTACGTTTTCGGCTTCGGGATGGACGTCTACGGCGCGTGGCGCAACCTGCCGGCGATATACGCAATGCGTGACGAGAAATGCTAGCGATCATCGGCGGCAGCGGTCTGACACAGCTTGCCAACCTCGAAGTGGTGCGCCGGGAGATCGTTCGCACGCCGTACGGCGATCCTTCGGGCGCGATCACGCACGGCACCATGCGCGGCCAACCGGTGGCGTTTCTCGCCCGCCACGGCTACGGCCACACCATACCGCCCCACAAGGTGAATTACCGCGCAAACATCTGGGCGCTCGCACAGCAGGACGTGAAGTACATCGTCTCGGTCGCGTCTGTCGGCGGCATACGCGCCGATCTGAAGCCGGGCACGCTCGCG
>JAQGMV010000322.1 GCA_028292225.1 Betaproteobacteria bacterium
TCGAAGCGCGGCGATTACGCGGCGGCGGTGAAGAGCGCGCCGCGCAGGCTCGAGCAGGTCTACCGCACGCCGACCGAGCACCACAACCCCATGGAGCCGCACGCGACGATCGCCGCATGGCAGGGCGAGAAGCTCACCGTGTATGACGCGACGCAGGGCGTGTCGAACGTCGCGGACAACCTCGCCGAGCTCTTCGGGCTGGCACCCGACGACGTGCACGTGATCGACCCGTTCGTCGGCGGCGGCTTCGGCTGCAAAGGCCAGTCGTGGCTGCACACGCCGCTCGCCGCGATGGCCGCGCGCGCGGTCGGCCGGCCGGTGAAGATCGTGCTCACCCGCAAGCAGATGTTCACGTCCAACGGTCACCGGCCGGAGACGCGCCAGGCGACGACGCTCGGCGCGGAAGCCGACGGCAAGCTCACCGCGATCGCGCACCACGCGCACGGGCACACCTCACAGCTCGACGAGTTCATGGAGCCGACCGGCTCGCCGGTGGGCATGCTGTATTCGTGCGCGAACGTCGACATCGAGCACAAGCTCGTGCGCCTGAACGTCGGCGCACCGACCTACATGCGCGCGCCGGGGGAATCGAGCGGCTCTTTCAGCATAGAGACCGCGATGGACGAGCTCGCGGTGTCGCTCGGCGTCGACCCGATCGAGCTGCGTCTACGCAATTACGCGCAGATCGACGAGTCGACCGGGCACCCGTTCTCGAGCAAGTCGCTGCGCGAGTGTTACGCGCGAGGCGCCGAAGCGTTCGGCTGGGCGAAGCGCGATCCGAAGCCGCGCTCGATGCGCGACGGCCGCTGGCTCGTCGGTTACGGCATGGCGACCGCGACCTATCCGGCCAACTATCGCCCCGCCGGCGCGAAAGCGATCATGCTCGCCGACGGCAGCGTGCAAATCCTTTGCGGCACCCAGGACCTCGGCACCGGCACCTATACGATCCTCACGCAGATCGCGGCGGAAACCCTCGGCGTATCGCCGCAGAACGTGCGCGTGTTGATCGGCGACAGCCGCTACCCGCGCGCGCCGACCTCGGGCGGCTCGTGCTCGGCGACGAGCACGGGCTCGGCGGTGCAGGCGGCCGCCCAGGCGCTGCGTGGCCGGCTCGTCGGGTATGCGACACAGGACGAGGCGTCGCCGCTTTGGAACGTCAAGTCGAGCGAGATCGAGACGAAGGAAGGCCGGCTCGGCGCGAAGAGCGATCCTTCGAAGATGGTCACTTACGCCGACGTGATGAAGCGCTACGGCCGGAGAAGCGTCGAGCAGGAAGCCTTCGCGCGGCCCGGCATCGAGCGCGGCCCCGCTGCCGGCGGCGCACCGACAGGCACCGAGCCCGCGGACAAAGGCAAGGAACAGGCGTACTCGATGCACGGATTCGGCGCGCAGTTCTGCGAAGTGCGCGTCGACCCGGAGCTCGGCATCATTCGTGTCGCGCGATGGACCGGCGCATTCGCGCTCGGCAAGGTGCTCAACGACAAGACGCTTAAGAGCCAGCTCGAAGGCGGGATCGTCTGGGGCATCGGCATGGGTCTGCAGGAAGAGACGCTGATCGACCGCCGATACGGGCGCTTCGTGAACACCAATCTGGCCGAGTATCACGTGCCCGTGAATGCGGATGTGCCGCCGATCGAGCTCATCCTCGTCGAAGAGGAAGACAGGCTCGTGAGCCCGATCGGCGCGAAAGGCGCGGGGGAGATCGGCATCACCGGCGCCGCCGCTGCGATCGGCAACGCGGTGTATCACGCGACGGGGAAAAGGATACGGGAGCTGCCGATCACCCTGGACAAGCTTCTGTGAGGAAGCGGGGTCGCCTCAGACCAAACCGGGGTCAGACCCCGAAGAGCCGGGGTCAGACCCCCTCGGTGCCGAAATCGGGGTCTGTCCCCGATTTAGGACAGGCTGACCGCCTGCGCCTGGCGTGACATCTCGCGGATCGGGTCGTAATGCGAGTCGGACGCGCCGCAGAAATGCGAGATGCCCCACTGCTCGAGGATGGCGCGGCCTCTGGAATTGCCGTGCATCCCGAGGAGCGCGTCGGCCACTGCGGCACGCAGCTCCGGCGCGACACTCCTGTGCATGACCCACGGCGGCATCGGGCTGGGGCCGAGGGTATCGATGATGCGGATCTCGGACTGGAGGTGCGCAGAGCGGTGAAGCTCGGTTTCGAGCACGGTGCTGTCGATCGCCGACGCGTCGATCTCGCCGCGGACGATCATCCTCAGCGATTCCTGGTGTGCGCCCGACTCGACCGAGCTTCCGAAGTAGCCGGAGGTCTCGCCCAGCTGCGAAAGGCGGTGGCGCACGACGTTGTAGCCCGAGTGCGAGCGCGGCTCGTTGAACGCCCACGACGCCCCGCGCAAATCCGCGAACGATTCGTACGCGCTGTCACGGCGCACGACGACGTCGGAGAAATAGACCGGCTTCGCCTCGTATCTCGCACGCCGCATGACCGGCACCGCGCATAAGGTGATGCTCGCGTCCGGCGCATCGGCCTTCCATACATAAGGCAGTCCGCATATCCAGCAGAGCTGTATCTCGCCCGCGTCGAGCAGCGCCTCGCGCGCCTGCCACGGCATGCCGTCGACGAAGCGGGTCTCGATGGCCAGCGTTGCGCCGATGTAGCCGGCGATGGCGCGGCACGTCGATTCGGCGTTGCCGGCCATGCATGAGGTGACGTTGAGCAAGGGATGGGACGGGTGGAAGTTGTCAGGTAATTATAACCAGCGATCGAAGGGACAAGGACGAGGGGTCGCCGGTGAACCCGCCCGCTGTAAAATGGCGCCCGACATTCAGCATCACCTCAAAGGAATCTCATGAAGCCTCCGAGCTTGCACATCCTCATCGCTGCGGTCGGCGTGGCGTTCAGCTTTACGGCAGCCGCGCAGACCGCAGCGACAGGCTCGGCACAGGCGTTCCCCACC
>JAQGMV010000390.1 GCA_028292225.1 Betaproteobacteria bacterium
CGCCCCGGGTGGGTGGAAGAAGTGCGGCCCGGCGACATCCTGCTAGGTGGCGGGAACTTCGGCATGGGATCGAGCCGCCCGGCCGCGCGCAATCTCAAGAACCTCGGCCTGTCGTGCCTCGTCGCAGCCTCGATCAACGGGCTTTTCTACCGTAACGCGGTCAACTTCGCGTTTCCGGCGATGGAATGCGCCGGGGTTCAGGACCTTTTCGACGAAGGTGACACGGCCGAAGTCGATTTCGGGACCGGCGTGGTCACGAACGTGGCGACGCGCAAGTCGCTGACCGGGCGTACCATCCCGGCGCAGTTGCTGAAGATCGTCGATGCGGGCGGCATATTCCCGCTGCTCGAACGCGAAGGTTACATCGCCGCCAAGGCTTGAGGCGGCACCGGAAAAACCCGGAAAACTTAGGTATATCAAGGGTTCGCTGAGATATACTGCCGCATCACACGAGGATGCGCATGGGGCGCCGGGATCTCAATCCAGCGGGGAAGCGACCGCGCGCCGGCGTGCCCGGCGACGCCGCCCCTCCTGTGCTCAGTCCATCTATGGCGCTCCCGACGGCCCACCTCGTTCTCGAATGCACTCGTGCTGCGCTGCGCGCGACTGACGAAGCCGAGCTCGCCCACAGCGTCCAGACGCTGCTCACCCGGTCCGGGGAGTATGCGCAGGCGTCCGTCGTCTTCAGCGCGCCTCCGGCGCAAGCGCCCGACGCGCTGGCCCCGGCAACCGACCGGGTCACGCTGCCCCTGCTCGTCGCCGGCCACGTCATCGGGTCATTCGAGCTTCGAACCAGCGCCCAGCGCGTCCCCGACTCAGCCGAGCTCGAGCACCTCCACGCGCTTGCGGCCGACATCTCCTTCGCCATAGAGCGCCTGCAGCACGACGCAAAGCGGCGGTCGGTCGCGGGGAGCGAGCGGCGGCTGCGCGAGACCTTCGAACACGCCGGCGTGGGCATCACGCGCATCGATATGAAGGGTCACTTCATCGAGGTGAACCATAAGTTCTGCGAGATGCTCGGCTATACCCGTGACGAGCTGATCGGCCGCGCGACGATCGAAGTGACCGTTCCTGGCGACTACGGGCCCGGTGTGGAATTTCGTGCGCAGGCGCAGCTCGGCCGCGCCACGGTGTCGATCGCGCAAAAGCGGTATGTGCGCAAGGACGGCTCGCACCTCTGGGCGCGGCGCACGATGTCTCCGGCCTACGACGAGAGCGGCCAGGTACGCGACGTCATCAGCATCGTCGAAGACATCAGCGATCGCAAAAGCGCTCAGGAAGGTCTCGCCAGCGAGCACACCCTCCTGCGCACGATCATCGATGCGCTGCCGCATTACATCTACGTCAAAGGAAAGGACGGACGGATGACGCTCGCCAACCAGTCCTGGCTCGAGGCGCGGGGCCTCGCCATCGAACAGGTTCGCGGCAAGACCGTCCACGACATCTTTCCGCCCGATCTTGCGCGGCGCTTGGAGGCGCAGGAGCAGCCCATCCTCGATTCCGGCGTATCGCTGATCGACGTGGAGCAGCACGTGGTGTTTACCAAGCTCGACGGAACCCCGCACGATCGCTGGTCGCTCACTACCAAGGTTCCGCTGCGGAGCTCCGACGGCGCGATCATCGGCGTGGTCGGCATCAGCCGCGACATCACCGAGAGCAAGCGCATCGAGCGCGAGCTGCGCGAATACGTCGAGCGCTTCGAGCTCGCCGCGCGTGCGACGAGCGACGTCATCTGGGACTGGGACCTCAACGCCGGGACGCTCTGGTGGGGCGAGGGGATCGAGAAACTTTTCCACTATAGCCGCGAGCAGATCGAGCCGACGATCGAATCGTGGACCTCGCGCATCGATCCGGTCGAAGCGCATGCGGTGGAGGCGGGCATACAGGGCGCGATCGCCGGCAACGCGAGCTTCTGGAGCGCAGATTACCGTTTCCGCCGCGGCGACGGCACTTACGCCGACGTCTTCGACCGCGCTTTCATCATGCGCGACGAGCACGGCAAGGCCGTGCGCATGCTCGGTGCGATGATGGACATGTCGCAGCGCAAGCGCGCCGAGCGCGAGCGTGCGATGGAGCACGCGGTCTCGCACGTGCTGTCGGAGTCGCGCAGCATTGAGGAGACGATGCCCAGAGTGATCGGCACGATCTGTGTAGCCATGGGATGGACGTACGGCGCACGCTGGATATGGGACCCTGCGGTGGCGAAGGTGCGCCGTGCCGAATGGTGGTCGGACAGAGAGCTGATTTTCGATCCGGAGGATCGGCAGTACTGGGGGGAGCTGGGCCCCCCTCAGTCGGGCGGTCTTCTGCGCCGCGCGTGGCACGACGAGCGCCCGACGTGGCTCGCGGACATAGACACCGAACCGTCATTCCGTCGCAGGCCCAGCGCGAAGAAGTTCGGTTTTCGCAGCGGCTATGCTTTCCCGATCCTGGTGCACAACGAGCGCATGGGCGTGATGGAGTTCTTCGGGCGCGACGTACGCGAGCCGGACGAAGCCATGCTTCAGGTGACCGCCGCCATCGCGAACCAGATCGGCCAGTTCATCCGCCGCAAGCAGGCGGAGGATTCGCTCCAGGAAAGTGAGCAGCAGCTGCGCGCGATGTTCGAAAACGCCGATGTCGGCATCGCGGTGACGAGCCTCGATTTGTGCTATCTGCGCGTCAACGACAAGTACTGCAAAATCATGGGCTACACGCGTGAGGAGCTGCTCGGGATGCGTGTGTCCGACGTGAACCTGAGCGAGAACGTCGCGCCGCTCGTGGAGTACCGCGAAAATGTTCTCAGAGGCACAGCCCCCGAGCAGGCGCGGGAGAAACAGCTCGTGCGCAAGGACGGCGCGCTCATCTGGGTCTCTATGGCGACTTCGCTCGTGCGCGCAGCCGACGGCTCGCCGCGCTATTTCATCGCGGTCATCCAGGACATCTCGGAGAACAAGCGCGCAGCCGCCGCGCTCAAGGAGAGCGAAGAGCAGTTCCGGCGCCTTGCCCACTACGACAGCCTGACGCGGCTCCCGAACCGTTCGCTGTTCTACGACCGGCTCGCGCACGGGATCGCGCAGGCGCGGCGCAACGGGTGGA
>JAQGMV010000402.1 GCA_028292225.1 Betaproteobacteria bacterium
TCCGCAGGCGTGTGCATCTCCACCTCCGCGCTCTCGGTCGCAAAGCGCTTCGCGGTTTCGGGTTGCCGGAGTATCGCGGCGACTTCGGTGTTCAACTTGTTGGTCACGGCGGCGGGCGTGCCCCCCGTCGTCGCCCACGCCCACCAGATCGCCGCGTCGTAACTCGGCAGTCCCGCTTCGGCGGTGGTGGGCACATCGGGGAAAGTGCCGAGGCGCCTCTCACCGCTGACTGCGAGCGCCTTCAATTTCCCGGAGCGGATTTGCGGGCTTCCCGTGACGGCAGTCGCCACCGCCATGTGCACGTTTCCCGAGATCACGTCGATCAATGCCGGCGCGCCGCCTTTGTAGAGCGCGATCTCGGCTTTGAAACCCGCATGGCTGCGAAACATCGCCGACGCGAAGTGCATGAATCCGCCGGCTGAAGCCATCGTCAGGTAGTTCGGTTTGGACTTGCCGAGCGCGATGAGGTCCTGCAGCGAATTCACGGGGACCGACGGCCCGACCGTGATGATGACCGGCGCCTTGCCGAACATCGCGATCCAGTCGAAGTCCTTGACCGGATCGTACGGGAGCTTTTTCACGACTGCCGGATTCATCGTGAACGCCGTCGATGCCATGAGGATCGTGTACCCGTCCGGGTTGGCTTTCGCGACGATGTCGGCGGCGATCATCCCTTCGGCGCCTGCGCGGTTGTCGACCACGACCTGACGGCCGAGACGCTCGGCGAGCTGGCCGCCGACGTAGCGGGCCATGAGGTCGTTACTGCCGCCGGGCGCCTGCGGAACCATGACGCGGATAGGCTTGGCCGGATAACTCTGGCCCGCAGAGTCCGACACCGACCGCTGCGCACCGTGAGCGCTCGTTGCTGCCGCAAGCACCGAAACGACCGTCAATGCCAGATTCGATTTCATGCCGCCTCCTCCCCCATCTCGTTGTTAGCGGATTGCCGACCCCGCGAGGGAATGATATGCCCTGCGCGGCCGCCGCGGCGCGGGAACATTTTTCGCTCTCCGCTCCCGGGGAGGGCAAAGATGGCGAAACGAGCGAAGAAGACGGCGAAGGTCGAGCACCTCGAAGTATTCGGCAGGACCCTGCCCGTCGGCGGGGTCTGGGCGAGGCGTATCGATCTGTTCGGAATCCGGATCCCGGTCGCGGGCATCACGATCGTGGTCGCGCTCGCGCTGGTCGGCGTCACGGTCTGGGGCATCGTCTTCAGCCGCGCGCCCGCGCACATCACGCAGCACATCGAGCACCGCTACGAAATCGCCGACGACGAGTTCGTGCGCTCGATGGGCGTGCTGCTCGGCCCGCCGCTGCTTGCCGGCAACAAGGTCGATACGCTGCTCAATGGCGACCAGATCTTCTCCGCGATGCTGGATGCGATCCGCTCGGCGAAGCGCACGATCACCTTCGAGAGCTACGTCTACTGGAAAGGGCAGATCGGCAGGCAGTTCGCGGACGCGCTCGCGGAGCGCGCGCGAGCGGGCGTCAAAGTGCACGTGCTGCTCGACTGGGAAGGCAGCCAGAAGATGGAGCAGGCGTGGATCGACGACATGGGCCGCGCGGGTGTCGAGATCATGAAGTACCACCGGCCGAAGTGGTTCAAGTACCGCCAGCTCAACCACCGCACGCACCGCAAGCTGCTCATCGTCGACGGCCGGATCGGATTCACCGGCGGCGTCGGAATCGCCGACGAGTGGACGGGGAACGCGCAGGACAAGGACCACTGGCGCGACACGCACTACCGCATCGAGGGGCCGACGGTTGCACAGCTCCAGGGCGCGTTCGGCGACAACTGGACCCAGGTCACCGGCGACGTGCTGCACGGCGACGCCTACTTCCCGAAGCTGGAAGCGCAGGGACCGTTTCGAGCGCAGATGTTCAAGAGCTCGGTCGAAGGCGGCGCCGAGAGCATGCAGCTCATGTATCTGCTGTCGCTCGCGGCCGCGAGCAAGACCATCGATCTGTCGATGGCGTATTTCATCCCCGATGACCACACGCTGGACCACATCGTCGAGGCGCTGAAGCGCGGCGTGCGAGTCCGCATCATCACGCCGGGCCAGCAGACCGATTCATGGATGGTGCGCCGCGCCTCGCGCGCGCACTGGGGACGCATCCTCGAGCACGGCGGCGAAGTCTACGAATACCAGCCCACCATGTTCCACTGCAAGGTGCTCGTGATCGACGGCCTGTGGACCTCGGTCGGCTCGACCAACTTCGACACCCGGTCCTTCCGGCTCAACGACGAAGCCAACCTCAACGTCTACGACAGTGCTTTCGCGCAGAGGCAGGCGGTCGACTTCGAAAACGACCTGAAGCGCGCGCAGCGCATCACTTACGAGGAATGGAAGACCCGCCCGTGGTATGAAAAAGCGCTCGAAAATACCGTCGCCTATTTCGACCCGCAGCTCTAGCCCTGCGTGTCGCGCTTCCGGTGTTCAGCCGGCGCTACTGCGCGAGCACGCGCGCAAGCTCCAGCAGCGCGCAATCGATCGGCTTGGTCCTCCCGGCGATTTCAGCGAGCGGCGTCGCGGCGATGGTGTTGCAGAGCGATCCCATCATGACGCCGGTCGTGCCGGACGCGAGCTGATCCACGGCGGCTGCGCCCAGACGTGTCGCAAGAACGCGGTCGGCCGCGGTAGGCACGCCGCCCCGGACGACGTGTCCGAGCGTCGTGAGCCGAAGTCCGAAGCCGATCGTGCCGCGGTGCTCCTTGAAATAATCCATCATCGCGCGTGCACCGTGCTTGGCGCCTTCCGCGACGACTACGATCGCGTGCGTCTTGCCCCTGCTGTATGCGGCGCCGAGGCGCTCGACGACTTCGTGAGGCTCGACTTCCCGCTCGGGCGTGACGATGACTTCGGCGCCGCCCGCGATCCCCGTCATCAGCGCGATGTAGCCGCAGTTTCGCCCCATCGTCTCGACCAGGAAGGCGCGCTGGTGGGACGAACCGGTCGTGCGCAGCCGGTCGATCGCCTCGAGTGTGACGTTCACGGCGCTGTCGACGCCGATCGTCACGTCGGTTCCGTAGAGATCGTTGTCGATCGTGGAGGCGACGCCGACGACCGGGAAACCCTCCTGGTGGAGGCGGTAAGACCCGGTCTGAGAACCGTTGCCGCCGATGACGATCAGCCCGTCGACTCCACGCGAGCGCAGGTTCGACAGTCCTTTCTCCACGCCCGCGTCCGACTGAAACTCAGGGGAGCGCGCGCTGCCGAGCACGGTGCCGCCGCGCTGGATGATGCCGCCCACATCGCGCGCGTGCAGCTCGTCCATCGTGTCCGCGAGCAGTCCCGCGTAACCGTTGCGGATGCCGTAGACCTCCCAGCCCCGGGCGATGGCGCCACGAGTGGCGGCGCGCACCGCCGCGTTCATTCCAGGGGCGTCGCCGCCGCTCGTCAGTATTGCGATTTTCTGCATTCGTTTATTCCGTGCCTGCTGCGGGGATGACCGGCAGCAGGAGATAAGAGTCGTGCGGGCCGCCCGCATGCAGCGTGACCCGCCCGCCGAAGAGATCGGCAGGACGGTTGTCGGGATCATTGTGCGTCATGCCGCCGGTGCCGCGGGTGCCATAGTGGAAAGTCTTGCCGAACTCGGAGAGCTCGCCCTCGTACTCGTAGTCCTTGCCGCGGACCGTGAGGGCGATGCGCCAGCCTTTCGGCACCACGATGCAGCTCGTCACGATCTCCACTTCGCATTCATACACTTCGCCCGGTGTCAGCGGCTCGGCGCGATCGTGCGGATGGTACGGCCGATACGGTTTGCTTTTCTGCGGGTCGAGGCGGCGGTGCGAAGCGCGCAGCCACCCGTTCGCGATCGGCGTGTTCGGATCGGTCGAGCCCATGAAGGTGAGCTCCTTACCTTCGGGATCGAACACGCGGAGTATCACGAAGAGATCGGCGTCGGCAGTCGACGAGGAGATGAAAAGCCGTGCCGCGATCGGGCCGGTGATTTCGGTCTCTTTCTCGAGCGGCGGGGTCGAGAACGTCAATCCTTTGCCCGCGGCGTCGTACTCGAGGGCTCGACTCTCCTTCAAAGGCGCTGACGCCAGCGTCATCGCCTTTGTATCGAGGCGGAGTTTCGTCCACTGCGTGCGCGCGAGCGGCCATTCGTTTTCGTGGCGCAGCTCGAACTGTTCGAACGGTCTGCGGATATTGAGTTGCACGCGAGGCTGCCTGTCCCAGCCGTTCGCCGCGCCCTTGAGGAAATGGTCGAAGAAGCGCTTCTGAAGGTCGACGCCATAACCGCTGGAGAACATCGACCAGTGCGAGTCGCCATGGACTTCGAGCCATTTCGGGGTATCGGCAGGCGTCTCGGTAAAGCCGTTGAAGTTGCCTCGCGGATGGATACCCTGGCCGCCCCAATTGGCGCACGTGAGGAGCGGCGTGCGCACGAGCGAGAGATCGGCCGATCGCGAGCGGTGCCATTCGTCGTCGTAAGGGTGCTGCTTCAGTGCTTCGAAAGCATCGACGCGGTTCGTCGCCATCTCTTCTTCGGTCAGCGTGACAGGGCCTGCTACCGATTCGCCGGTGTTCGGGTTCTTTCGGGCATTTCCGCCGCGGCCGTACTGGATGTTCACCACCTGGTGCTTGGCCCAGAGCTTCTGGAATTCGCACAGGATGCCGCCGTGGTAGCCGGAGTCGCGATAGCGGTCGTTCTGGCCCTCCCATGGGATGATCGCGGCGAGATGCGGCGGATGAAGGCCGGCCACGCGCCACTGGTTGCTCGCGTAATACGAAATCCCGAGCATGCCGACCCTGCCGTTGCTCCAGGCCTGCGTGCCGGCCCATTCGATGCACTGGTAAAGGTCCTGCGTCTCCCGGGGCGAGCCCGGATCCATGAAGCCCGGGGTCCATCCTGCACCCCGGGAATCGATGCGTATGACCGCATAGCCGTGCGGCACCCAGAGCTCAGGGTCGGTGGTCTCCCAGTTCTGGTATTTGTTCGACGACATCTTCAGGATTTCGGGATGGTCGGCGACCATCTTCTCCCACTGCTTCGGGTAACCCTCCTGGTACGCGACGCCCTTGCCGTAGATGCCGTAGGTCAGTATGACCGGGCAGGGGCCATCCTCCACCGGCCGGTACACGTCCGCGCGAACGACGAGCCCGTCGTCCATCGTGATCGGCTGGTGCCAGGTGATCCGCATGCCGTCGCGGATCTCGGTGCGTGCGTAAGGGTCGGTTGCCATGCGCTGCTCCTTGCCGTTCATCCTCGGCCTTCGCTGCCGCGCAGCCTGTCCTGAGCTTGACGAAGGGCTCAGGACCAACGGGAGTGGATGTGGACGAACGGGGTGGTGTTACTGCGGTTGAAAGTTGATCGCCTTGATGAGCTTTCCGTACTTTTCGTAGTCGCTCTTCAGCGTCTGCGCGAACTGCTCGGGCGACTCGGCGACCACGGTGAGGCCGATCGCCTCGAGCTTTTCCTTCACGTCGGGCGCCGTCATCGCGCGGTTGATCTCACGGTTGAGGAGATCGACGATGTGCCTCGGTGTGCGCGCGGGCGCGAGATAGCCGAACCAGCCGCGCGAATCGTAGCCGGGCAGCGCCTCATCGATCGCCGGCGTGTCTGGATATTGCTCGGCACGCGTGGGACTCGTGACCGCGATCAGGCGGATCCTGCCGGACTTGATGAACGGCGTGAGCGAGCCGATGCCGAGGATCGTCGCGTCGACACGCCCGCTCATGAGCTCGGTCATGATCTGGCCGCTGCCCTTGTAAGGCACGTGCAGGTAGTCGAAGCCGGCCATCGTGCGCAGCATCTCGATCGACATGTGAGGAAATCCGCCTTCGCCGTTCGATGCGAAGCTCACCTTTCCCGGGTGGGTCTTCGCATACGCAACCAGCTCCTTCACCGATTTGAACGGCGCGCCCGGGCTCGCCACGAGCGCCAGGTAGTTCCGGGTCGAGTTCGCAACCGGCGCGAAATCCCTGAGCGGGTGATACGGGAGCTTCTTGTAGGTGTGAGGCTGCACGACCAGGTTGCCCCCCTGGCCGCCGACCAGCGTGTAGCCGTCCGGCGCTGCGCGCGCCCCGAGCTCGAGGCCGAGCTGTCCGGCCGCGCCGACGCGGTTGTCGACGACGATGCTCTGGCCCAGCCGCTCGAGAAGCCTGGGCGCGATCAGCCGCGACATCGTGTCGAGCGAATCCCCCGGCGGGAAGGGAATGATGATGCGTATCGGTTTGTTCGGATATTGCTGTGCGTTGAGCGCAGGGGCTACAGCGAGGACGATGGCAAGCAGAGGCACGGACACTAACCGCTTCATGGGCGACTCCTCCCGATGCGACGTGACGCCGCATTCTGCCACGAGCGGTCGCTAGGCCGCCTCTTCGGGAACGATATGACCGAGCGGCGTTCCCAGCACCGCCATGCGCACCATGTGCCGCGGGCTCGTGTGGTCGAAATCCTTCAGCGCGAGATGCAGCGTGCAGCGGTTGTCCCAGATCGCGACGTCGTCGACCTGCCAG
>JAQGMV010000429.1 GCA_028292225.1 Betaproteobacteria bacterium
TCCTGCCCGAGAATCTTCGCAAGCTCACGCAGAAGTTTCTCGATCTGAATCCCGGCACGCGCATCGTCGCCAATCACTTCGGCATCGACGGGTGGGAAGCCGACGAGACCGCCAGGACAGAGGGCGATTGCGCCGCGTGGTGCACGGCGCTGCTGTACATCGTGCCGGCGAAAGTCGCGGGCACGTGGACCCTGCCGCAGGGCGAGCTCGCCCTCGAGCAGAAATTTCAGATGATCTCGGGCTCCCTGAGCTCGGGAGGAACGAGCGTCCCGGTGAGGAACGGCAAGCTCAGAGGCGATGAGATCAGCTTCGCGATCGGCGACGCTGAATACACCGGGCGCGTGCGCGGCAATGCGATGCAGGGCAGCGTGAAGGGAAGCTCGCATGGAATCTGGAGCGCGCTACGCGCGCTCGCCGGCAAACGAACGGAAGGAGACCAAGGTTTCCCTCCGTAACCTCCGTTCCTATGGTTGGGTGCGGCAAGCGCTAACAGTTGTGACCGCGTTGCACCGGCCGCTGTCGTGCACGCCGCACCAAAGTGGTGAAGCGAAGGCGCCTCGTCCCTTAGTCGTTACAATGACCCGGCAGCACAGGCTTCAGTCTCAAGAACGCTTACCGGCACCAGAGTCTCTTATAACAGGGGAACGTCATGGTTTCGTTGGTCAGTCGTCTCAAGCCGTTCATCGCCGCAGCCTGCATCGCTTTCGCTGCAATCCCGACCGCGTCGGCGCAGGCCCAGAAAGTCCTCAAGTTCATTCCGCAGGCCGATCTGCGCATCCTCGATCCGATCAGCACGACGGCGTACATCACGCGCAACCACGGCTACATGGTGTACGACACCCTGTTCGCCATGGACGAGAAGTTCCAGGTGCGGCCGCAGATGGTCGACAAGCACGAGATCAGCAAGGACCAGCTCACCTACACGTTCACCCTGCGCGACGGGCTGAAGTTCCACGACGGGCAGCCGGTGCGATCGATCGACTGCATCGCGTCGATCGAGCGGTGGGCCAAGCGCGATGCGCTCGGGCAGAAGCTTGCGGAATCGACCGACGCGTGGACGGCGCTGAACGACAGGACTTTCCGGCTGAAGCTCAAGAAACCGTTTCCGCTGACGCTCGAAGCGCTCGCGAAGCCTTCGTCCAACGTGCCGTTCATCATGCCCGAGCGCATCGCAAGGACCGATGCCTTCAAGAACATCGAGGACCCGGTCGGGTCCGGTCCTTTCAAGTTCGTGAAGGCCGAGTGGGTTCCCGGGAACAAGGTCGTCTACGTGAAGAACACCGACTACGTGCCTCGCAAGGAGCCGCCGTCGTGGGCATCCGGCGGCAAGGTCGTGAAAGTGGATCGGGTCGAATGGATTTACATCCCCGACTCGGCCACCGCGGCCGCTGCGATCAACGCGGGTGAGGCCGACTGGTGGGAGCAGATGCCTCCCGACCTCATTCCCCTGCTCGCGAAGAACAAGTCGGTCACCGTGAAGAACATCGATCCACTGGGCTCGATGGGGTTGCTGCGATTCAACTTCCTGCACCCGCCTTTCAACAACCCGAAGATGCGCCAGGCGCTGCTCTATGCGCTGAACCAGCAGGATTACGTGATCGGCATCGCGGGCGACCCGAAGAACGGGCACCCCTGCTATTCCTACTTCACGTGCGGCACGCCGCTCGCGAACGAAGTGTCCGCCGACCCGCTCAAGGGCAAGCGCGACATGGAGAAAGCGAAACAGCTCATCAAGGAGTCGGGCTACAAAGGCGAGCGCATCGTCATCATCGACGCGACCGACCAGCCGATCGTGCACTCGCAGTCGCTGCTGACGCTCGAGATGCTCAAGAAGCTCGGGCTCAACGCCGAAGTGCAGGCCGGCGACTGGGGGACGCTGATCACGCGCCGCGCAGTGAAAGAGACTCCGGACAAAGGCGGCTGGAACATCTTCCACACCTGGCTCGTCGGCCCCGACATGGTGAACCCCGCGGTGAACTTCCCCATCCGCGGAACGGGCGACAAGGCGTGGTTCGGATGGCCGACCGACAACCGGCTGGAAGAGCTGCGCGAGGCGTGGTTCAACTCGACCGATGTGAGCTCGTCCAAGAAAGCCGCAACCGCCGTGCAGCAGCGCGCCTTCGAGTTCGTGCCTTTCATCCCGACCGGGCAGTTCATCCTGCCGACCGCGTACCGGTCGAACATCTCGGGTGTGATCATCGCGCCGATGTCGCTGCTGTGGAATGTAGAGAAAAAATAGACTATCGGTGTTCGCGTATGTGATCCGGCGGCTGTTCGCGACCCTCGTCGTCATGACGGTGGTCGCGTTCGTCGTCTTCTCGCTGCTGTATCTCACGCCCGGCGATCCGGCCGCGGTCATCGCCGGCGACGCCGCCACCACCGACGACATCGCGCGCATCCGCGCCAATCTCGGCCTCGACGAGCCTTTCCTCGTGCGCTTCGGCACGTGGGGCTGGGGGCTGCTCCACGGCGACCTCGGCACCTCGATCTTTACCAAACTTCCGGTCACCCACCTGATCGCGCAGCGCGTCGAGCCGACGATCGCGCTCACACTCTGCACGCTGCTCGTTGCGGTCGCGGTCGCAGTGCCGCTCGGCGTGGTCGCCGCAGCCAAGGCCGGCACATGGATCGACCGCGCGGTGATGGCGTTCTCGGTGCTCGGCTTTTCGGTGCCGGTGTTCGTGCTGGCCTACATCCTCATCCTCACCTTCTCGATCGAGCTCGAGTGGCTTCCGGTGCAGGGGTATCGCAACTTCAGCGAGGGGGTGTGGGAATGGCTGCGGCATCTCATACTCCCCAGCCTTGCGCTCGGCACCGTCTACATGGCGCTGATCGCGCGCATCACGCGCGCGACCATGCTCGACGTGCTCGCGCAGGATTACGTTCGCACCGCGCAGGCGAAAGGCCTTGCGCCGAGCTCGGTGCTGGTCAGGCACGCGCTGAAGAACGCCGCGGTGCCGATCATGACGATCGTCGGCATCGGCATCGCGCTCCTCATCAGCGGCGCGATCGTCACCGAGACCGTGTTCGCGATTCCCGGCATCGGCCGCCTGACGGTGGACGCGATCCTGCGCCGTGACTACCCGATCATCCAGGGCGTGATCCTGATCTTCTCCGCGGCCTACGTGCTGGTCAATCTCGCGGTCGATCTCTCGTACATGTTCTTCGATCC
>JAQGMV010000432.1 GCA_028292225.1 Betaproteobacteria bacterium
GTCGCGGTGATCCCCACCGCGCCCGAGCGCACCCGCAATCGCGACGCGCAGTACCCGTACCGCTTCGACAGCTACTTCTATTACCTCACAGGTTTTCGCGAGCCCGACGCGGTCCTGGTCGTGATCGCAGGCGATACGGAAGCGAAAAGCGTGCTTTTCTGCCGCCAGAAAGATCCCGACCGCGAAATCTGGGACGGTTTCCGTTATGGACCCGAAGCGGCGCGCGCGACCTTCGGCTTCGACGAAGCGCAGCCGACGCCGAAGCTCGACGAGTTGATACCGGAGCTGTTGTCGAACCAGCCGGTGCTCTTCTGCCATCTCGGATCGGACCCGG
Source organism: Betaproteobacteria bacterium (assembly GCA_028292225.1). Lineage (GTDB taxonomy): Bacteria > Pseudomonadota > Gammaproteobacteria > Burkholderiales > SG8-41 > JAQGMV01. The sequence continues at coordinate 335 of JAQGMV010000432.1, forward strand.
CGTGGGACGCGCGGGTCATGGGCTGGGTGAACGACGTGCGCGGCCGCTCGCGCGTGGGCGTGACCGCGCCGCAATCGATCAGCGACGTGCACGCGCACCTGGACGAGATGCGGGTCGTGAAAGACCGCGTGGAAATCGACGTGATGCGGCGCGCCGCGGAGATCTCCACCGGCGCGCACCGCCGTGCGATGAGTGCAGCCGGAGCCGGCGTCGGCGAGTTCGAGATCGAGGCCGAGCTCATGCACGAGTTCAGGCGTCACGGCGCGCAGGCGCCTGCGTATACGCCGATCGTCGCCTCCGGCGACCACGCGTGCGTGCTGCACTATGTCGAAAATGCCGACGTGCTTCGCGACGGCCAGCTCCTGCTGATCGATGCCGGCTGCGAGCTCGACGGTTACGCCTCCGATATCACGCGCACTTTTCCGGTGAACGGCCGCTTTTCAAAGCCGCAGCGCGAGCTCTACGAACTCGTGCTCGCCGCGCAGCACGCCGCGATTCGTGAGGTGAAACCCGGCGCCCACTGGAACGAAGGCCACGACGCCGCAGTGAAAGTGCTCGCGCAGGGTTTCATCGACCTGGGTTTGCTCGAAGGCTCGCTCGGTGAGGTCATCGAATCCGAGGCTTACAAAAAGTTCTATATGCACCGCACCGGCCACTGGCTGGGGCTCGACGTTCACGACGCGGGTGATTACAAGCGCGACGGCGAATGGCGCGAGCTCGTCCCGGGTATGGTGCTCACGGTCGAGCCCGGCTGCTACGTGCGTCCCGGGCCCGGCGTTCCCGAGCGGTATGCAGGAATCGGCATCCGCATCGAAGACGATGCGCTGGTGACCGACTCCGGCTGCGAGATCATCACCGCCGCTGCGCCCAAGACGGTCGCCGACATCGAAGCGCTGATGCGCGGCTGACCCGGGTTGCCCCGATGAGCGAAGCGCGATCTTTAAGCTGCGACGTCGCGATCGCCGGCGGCGGTCCGGTGGGCGCGGCACTGGCGCTTGCGCTGCACGCGGCGGGCGTGGACGTCGTGCTGCTCGAAGCGCGCGACGCAGGCAATTCGACGCAGTCACCGCATTCGCCGCCGGTCCTGCGCCCGCTCGCGCTGTCGCACGGCAGTCGCCTCATCTTCGAGCGCCTCGATGTATGGGAAGCGCTCACTTCACTTACGCCGATCGAGCGCATCCACGTCTCGCAACGCGGGCGTTTCGGCCGCGCGGTATTGAGCGCAGCCCAGGCGAGGGTCCCCGCGCTCGGGTATGTGACCGATTATTGGAGTCTCGTCGTCGCGCTCGACGCGGCAGTCCGCAATTCCGGGCTCGAAGTGGTGCGAGGCGCCCGAGTCACAAGCATCGCGCATGATGAAACGTCGGCGCGCCTCGAGTTCTCGACTTCCGCAGGCATCGGCGATTGCGTGGCATCGCTGGTCGCGGTCGCCGACGGCAATGCGGCCCCGACCGACGTCGGAGTGCGCACGACCGACTACGGCCAGAGCGCGATCACCGCGGTCGTGGAAACCGATGCCCCGCATGGGAACACCGCTTTCGAGCGCTTCACTCCGGAGGGCCCGCTCGCGCTGCTGCCTTTCGGCTCGGCTTATGCGCTCGTCTGGACCGTGCACTCCGATCTCGCCGGCGATCTCGCGGGCATCGCACCGGAGGCCTTTCTCGCGCGCCTGCAGGAGCGCTTCGGCGAACGCGTGCGGTTCACTGAAGTCGATTCGCGTGCGGCGCAACATCTCACGCTGAGAGTCGCCGAGCGCGTCGACTCGGGCCGCGCGGTGCGGATCGGCAACGCAGCGCAGGCTTTGCATCCGGTCGCAGGGCAGGGATTCAATCTCGGACTGCGGGATGCGTGGGAGCTCGCGATCGAAGTCGAGCGGCGCGGGCCGGCCGATCCGATGTTGCCTCCAGCCTATGCCGCAAGGCGGCGAATCGATCGCGGAGGCGGCATCGCATTTACCGACGCGCTCATCAGAATTTTTTCGAACGACTTCGGTCCGCTCGCTATCGCGCGAGGCGCGGGGCTCGCATTGCTCGATAATCTGCCGCCCGCGAAGGATTTCGTCGCGCGTCGCATGATTTTCGGGTCGCGAGGTTGACTCGAGGCGCGGAACTATTCGCGTTGCAATAAGCACTTGGCCCACACGCGCGAACGCAAGTCTTTTACGCCGATCGAGCGCGCCTTGATAGGACCGATTCCTCCTCGTTCGCGGCGGGTATTTCTCTTTTCTTTGGCTGCGCGCTGCGATTACAATGACGCCCTTTCCCCAGTTTTGACCCCCGTGCAGATCGGTCCCTATCAGCTTAAGAACAATCTGATCGTCGCTCCCATGGCGGGTGTGACCGATCGGCCATTCCGTCAGCTTTGCAAAATGATGGGCGCCGGAATGGCCGTGTCCGAGATGGTCGCGAGCAACTCGCTGCTGTGGGGCTCGGAGAAAACGAAGCGCCGCGCCAATCACGACGGTGAAGTCGATCCCATATCGGTGCAGATCGCAGGCGCCGATCCGAAGATGCTCGCCGACGCCGCCCGATACAACGTCGACGAAGGCGCGCAGATCATCGACATCAACATGGGGTGCCCGGCCAAGAAGGTGTGCAACGTGATGGCCGGTTCCGCATTGCTCAAGGACGAGCCGCTCGTCACCCGCATACTCGAAGCCGTCGTTCGCGCCGTCCACGTGCCCGTCACGCTCAAGATACGCACCGGGTGGGACCGCTCCAACCGCAACGCGCTGACCGTGGCGCACATCGCCGAAGCGAGCGGCATCAAGGCGCTCGCGATCCACGGGCGCACCCGCGCGTGCGGCTACACCGGCGACGCCGAGTACGAGACGATCGCAGCGGTGAAAGCGGCGATCTCGATTCCGGTCATCGCGAACGGCGACATCACCACGCCCGAGCGCGTGAAGTACGTGCTCGAGCACACCGGCGCCGACGCGGTGATGATCGGCCGCGCCGCGCAGGGCCGGCCGTGGATGTTCCGCGAGATCAGCCATTTCCTCGCGACGGGCAATCATTTGCCCCCGCCCGAAGTCGGCGAGATCCACCGCGTGCTCCTCGCGCATCTTCACGACCTCTATGGTTTCTACGGCGAGCAGACCGGCGTTCGCGTCGCGCGCAAGCACATCTCCTGGTACACCAAAGGCCTCGAGGGCTCCGCAGCTTTTCGCCACGGCATGAACCAGCTACAGACGTGCGCCGAGCAGGTGGCGGCGGTGGATGAGTTCTTCAATGAGCTCGCCGCCCGCGGCCGGCGCCTGCAGTACATCGAGGAACTTGCAGCATGATCAGCGATAACGAAATGGCGCGCGTGGTGCGCAGAGCCATCGACGTTTATTTCAGGGACCTGGACGGCGAGCGCGCGAGCGGGGTGTACGACATGGTGATCAACTGCGTCGAGAAGCCGCTGCTCGAATCGGTCCTGCATCGCGTGCAGGGCAACCAGACCCACGCGGCACAGATGCTCGGCATCAACCGCAACACCCTGCGCAAGAAGATGAAGGCGCACGGGATCAAATTCTAGGATTCAGCGGTCAGGATCCAGGATTCAGCGGCAAACCCGCTGCAACTGTATCCTCATAACTGATGCTGTTTGGCTGAATCCATAACTGACCTGCCGGCTGACTCCTGAAGTGATCACGCAAGCCCTCCTCAGCGTTTCCGACAAGACCGGCCTGGTCGATTTCGCGCGGGGGCTCGCGGGATTCGGTGTGAAGCTGCTATCGACCGGCGGCACGGCGAAGCTGCTTCAGCAGGCGGGCCTCGAAGTCACCGAAGTCGCGGATTACACCGGCTTTCCCGAGATGCTCGACGGGCGCGTGAAAACCCTGCACCCGAAAGTGCACGGAGGAATACTCGCGAGGCGTGATCTGCCCGCGCACGTCGATGCGATAGGCGCCGCAGGCATCCCCGCGATCGACCTCGTGGTCGTAAACCTGTATCCCTTCGGCGAGACCGTCGCGCGTGCCGACTCCACGCTGAGCGACGCGATCGAGAACATCGACATCGGCGGGCCCGCGATGGTGAGAAGCGCTGCGAAGAATTACCGCCACGTCGCGGTCGTGACCGATCCCGCCGATTACGCACCGCTTCTTGAGGAA
>JAQGMV010000485.1 GCA_028292225.1 Betaproteobacteria bacterium
GGCGTCACGATGCGCGCGACCTTGCGCTCGACCGGACCTTTGGAGGTCGCCGGGTCGCCGATCTGCTCGCAGATCGCGACCGATACGCCGAGCTTCACGAGCTTCGCGAGATACTGCTCGGCCGCGTGATACGGCACGCCCGCCATCTTGATCGGCTCGCCGCCCGACGATCCGCGCGCCGTGAGCGTGATGTCGAGCAGCTTCGCCGCGCGCACCGCGTCGTCGAAGAAAAGCTCGTAGAAGTCGCCCATGCGGTAGAAGAGCAGCATGTCGGGATGCTCGCCCTTGATGCGGAGGTACTGCTGCATCATCGGCGTATGCGCCGCGCCGCCGTTGCCGACCGTGCTTTTGATTTCCTGCGGAGTGTTCACGTGTATCGCTTTTTTGCTCGTGGCGGAATTATCGCCGATATGAAGTGCACCGAGCGCAAGCACGGACGCATCGGCGTGCACTGAGGCGGGGCGCTTGACGGAAATCGAGTGACGTGATGCTACACTTTGCGCGCGTCATTCCCAGGGAGAAAAACAATGAAATCCACGCTGTCCCGCATCGCACTCGTCTTCGGCGCACTGCTCGGTCTCGTCGGCTGCGCCTCGACTTAAACGATCCCGTATACGGTCGACGCGCATCTTGCGTCGACGCCCTCGACGGTCGTGTGGGGCTACATTCCGCCGGGCCGCAATCCGGTGCTCACCATCAAGTCCGGCCAGACGGTGAAGATCGACACGCTCTCGCACCAGGGTATGGCGCAGGGCGTCGATCCCGTGACGTTTTTCGGCGCAGGCGGCATACAGCCGGCACAGGTGCTGAAAGACGCGATGGACGTGTACAACAAAGTGGCCAAGCCTAAACCGGGCACCGGCGCTCACGTGTTGACGGGGCCGATTTACGTCGAAGGCGCCGAGCCCGGCGACATGCTCGAGGTGCGCGTGATGCACATCGACTTCCGCACGCCTTACGGCGTCAACAACAGCGGTCAGGGAACGGGTGTGCTGCCCAATGTGCACGCCAAACCTTATCCGAAGATCATCAAGTTCGACCTGGAGCGCCGTGTCGCGCTCTTCGCACCGGGGATCGAGATCCCGTTGTCGCCTTTCATGGGCATCATGGCGGTCACGCCGCCGGCCGGCACGCTGCCGAGCACCCGGCCTCCCGGAATTTACGGCGGAAACATGGATTTTCACCGCCTGACCACGGGCTCGAGCCTCTACCTCCCCGTCTTTCAGCCGGGGGCGATGTTCTATACGGGTGACTCCCACGCAGTGCAGGGAGATGGCGAAGTGAACGGCACCGCCATCGAGGCGTCGCTCGCTCCGGTGTTGAAGTTCATCGTGCACAAGGACGGCGGCAAAGGAATGAAGTGGCCACGCGCGGAGGACGCGTCGAATTACTACGTCATGGGCATGGACGTCGATCTGAACGTCGCCCTCAAAGAAGCGGTGCAGGAGTCCGCGAACTTTCTCCAGCAGCAAAGAAATCTAGAACCCGGCGACGGATACTCGCTGGCGAGCATCGCGACCGATTTCGGTGTGGCCGAAGCGGTGAATCACGTCGGCGTGATCTACGGCAGAATACCGAAGAAAATCTTCAGCACCAACGTGCCTTTCTGGAGCGCAGCACAACCATGAGTCACTGGTTCGAGTACTTCCCCGGCAACCACATGTGGTCGCAGGGCATGATGTTCGGCATCGAGATGCAGACGTGGGGCGCGGCCGCGCTGGGCGAGATCGACCAGATCGGCCAGAAGCTCCGCGGCCACGAAGGCGACAACGAAAAGTGGTGGCAGGAGTGGTGCGCGATGGCGCAGCGCATCGAAGGCTTCGGCGCGCGCGAGGAGGCGCTGGGCCATCAGCTCACCGCCGGCGCCTACTACCTGCGCGCGGCGATCTACTATTTCTGCGGTGAGCGCTTCATCGCGCCTTCGGAGCGCAAGTGGGAGACGTATCGAAACTGCCTGCGCTGTTTCCGCAAAGGCATCGAAAGGCGCTATCCCGGCATCGAGCGCGTCTCGGTGCCGTACGAAGGCACGACGCTTCCGGCGTGGTTCCTCAAGGCCGACGTGAAAGGACCCGCGCCGACCGTCGTGATGTTCGACGGTCTCGACAACGCGAAAGAGATGAGCGTGCTCTTCGGCGGCGTCGAGATCGCACGGCGGGGCATCCACACCCTGGCGATCGACGGACCCGGGCAGGGGGAGGCGCTGCGGCTGCAGGGCATACCGAGCCGCTACGATTACGAAGTGCCGGCTCGCGCGGCTTACGAGTACATGGCGCAGCGGCCCGAGGTCGACCCGAAGCGGATGGCGGTCGCAGGTTTCAGCATGGGCGGCTATTACGCGCCGCGGGCCGCAGCGATGGAGCCTCGCTACGCCGCGTGCGTCGCGTGGGGCGGTCACTGGGATTATCACGAGTCGTGGGTGCGACGGCGCAAGGTAATGGAGTCGGGCGGCACCAAGCTCTCGGCGCCGTCTTTCCAGCTCCCCTGGGTGCTCGGGATGCCTGACATGGATGCGTGCATGAAGAAGCTCGAGAACTATCGCCTGACCGGTGTCGCCGAGCGCATCCAGTGCCCGTTCTATTGCATCCATGGCGAGCACGACAACATCGTGCCGCTCGAATTCGCGCAGAAGCTTTACGACGCGGTCGGTTCGAAAGACAAGACCCTGAGGGTTTTGAGCGCGCACGACGGAGGCAGCGAGCACTGCCAGGAAGACAACCGGCAGGTGGGGGTCAATCTCGTGGCCGATTGGCTCGCCGAGCGGTTGTCGGCAAAGCTCTCCTAGTTGCTCTCACGCTAACTCCCGTCCCGCGCCGCGCGGCAGGTCACAGGAAAGTCGCCCTTTCTCTGGCGCACGGAGAGGGTCGGGGCGAGGGTCGCGGGTTAGACTTTCACTGCGGCTTGAAACCGATGTCCTTCGCGAGCTTGCCGTATCTCGCGTAATCCTTGCGGATCACGTCTCCGAAATAATCCGCGGGCTGCTGAACCACTTCGAGGCCGGCCAGCGTCATCTTCTCCCTGACGTCGGGAAAGCCCATCGCGTCGTTGATCGCCTTGTTCAGGAAAGCGACGATCTCTTTCGGCACCGCGGCGGGCGCGACGTAACCGAACCAGCCTTGCGAGACGTAGCCTGGAACGTGCTCGCCGATCGTCGGCACCTCGGGCAGGTACGAAGCGCGCGTGGGATTCGTGATCGCGAGAACCCGGATGCGGCCTGCACGATGGTGAGGCGCCATCCCGGTGTAGCCGTCGATCGTCGCGTCGACCTGTCCGCCCATGAGCTCGGCGATGATCTGCCCGGTTCCGCGGTAAGGCACGTGCAGATAGCTGAAACCTGCGAGTGTGCGCAACTGCTCGATCGCGAGATGGGGAAATCCGCCTTCGCCGTTCGACGCGAACGTGAGCCGGCCCGGATTTGCTTTCGCATACGACACGAGATCGCGCGTCGTCTTGAAAGGCACCGTCGGATGCACGGCGAGACCGAGAAAGTTGGTGGCAAGCAGCGCCACCGCCTGGAAGTCTTTCAGCGGATCGTAGGGAAGCTTCCTGTAGGTATGCGGCGCGACGACGAGATTGCCGCCTTGCCCGATCGCTATGGTGTAGCCATCCGGCGCCGCGCGGGCCGCGAGCTCGAGCCCGAGCTGGCCCGATGCGCCCGCACGGTTGTCCACGATCATCTGCTGACCGTATCGCTGCTGGAACTTCTCGGCGATGAGCCGTCCGAGGATGTCGGCGGTATTGCCCGGCGGGAAGGGCACGATGACCCGAACCGGTTTCGCCGGATACTGCTGCGCGAACGCGCCGCACGACAGCGCGACGGCGCATGCCAGAATCATTCTGCATACAGCAACGTACATGGCGTTCCTCCGTTGAATGACACTCGTGGCTATTGTGACATGGTGTGGGACAATGAATCCCGATGCCCAAGACTGCTTCGATCAGCGCCGTGATCGTGTTGAGCGTCCTGCTCGGCGCGTGCACGCCGCAGCAGGCGATCATCGCGGCGCTCACGCCGGCCGGGGCTGCGACCACACTGCTCGGACAGTTGAAAGGCGTCGACGAGCAGAACATCAAGCGCATCGTCGAGCTCGAGCGCGCCGGGCGCTGGGACGAGCTCGCCGGCTTCGCCGACAAGAATCTCGAGAAGGAGCGCTCCAACGCCGATTGGTGGCTCGTGCTCGGCTATGCGCGCACCCAAGGCGGCGATCATCGGGCGGCAGCGAAGGCGTACGGCGAAGCGGTGAGGCTGGAGCCCGACAGTGCGCTCGGCTGGAACCTGCTCGCGCAGTCCTACCGCGCCACCGGCGACTCGCAGCGCGCGATAGTCGTGCTCAACAATGCGCTGCTCGCCCTTCGCGACGCGCCGCTGACCGTGTTCCTGCTCGGCGAAAGCTACAGCGATCTCGGTCGACTCGACCAGGCGGCCGCTGCGTATCGGCAGGCTCTCGCGACAGAGCCCAAATTTCCGGCGGCATGGTTCAGCCTCGCGCGCACCTACGCACTGATGGGCCGACAGGACGACGCGAAGGAGGCGCGGGCGAAGCTCGAGAAGCTCGATCCGAAGCTCGCGAAGCGGCTGGACGGCGGAGACGGCGCTGGCGTCGCCCGCTGACGCGCGGGCGGAAAATCGGGGTCAGACCCCGATAAAGCCGGGATCAGACCCCGTTCATCCGAGGTCTGACGCCAAGACGCCGGCGTCAGACCTCGCGGTCATTGCTTTACTTCCGCGGCGGACGTCGAGCGGCGGGTCTTCAGCGCAGGCGTGAGATGGGGCGCGAGCATCTGCAGGAGCTCGCCGAAGATCTTCGGGCTGCCGGCGACCACGTACCCGGTGTCCATCCAGCCTTCGTTGCCTTCGAGGTCGCCGACGAGGCCGCCGGCTTCGGTGATCAGCAGCGAGCCGGCGGCCATGTCCCACGGCGCGAGGCCGATTTCCCAGAACGCGTCCAGACGTCCCGCCGCGACGTACGCGAGGTCGAGCGCAGCCGATCCCGCACGCCGCACGCCGGCGGTGCCTTTCATCACGTCGCGCAGCATCGCGACGTAAGGCTCGACGTGCGCCATTTCCCTGAATGGAAAGCCGGTGCCGACCAGGCCGGATTTGAGATGCAGCCGCTTGGTCACGCGCAGGCGGCTCTCGTTGAGGAACGCGCCGCGACCGCGGCTCGCGGTGTAGAGATCGTTTCTTGCGGGATCGTAGATGACGGCCTGCGTGATGATGCCGCGATGTTCGAGTGCGATCGACACCGCGTACTGTGGAAAGCCGTGCAGGAAGTTGGTCGTGCCGTCGAGCGGATCGATGATCCAGCGGTATTCCGACGAGCCTGAAGCGCCGCTTTCCTCTGCTAGAATCGCGTGCCCCGGATACGCCTCGTGCAGCGTCGAGATGATCGCGTGCTCGGCTTCCCGATCGACGTCCGACACGAAATCGTTTACCGCTTTCTCCCGCACCGCGACGATGTCCAGATTGCGTGTCGCGCGAATGATGATGTTGCCCGCGCGGCGTGCCGCTTTCACCGCGGTGTTGAGCATCGGATGCATGGCTGCCATGAGAATTCTGTACTCGGGATTCGTGATTGGCCGCGCGACGGGAAGCCCGCCGCAGGAAGGGGCGTATTGTAGTGCGTAAGCTTGTCGTCCGGCAGACCATCGTTCCTTCCTGAGCCATGTCCGAAGTCATATCGAATAGCGATCCCCTCGCCAACGTCCGCGTCGTGCTGTGCGAGACGAGCCATCCCGGAAACATCGGCGCCGCCGCGCGCGCGATGAAGACGATGGGCGTGTCCGCGCTCCATCTCGTAAGGCCGAAGCGCTTCCCCGACCCCGAGGCGACATGGCGTGCCACGAGTGCGAACGACGTGCTCGACGCCGCGAAGGTCAGCGAGTCTCTCGACGAGGCGCTGCGCGGCGTGGTTTTCGCGGTCGCGTGCTCGGCGCGGCGCCGCGACGTGGCGGTCGCCGGGATCGACGCGCGTGTAGGGGCTGCGCGCCTGATCGACATCGCGCGCAGCCAGCCGGTCGCACTGGTTTTCGGCAACGAGAGCTACGGCCTCACCACCGAAGACGTGAACCGCTGCCAGGTGCTCGCATCGATACCCGCCAACCCGCGCTTCTCCTCGCTGAACCTGGCCGCTGCGGTCCAGGTTTTCGCCTACGAGCTTCGAATGGCGGCGTGCATCGAGCCGGGCCCCGCGCCGGCGGCACCGGCGCTCGCCACACACGACGAGGTCGAAGGCTTCTACGGGCATCTCGAGCAGACGATGGCGCAGGTCGGCTTCCTCGACCCGGAGCACCCGAAGAAGCTGATGCCGCGCATCCGGCGGCTCTTCGCCCGGGCCCAGCTCGAGCCTGAGGAAGTGAACATCCTGCGCGGCATCCTCAAAGCGCTCACTCACCCGAAGAAGCGGTGAGGGCAAGGCGTCTGCGACCCAGGCTTTCGGCCGCCGGGATAGTTGATTAAAATAGTCGGCTTTAATCCCCGGCCCGCAGCATGTTCGCGCGCATCAAAGAAGAAATCGCAGTGGTTTTCGAGCGCGACCCCGCCGCGCGCAATGCGTGGGAAGTGGTCACGTGCTATCCCGGCTTTCACGCGATGCTCGTCCACCGCTTGTCCCACAAGCTGTGGGGCGCGGACCTCAAGTGGCTGGCGCGCTTCACTTCTCATTTGGGACGGTGGCTGACCGGGATCGAGATCCACCCCGGCGCCCGGATCGGCCGGCGCTTTTTCATCGATCACGGGATGGGGGTGGTGATCGGTCAGACCGCCGAGATCGGCGACGACTGCACGCTCTACCACGGGGTCACGCTCGGCGGCACCTCCTGGAACCCGGGCAAACGGCACCCGACCCTGGGCAAAGGCGTGGTCGTAGGCGCGGGGGCGAAAATCCTCGGCCCGATCACGGTCGGCGACGGGGCGAAGATCGGATCCAACGCGGTGGTCGTGAAACCGGTCCCGGCCGGCGCGACCGCGATCGGCATCCCGGCGCGGATCGTCGAATCGGGTGAAGCGCCGGGCCGGTTTTCAGCGTATGGCGTCGCGCGCGACGCCAATGACCCGGTCGCGCAGGCGCTGCACGAGCTCATCGACCACAGCGTCGAAAACGACCGGCGCGTCGAGCACATCCTCGCCGAATTGAAGCGCCTGGGCGTGAAGCTCGGAGACGAACCGAGCTCGACTTTCGACCCGGAACACCTGAACCGAATTGTTGACTGAATCAGTCGGGTAAGAGTATAGTCGACTAAATCGGTATGCTATTGGTTCGAGCGCAGGAGCATTTGGTAAGGCATTGATCCGGTTCGACTTTAATGAGGTGAGCCATGAGGCTGACGACCAAGGGTAGGTTCGCGGTGACCGCTATGGTCGATCTCGCGCTGAGGCACGGCGGCGGTCCGGTGACCCTGGCCGAAATCAGCTCGCGCCAGAAGATCTCGCTGTCTTATCTGGAGCAGCTTTTCGGCAAGCTCCGGCGGCGCGCGCTCGTCGACAGTGTTCGCGGCCCGGGCGGCGGTTATCGCCTCGCGCGCGACATGGCGGGAATCTCGGTTGCGGAGATCATACTGGCGGTCGACGAGCCGATCGACGCCACGCAGTGCGCGGGCAAGGAGAACTGCCGCGACGAGCAGAAGTGTCTGACCCACGACCTGTGGGCGACGCTCAACGACCGGATATTCGATTACCTCGAGGCGGTGACCTTGCGGCAACTGGTGGATAACCAGCGCGCGAAGGAGTCGGGCCAGAACACCGTCCACGACATGCGGCAGAGCCCGGGCAAGGGACTTGCGGTATC
>JAQGMV010000514.1 GCA_028292225.1 Betaproteobacteria bacterium
TGGTTGTCTTCCGAGTACGGGCACGCGGCGATCCAGGCATCCCGTGCCGTCGCCGCGAAGACCGATTGAAAAAACCCATGACCGATCGCGCCCATATTCTTTCTGCATCGCCATTCCGGACGCACGATGTCGCCAATCAGCCGCCGCCGCTGGAAGACGTCAATCTCTACACGCTGGACGCGTGCCTGCGGGAGTCGGTCGCCCGCGAAGGCGCCGGTGCGGCGAGCGGGGCACTCGAGGCTTTCGGCGGCAAGCTCGGCGCCCGCGAAACCTTGCGTCTTGCGGTCGATGCGAACACCAACGAACCGATCCTGCGGACCTTTGATCGTTACGGAAACCGCGTCGACGAGATCGATTTCCACCCGGCCTGGCATGCATTGATGGCGATGGCGATCGGGCACGGCACGCACGCGAGCTTTTGCGACCCCGCAGACGGCGGCGGGCAGGTGGCGCGGGCCGCGGCATTTCTCATGCTGGGCGAAGTCGAGAACGGCGTTCAGTGCCCGGTCAGCATGACGCACGCAGCGCTCCCGGTCATCGTGAAGCACCGGGGCAGCGCGCCGGAGCTCGAAGCGTGGCTGCCGAAACTGACCTCGCACCGCTACGATCCACGCGCGTTGCCGGTCGCAGAAAAAACCGGAGCGCTGCTCGGGATGGGCATGACCGAAAAGCAGGGCGGATCGGATTTGCGCAGCAATACCACCACGGCGCAGCGTGTCAGCGGGTCCGATCGGTATCCCTTTCGCATCGTCGGGCACAAGTGGTTCTTCTCGGCGCCCACCAACGATGCCCACCTCGTGCTCGCGACGGTGGACGGCGGCCTCTCGTGCTTCTTCGTCCCGCGCGTCCTGCCGGACGGCAGCCGGAACGCGATCCGGCTGCAGCGCCTGAAGAACAAGCTCGGCAACCGTTCCAATGCCTCGAGCGAAGTGGAATTCCACGGCGCCCTCGCCTGCCTGATCGGCGAGGAAGGCCGCGGAATCCAGACGATCATCGAGATGGCGACGAACACGCGGCTCGACTGCGTTCTCGGTACTGCCGGCATGATGCGCAGAATGCTCATCGAAGCCGCGAACCATGCCCGCTACCGAGCCGCGTTCAACCGCCGTCTGATCGAGCAGCCGCTCATGAAGAACCTGCTCGCAGACCTGACGCTGGAATCGGAAGCCGCGACGCTCGCCGCGATTCGTCTCGCGAAGATATTCGACTCGCACGGGGACGAACAGAGCGCGCACCTGCGACGCGTGCTGACGCCCGCATTGAAATACTGGATCTGCAAGCGCGGGATCGTCTTCGCGGGAGAAGCGATGGAGGTGCTCGGCGGCAACGGCTACGTGGAAGAGAGCAACCTGCCGCGCCTGTTCCGCGAGATGCCGCTCAACTCCATCTGGGAAGGCTCGGGCAATGTGATGTGTCTCGACGTCATTCGCGCGCTGACCGGAAAAGGCACGAGCGCGCGAGGCCTGATCGACGAGCTGGAGACCGCGCAAGGGTTGAATCGCGATCTCGATGCCGCCATCGCAAGACTCAAGGCGTTGGTCGTCGATCCTGCCAGGCTCGATGAGCAGCAAGGCCGGCAACTTGCCGAGTCGATCGCCGTGACCTGGTGCGCGTCGCTCCTGGTGCGATACTCTCCGCACGCGGTCGGCGACGCGTACTGCGCGGGCCGTCTCGGCGCCGAACGCTCGCTCCAGCCGGGCGCCCTCCCGCAAGGCACTGCGGTGGATGCGATACTCGATCGCGTTTTCGCCTGAGCGCTGTCGCCAATCCCACCAGCCGCACCGACGTGCGGCCGCACACCGGACATCGATGAAAATCCTCACTGCCCTGCTCGCGATCCCCACTCTACTTTCAGGACCTGCATACGCTCAGTCCTATCCTTCCAAGCCGGTGAGGATCGTCGTCGCGTCGACGCCGGGAGGCGGCGCCGACTTCGTGGCGCGCCTCATCGCGCCCAAGCTCACCGAAGCCTTCGGTCAGCAGACGCTCGTCGAGAACCGGCCCGGCGCCGGGAGCACGCTCGGCTACGAGCTGGGCATGCGCTCGGCGCCGGACGGGTACACGCTCACGCTGATCACGCCCAGCTACAGCATCAATCCGAGCCTTTACCCGCTGAAGTTCGACGCGCTCGCCGATTACACGCCGATCGTCATGATCGCCAAGGGCCCGCTCGTCGCGGTCGTGCATCCGTCATTGCCGGTGCGAACGGTGCGCGACCTCATCACTTTCGCGAAGGCCAAACCCGGCGTCGTCACGTACGGCTCGACCGGCCAGGGCGCGATCATTCACCTTGCCACCGCGCTCTTCGAGAACATGGCCGCCATCCGGATGACGCATATTCCTTACAAAGGCGGCGGCCCCGCGCTGGTGGACGTCATCGCCGGCAACATCTATCTCACCTTCGCGACGCCCCAGACGGGCTTGAGGCAGGCGAAAGCCGGCCGGGTGCGGCCGCTGGCGGTCACCAGTGCGACACGGCTCGCAGCCGCTCCGGATGTTCCGACGATCGCGGAATCGGGCGTGCC
>JAQGMV010000528.1 GCA_028292225.1 Betaproteobacteria bacterium
AGGGCGTAGTGAGCGATAGCGGCGTTGTTCGTCACCCCCAGCTTCGCCAGCACCCGCGCGCGGTAGACGCTGACGGTCTTCACGCTCAGGGAGAGCTGCTCGGCGATCTCGCTCACGCTTTTTCCCCCGGCGATGAAGCACATCGTCTGGTACTCGCGGTTGGAGAGCTGCTCGTGCGGCGGACGGTCGCTGTCGTTGAGCACGTGCTTGGCGAGCTCCTCGGCGACGGCGGGGGTGACGTACTTCTTGCCGGTGGCAACCTGCCGGATCGCGTTCACGAGCTGCGCAGGCGCGCTCTGCTTGGTGAGATAGCCCGAGGCGCCGCCGCGCAGTGCGCGTACCGCATACTGGTTCTCGGGATGGGTCGAGAGCATCAGGACCGCTATTTTCGGGTGTTCCTTCCTGATGATGCCCAGGGTATCCATGCCATTCCTGTCCGGCATCGAGATGTCGAGCAGGACGACCTCGCAGGGATTGTTGCGCAGGTGCTGCAACGTCTCCGCGCTCGATTCTGCCTCGCCGACGACCTGCAGGTCGTCGGTTTCCTCGATGATGCCCCGCAGGCCTCGCCGCAGTATGGCGTGGTCGTCCGCGATCAGTACGCGGATTGCGTTGCGTTCGTCTCTACGCGCCATGTGCGCCTTCGTATTCCGCTGTTGAACGATGCGGCACCCTCACCGAAATGCAGGTGCCGCTGGGCCTCGCCACGGCCACGTTTACGATACCGCCGAGCTGGGCCGCGCGCTCTTCCATCCCGCGCAGCCCGAACGACGTGGGCTTCAGGCGGTCCGCCGCAACGATGCCCTGGCCGTTGTCGGTCACGGTGAGCTCGACGTCCTCGTCGGTCGTTTCGAGCTCGATACGCACTCGCGTCGCTTTTGCGTGTTTGGCGATGTTGGTCAGCGTCTCGCGCAGGATGCTGAAGAGAGCCGTAGCCGTGTTGTTGTCGATATCGAGCCCTTCGCATTCGCAGCGCACGTCCGCCGAGACCCCCGTGCGGTTGGCGAAATCCCTGGCCTGCCACTCGATCGCGGCGACCAGCCCGAGATCCAGTATTCCCGGGCGCAGGTCCTGTCCTATACGGGTGATCGACGCGGCGGTCTGGTCCACCAGCGCTTCGAGCGCGGCCAGCCTCGCCTGCACCTTCGGGTCGGCGCCGCTCACGCGCTCGGCGAGCCACAGCACGTCGATCTTGATTGCCGTGAGGTTGCCGCCGACGTCGTCGTGCAGCTCGCGCGCGATGCGTGCGCGCTCCTGCTCCTTCGCGTTCTCCAGGTGGGACGAGAGCTCGCTCTGGCGCTTGCGCGAGGCGAGGAGCTCGATCTCGTGCTCCTTGCTCATGGTGATGTTCGCCATGAAACCTTCCCACACGAGCCTGCCGCTCGCGATGCGGCGCGGGCGCAGCCGGATGTTCACCCACTTGATCATCCCGCTCTCCGCGGCGCGCACGCGGCCCTCCCAGTTCACCGGCGAGAGCGTGTCGCCCGAGCGCTTCATATGGACCTGGAGGTTGACGGAATCGGGCTTTTGCAGGAGCTGGAAAAAGGCGTCGGGGTCGCTCTCGAGCCGCGCCGGCGGCAGCTCCAGGAGCTCGATGCTGCCTTCGCTCACGTGCGAGAAGGTGTAGTGCCCGGTGCGGTCGCTCATCACCTGGAAAACGACGCCGGGGAAGTGATTGACGATGGCTTTGAGGAGCGCGCTCTGCTCGATGAGCTGCTGCTCCGCGCGCTGCGCTGCGCGCCGGGCAGCGGCATCGCGAAGCTCGCGCTCGATCGCCGGCACCAGGCGCGAGAGGTTGCGCTTCATCACGTAGTCGTCGGCGCCCGCGCGCATGGCCTCGACCGCCAGATCCTCGCCCATGTTGCCGGAGACGATGATGAAAGGCAGGTCGTATCCGCCGCCGCGCACCAGCCTCAACGCCGCCAGCGCGCCGAAGCCGGGCATGTAGTAGTCGGATATGACGATGTCCCAGCTTTCCCCGTGCAACGCCTGCGCCATCGTCTCGGCGTCCTCGACGCGCCTGATGACCGGCTCGTACGCGGTGCCGATCTCGAACTGGACGAGCTCGGCGTCCGAGGGCGAGTCTTCGGCGAGCAGGATGCGTAGCGGTTCTTTCATGCGCCCCGAGTATAGTTAACGCCACTTTCCATCGGAAGCTCGATAAAGAAGGTGGCGCCGGCGTCCGGCTTCGACTCGGCCCAGATACGTCCACCGTGACGACGGACGATGCGCTGCACTGTGGCAAGCCCTATGCCCGTGCCCTCGAAGCGGGTAGCCGGATGCAGCCGCTGGAACGGCTGGAACAGCCTCGCGGCGAACGCCGGATCGAACCCTGCGCCGTTGTCGCGCACGAACAATGCCCGCCGCTCCGCGGTCGTCCTGCCGATCTCGATCAGCGCGTCGGGGCGTTCCCGCGTGAACTTCCAGGCGTTGCCCAGCAGGTTGTCGAAAAGCACCCGCATCAGCCGCGGGTCGGCATAGGCCCTCAGGCCCGGCTCGACCTCGAAGCGCACGGTGCGCTCGGCATCGCGGCTTTGCAGGTTGCGCAGCGTGGATGCGGCGATGTCGGTGATGTCGGTGCTCATCCGCCGCAGGTCGTAGCGGCTGATCTGGGAGAGCTCGAGCAGCGCTTCGATGAGCTGCTCCATGTGGTCGCCCTGCGCGATGATGCGCTCCGCGAGCCCGGCGGCCTCGGGCGGGATCCCTTGCGCCGACTTCAGGATCTCGGCGTATCCGCGCATTCCGCGCAACGGCGCGCGCAGGTCGTGCGACACCGAGTCGGTGAACGCCTCGAGCTCCCGGTTGAGCTCGGCCAGCTCCCGCGTGCGCTCGATCACGCGCCTTTCGAGATCGAGGTTGAGCAGCACCACCTTCTGCTCGGCCACCTTCTGCTCGGTCACGTCCGAGATGATCCCGTCCCACACGCTTGCGTTCACGCCGTCGCGTTCCTCGCCCGGCGCCGCGTGGATGCGCAGCCAGCGCATCCCGTCAGAGGTCTGTACCGGGACCGTCACGTCCCAGCCCGTCCCCTGCAGCACCGCCTCCGAGAGGCCTTCGAGCAACTGGCGCCGGTGCGCCCTCGGCACTTTCCACAGCGCGCGGCGCGGATGCTTGAGCGCGAACTGCGCGGGCACACCCCAGAGCATCTCGATCCGGGCGCTCATGAACGAGAGCGCGATCGTGCGGCGCCCGCCCAGGCGCGCCTGGAAGACGGCGCTGGGAACGGTTCGAACGATCGTCTGGAGCTTCGCTTCCTCGGCTTCGAGCGCGCTTTGCAGCGCCTGTAGCTGGCCGACCGCGCCCGCGCGGCGCTGGAGCTCGGACGCGTGACGCCACGCGAACAGCAGCGCCATCAGCACCAGCGTGAAGGTCGCGGCGGCGAGCAGCGCGCTTTGCGAGGCCCACTGCGCAAGCACGTCGTCCTCCGCGACCGCCGCGTGCACGAGGAGGGGAAATCCCTCGACTTGCCGGGTCGCTACGAGGCGAGCCCGGCCGTCGGCGGGGTCGGTGTAGCGCATTGCGGCGCCGCCCGCGATACGCGTGGGACTCGCGGCGCCGAGCGTGGTGAACGGGCGGCCGGCTGCCCCCGGGATCTGCGGCGACTCCAGCAGGCTGCGCTGCTCGAGCGTCGTCAGCGACACCGTCATCGGCGAGTCTGCGCGCCATGCGCGATACACGTTGGCGAGGTAGTCCTCGGACAGGCGCACGATCACGATACCGCCGGGAGCGCCGTTGCGCAGCGCCAGGGTGTGCTGCAGATAAAGCCCGGGCGGCTCGCGATCCGAGCCGTCGCGCACGATCAGCCCGTCAGTCGCGGCAGGTTGGGGGAATACCGGCGCGGATGACGCCCCGGGCCTGAAGTACACATGAGCCCGCCCTTCAGGATCGATGTAGGCGATGGCCGCCGCCTGCGCGGTGCTCGCGACGTTGCGCGCCATCACCCGGCTTCGTTGCTCCGGATTCTGCAGCCGCTCGGGCTGAAGAAGCGCCGCGCCGATGATGCGCGCGAGGTCCTGGTCGGCTTCGGTGATTTCGCGCGAGGTCTGTTCCGAAAGTCCGCGCGCGACATGCACCAGGTTGCGCACGGCGGCATCGACGTGGTGCTGGCGCATCTGCCACAACGCGAAAGCGGCGGCGCATACCGCCGCGAGACCTATGAGCGAGGTGACGACGAGCCCGCGGCGCGCCAGGCGCAGCAGGGCGGGTCGCGGGTCCAGCGGGGGTTCTGCGCAGCCGATGATACGGTCGTCACGATTGACGGCTGCCTGATCCTCTGCCGCCATGTCGGCTATGAGGTGCCGCGGTCGCGGCGGGGGCGGCGCGGCTCACGAATGCGTGATGTTTTTGGGGAATCCGTACGTACGTATGCGAAAGACGAGCGGGCCCGGCTGTCGGTCGTTTCTGACATCGATCGATAGTAGCTCATAAAGTCGCATACCGAGCTGCCGTTAACAGCGCATCACCCGCACCCGCGGGATGGAGCATTCCATGGTTGGGATGCTTCGAATTGCCGGTAATCCGGCGTCCTGTTCGAGCCTTTGAGCCGCGGCCGGCGCAAGTACCCTCCTCGATCCCTTCAGACTCTGCGATTGGACTGTTGATGCGAATTCGAAGCATGCATGTTTCGGCCACCTTGATGACGGCAGTCGTGCTCGCCGCCGGCGCGTGGATCGCGTCGCTGCAGGGCAGGCTGCTCGAGGCGGCATCCGGCGCGCAGTTGCCGGGAGCAGTGCTCGTCACTTTATTCGCAGCAGGCGCGTTCTGGTGGTTACGCGCCCGCTACGCCGCTGCCGCGCGCTCGCGCGCTGCCGCTGCGGCCGCCGCGCCGCCGCCGGCGCCGCACCTGAACGAATACGTGGACGCCGTCGACGAGCAGCTATGCGCCACGCGCGCCGAAGTCGCCCAGACACAGGCGATCTTTACCGAGGCCATCGGCCGGCTCATCGCGAGCTTCAACGATATCACCGTCCAGGCGCGCGAGCAGCAGACGCTCGCGGTCGGTCTTGCGACCGGCGGAGTGACCGACGGCGGCGCAAGCAAGCTCACCCACGCATTCGACGAATTCGTTTCCGAGACTTCGAAGACCCTTCAGTTCTTCGTCGACGCGACGGTCCAGAACAGCAAGCTTGCGATGGGCCTTACCGACCTCATCGACCAGGTGCGCGGCCAGGCGAATGCGATCCAGGGCGCGTTGCGGGAAGTGCAGGCGATCGCCAAGCAGACCGACCTGCTCGCGCTCAACGCGGCGATAGAAGCCGCGCGCGCGGGTGAGGCGGGACGCGGCTTTGCGGTCGTCGCTGACGAAGTGCGCTTGCTGTCGACGCGCACCGGGGAGTTCAGCCGCCAGATCCACGCTCACATCGTATCCATGCACGAAGCTTCTTCGGGCGCCGAGCGTGCGATCGCGGAGATCGCCTCACGCGACATGAACGTCGCGCTCCAGTCCAAGCGCCGCGTTGGCCAGATGATGGAGGAGATCGGCGTGGTTCACGGCGAAATGCAGCAGACCGCGGGCCAGCTCGCGCTGCGCACCGAGCAGCTCGAGCAGGAAGTCAATGCAGCCGTGACGAGCTTGCAGTTCCAGGACATGGTCACGCAGCTTCTCGCGCACGTGGGCAAGCGGATCGACGGCATGAGCGCGGTCACGCGCGCCGCGCGCCCGCTTGCGGATCCGGCGCTGCAGCCCGCGACGATCGAAACGGCGAACGCCGCCCTCGACGCGGAAATTCACGCTGCGCGCGAGTCCACTGCAAAGAACCCGGTGACGCAGGCGTCGATGCGGACCGGCGACATCGAACTGTTCTGAACACACTTACCTAGCTGGAGTTAACGCAAGATGGCAAAGACGATACTGGCAGTCGACGACTCGGCTTCCCTGCGGCAGATGGTCGCTTTCACGCTGAAGGGCGCGGGCTACGACGTGGTCGAGGCCTGTGACGGGGTGGACGGCCTGAACAAGGCCAAAGCGAAGACGGTGAACCTCGTGCTGACCGACCAGAACATGCCGAACATGGACGGCCTCACGCTCATCAAGAGCCTGCGTGCCCTGCCGGCATACAAGGCGGCCCCGATCCTCATGCTGACGACCGAAGCCGGCGACGCTATGAAAGCGCAGGGCAAGGCGGCGGGCGCGACCGGCTGGCTCGTGAAGCCTTTCGATCCGGCGAAGCTGCTGGAGGTCGTCAAGAAAGTGATCGGCTGATCCGCCGCTCCGCAACCCCGAATTCAAGACGAGGCATCATGCCCATCGACATGTCCCAGTTTTTCCAGGCGTTCTTCGACGAAGCCGAAGAACACCTCGCGACCATGGAGCACCTGCTCCTCGGTCTCGATCTCGCGGAGCCGTCCGACGACGACCTGAACGCCATTTTCCGCGCTGCGCATTCCATCAAGGGCAGCAGCGGCACCTTCGGCTTCAACGACATGACCGGCGTCACGCACGAGCTGGAGACCCTGCTGGACAGGCTGCGCAAGCGCGAGCTCGAGCTCACGAGCGAGATGATCGACGCGTTTCTCGAAGCGCGTGACGTCATCAAGCTGCAGCTCGACGGCCATCGCGGCGGTGGCGAGAGCCCGGTCGATGCGGCCGGCTCGGTCATCGAGCGGTTGCAGCGTCTGTATGCCATGCAAGTGACGGCGGCGCCGGCAGACGCGGGCTATGGTTTCTTCGCTGACGAGCCGCAGGCGGCAGCGCCCGCTGTCGCACGAGCCGCTGTGCCCGCTGAAGCCGTCGCAGACGCCGGTTATGGCTTCTTCGATACCGTGACGAATGCCGAGGCGGCGCAGGGCTACGGGTTCTTCGAGGCGGATCCCGCCGCCGCGGTCGAAGACGCATTACCCACGGGCGAAGGCGCGACCGCCACGCAATCCGCACAGAACCTGCCGGCAACCGACGGCGCAGGCGCGGAGGCGCTGCGCAGCCCCCGCCGCGCCGGTGACAAGCCTGCCGCCGCCGTGGGTGAGGCCACGACGATACGCGTCGGCGTCGACAAGGTCGACTCGCTGATCAACCTCGTCGGAGAGCTCGTCATCACGCAGGCGATGCTCGCGCAGAACGGGGAGGGGCTCGACCCCGTGCTGCACGAAAAGCTGCTCGCCGGACTCGCGCAGCTCGAGCGCAACACACGCGACCTGCAGGAATCGGTGATGTCGATCCGCATGATGCCGATGTCGTTCGT
>JAQGMV010000532.1 GCA_028292225.1 Betaproteobacteria bacterium
TTCAACCGCGGCTTCGAGATCCTTCCGCAGCTCTCCAAGGACGTCTACGCGGTCGCCGTCGAATCGATCTACAAAGGCTGGGACGCGAAGTCGGGCCAGTACGTCGACGTGTCGGAGCAGGACCGCACGTGGATACTCGACCAGATGCGCCGCGTGCGGGAGGAATACAAGCTCCCGGTCATCGCGATCGATTACGCCCCACCGGGATCGCGTGAGCTCGCGCGCGATACCGCACGGAAGATCTCCGCCCTCGGCTTCACCCCGTGGGTCGCCAACAGCGACTTGAATCAGCTCGGCATCGGCGCGATCGAAGTGATGCCGCGCAAGATCCTGATGCTGTACGACGGCAACGGCAACGAGTTCAGCCTGTACGAAGACCGGATCCACTCGTTTGCGACGATGCCGCTCAACTATCTGGGCTATGCGGTCGAGTATGCGGACATCAACAAACCGCTTCCGGCCGGCACTCTGGTCGGGCGCTACGCCGGCATCGTGTCGTGGTTTGCAAGCGAGCAGGCGGGTAACAAACCCGGGTTTCTCGACTGGCTCGCGCGCCAGAAGCGCGAAGGCATGCGTATCGCGATGTTCGGCAGCTTTCCTTTCGGGCTGACGACCTCGCTCGCGAAGGACTTCGGAATCGTCGTGTCGAACCCGCGGCAGGTGGCGAAAGCGCTCACGGTTGATTTGACCGATCCGCTGATCGGGTTCGAAGCACAGCCGTTCCCCGAGCGCAGGTTCTTCGTGCCGCTCGCGGCCCAGGGCGGCAAGACGCTCCTGCGCTGGCGCAGCGATGCGGGCGACACGATGGACGCGGCCTCGATGATGCCGTGGGGCGGCTACGTGCTGTCGCCGTATGAGATTCTTTCGCTGCCGAACGACGCGGGAAATCGCTGGATCGTTCAGCCTTTCGAGTTCCTGCGGCAGGCGCTGGCGCTGCCTGCGATGCCCGTGCCGGACGTGACGACCGAGAACGGCCGCCGCCTGATGATGGTTCACATCGACGGCGACGGCTTCGTCAATCTCTCCGAGCGCCCCGGAACGCCTTTCGCGGGCGAAGTGCTGCTGACCGACGTGCTGCAGAAATACCGCATTCCCCATACGGTCTCGGTCATACAGGGGGAGATCGCGCCGAACGGGCTTTACCCGAAGCTTTCGCCGCGCCTCGAACCGATCGCGCGCCGCATCTTCGCGCTCCCGCATGTGGAAATCGCGAGCCATACCTACTCGCATCCTTTCCGGTGGTCCACCGCTGCGACGACCGCTGATGCCGGCGCATACCACCTGAACATCCCCGGCTACGGCCAGCTCGACCTCGACCTGGAAATCCGCGGCTCGATCGACTACATCAACTCGCGCCTGGCGCCCCCCAACAAGCGCACTCGCATGCTGTTCTGGACCGGCGACACCAACCCGGGAACCGAGGCCGTAGCGAAGGCATACCAGGCCGGCGTCCTCAACCTGAACGGTGGCGGCGCGCTGACGACCCGCAGGAACCGCTCGTTCTCGTCGGTGTGGCCGCTCGGCATGAAGAAGGGCGATTACTTCCAGATCCATGCGCCCAACCACAACGAGAACGTTTATACGAACAACTGGACCGGACCGTTCTACGGCTTTGAACGCGTGATCGAAACGTTCGAGCTCACCGAAATCCCGATGCGGTTGAAGCCCATCGATATTTATTACCACGCGTATTCCGCGAGCAAGCGCGCGTCGTTGAACGCGCTCGACCGGGTCTATCAGTGGGCGATGAAACAGCCGGTGATGAACGTCTATGCCTCCGAATACGCCCAGAAAGTGCTCGACTTCAACAGCATGGTGGTGGCGCGCGGACCCGAAGGCTGGATCATTCGCGGGGGAGAATCGCTGCGCGAGCTTCGCATGCCTTCGTCGATGGGTGTTCCGGATCTTGCGGCGAGCCGCGGGATCGCCGGCTACCAGACTCGCGGCATCGACACCTATGTGCACACCGCCGACTCGCAGGCGATGCTCCGGGTCGCGCCGCAGGTGCCCGCCCAGCCCTATCTCGTCGACGCCAATGGCCGCATCACGGCATGGCAGCGCGACCGCTCCTCCATGCAATTCAGTCTGCAGGCCCATGTGCCGCTGCGGTTCTCGCTCGCCAATGTCTCCGGCTGTCGCGTCGAGGGCGACGGCAGGCCGCTGACCGGCGTTGCGCAAGGCGGTATTACCCGGTATGAGCTAAAGCAAAATGGCATCGAAAGAATCTCGGTCTCCTGCGCATCCTGAGCCGCCGCGACAGCGCCTGACTTCGCTGTGGACACTCCTCGGCGTGGCCATTGCGGTCATCGTCACGCTCGTGCTGATCTTCCCGGGCCATGGCCTGCTGTCGCAGAAAATGGCGAAGCAGCGGCCCGACGACGTGAGCCTCACATATCTCGGCAACCTGGCTAAAAAAGAGCCGGAGAATGCCGAGCTGCGCTTTACCCTCGCGCAGAAAGAGACCGAGATCGGCAAGATCAAGGAAGCTCGCGCCGCGCTCGAGCCGCTTTATAACAGCCCCGACCCTGCGGTGCGCCAGCGCGCGCGGTTCCAGGACTTCAAGCTCCAGATGCAGCAGATGAACGCGCAGCCGCCGAGCTCGAAAGAGCGCGAGCGCGACCTGGAGCGCCTGCGCCAGGAACTGGTCGCGATGAGCCAGTACGAGTGGCCCGCGTCCGGTCTCATCGAGCTTGCGGATCTCGCCGGCCAGATCGGGGCACGCAAGCTCCGCGCCGACCTCTACCTGCGCATCGCCAAGAGCGACGGGAAAGTCGACCGCAAATGGATCGACCAGGCCGGCCGCGCGGTGCTCTCGGACGGCGAATACAAGACTGCGGCGGACATCTACTTCCTGGCGATGGACCGGGCGCAGTCTCGTGAGGACAAGAAATACTATTTCGTCTCCGGCGTGAAAGCGCTGCAGGCGGCTAACATGCCGCGCGAGGCGCTCGCTGCCGCGGAACGCCACGCGGGGCCCCTGCTCGACGACGACGAGATGCTGCGCTTCATGATCAAGCTCGCGCAGGCGTCCAACGACACCAAACGAGCCCAGGCGTATGCGAAGCGCCTCATGCGCATGTCCGAGCACGACGCGCTGCGTGGGTGGATCAACGCCATCGCCGGTGTGGTCATGCCTTCAGCGCACGCGGCCGATGCGGAGCCGCCGGCACTGCGCTCGCCGGCCAAAGTCATGGCCGGCATGCGGCCCTACAACGCTGACGACTACAAGCTTGCGTACGAGGTTTTCCTCGGCAACGGCAATCTCGACGACGCGTATCGCGTCGCCGCTGCAGCCGTGCAGCAGGTGCCGAACGACCTCGCCTGGCGCGAGCGACTCGCGCAGATTTCGGAGTGGAGCAGCCGCTCCCCGGAAGCCCTGCAGGAGTGGCTTTTCATCGCGCGCCGCACCGGCCGCCCCGCCGCGTGGCAGGCGGTCATGCGCCTGGCGCCCGGGCTCTTCGACGACGAAGCGCTGCTCGAAGCGATGCGGTATCAGGCGGCGAAAGGGTCATTGACCGACGACCAGTGGCGCGCCGTCGTCGACGCCTACGAGAGGGTAGGGCGGCCGCGCGAAGCGGTCACGCTGCTCGAGCGCGAGTACGCACGGCAACCACGCCCGGTATTCCTCGAGCTTCAGGCGATCCTGCTCGAGCGCATGGGCGATCTCGACGGAGCGATCGCGGCGTATCGCAACGTGATCCAGCGCTCCGGCGCGACCAGCCAGCGCATCATGACCCTGGCGACGCTGCTCATCGTGCGTGGGGATTACAAGGAGGCGAACCAGCTCCTTCTCGCGAACCAGGACAAGATCAGCGCGGACGAGGCCGAGTACTGGCGCCTGCTCGCCGACCTGTCTCTGCAGCTTCAGGACGATGCGACCGCCGAGCGCGCGCTCAACGTCCTCGTGAAAGGTCCGAAGGCTACCCCCGACGATTTCAACCGCCTGATCGCGTTGCTGACCCCCGCGCGGCCCGAAGCCGCCGGGCGGCTCGCCGAGCTCGGCTACGACCGCTTCAAGACGACCGACTACCTCGTCGCCGCTCTGGGCATTTACAGCCAGCGCCGCGACTACCTGGCGATGCGCCGCGTCTTCGCCAAGATGACACCCGAGGTCGAAGCCGAGCTCGCGCGCAGCCCCGATTTCCTGATGCTGCGGGCGGAATATCGCATCGCGAGCGGCCAACCGGATCTCGGCCGCGAAGACTACCGCGAGGCGCTGCGGATCGACCCGAACCACAGACTCGCCCGCATCGGCTTCATGTGGTTCCTCATCGACCGCCGTGAGTTCGCCGAGCTCAAGATCCAGCTGCGCATCGCGCTGCTGCAGGGCAAGGACGATCCGGAGTTCGACGGCGTGCTCGGCGGCGCGTTCCTGACGCTCGGCGAGACCGGTCGTGCGGTCGAGTACTTCGCGCGGGTGCTCAAGCGCAATCCCGACGACTACCTGTGGATCCTGAACTACGCCGACGCACTCGAGCAGCACGGTGAGCCCGACATGGCCTGGCGCATCCGCCGGCATGCGTGGGTGAAAGTGCGCCAGGAGATGACCAAGAACAGGGGCGGGGAGCGTATTCCGCTCGAGCTGCTCCAGGCACACGCGAGGCTCGCGCTCCAGTCTACGCCCGGAGACCCGAGTCTCGAGGTGATACGCAACCTCATGCGCCAGGACCAGTCGCTCGATGCGCCGTCGAACGACCCGAGGCGCCGCACGCTGGACGCCGGCACTCGCGACATCATCCTGTCGTGGACCATCAGCACCGAACAGTGGGTCTCGGCGAAAGCCTGGCTGTGGAAGCAGTACGCCCGCAACATGGTCAAGCCGGCGTGGGCTGAGTCGATGCTCGCGACCGTCGAGAACGATGTGGAGACCATGCAGCGTCTGCTCGACAAAGAGCCTCTCGCGATGCCGCGCTACGATCGTCACGAAGCGGCGTACAGGACGCAGCAGTATCGCCTGGCCGAGGACATCGCCTTCACCGAGCTCGAGCGCCGTCCGTACGACGACGAGATGCACCTGCGCTTCTCGAACTCGGTGCTGGCACGCTTCAACAGCGTCGAAGTCGGCCAGACCCACTTCACTCGCGGCGTGATCGACGGCAGGGAGCGCATGGCGGAGGTCGGCGTATGGTTGTCGCCGCGCCTTCGACTGTCCTTCGACGTGAGCCATATCGATCAGGGGCTGCACGCCGCGGGCGTACTCGCCACGGTGCCTGCACACGATACCGTCTACGGCGTCACGGCGCTGTTCCGGCACAGCATCGGTGAGACGCGCTTCACGGTGTTCCACCGAGACGCGCTTGCCGAGTTCACCGGTCTTCGCGCGTCATACACGCGGCCGCTGGGCCCGCGCATCTCCGCCCGCGTCGGTGTCGCTTATAACGACCGCTCGACCGAGACATCGTCGCTGCTGGTGGG
>JAQGMV010000010.1 GCA_028292225.1 Betaproteobacteria bacterium
AAAGGCAAGTCGAATTCGTTTCGTGTGCGGTTCACCGACGTCTATGAAAACCAGAACGGCACCTGGCGGATGATCACCTGGCAGTCGACGAAGCTTCCGGAATAGATCGCTACCGCGGGCGCTGTGTCGGTCGCGCTCTTTCTCACCCCGCTCCGGCGCCGCTACTGGCGTAGCGGTATCCCCTGTGCTGCTCGCCGAGGCCGGCGGCTGCGGAACTCACGCACCAGCGTGGTCCTTTCATACTTCATCGACGCGTGCAGAGCGTGCCGATGGAGCCACCGGTGTGGTTCGACATCCTCGCCGACAACCCCGTCCTTGTCTGCGCTGCTCGGGCGCCTGCGCAGGGGGTCGAAGGTCGAGACCGACACAGCGCGTGTGGAGATCCCGCAGCGCGGGGTAGGGCGAGGGAAGTTCTGGTTAGCCGGTAGAAGCTAGGGGCATTGTGGACGGCGGCTATCGGGCCAGAAGCGGCCTCCCACATCGCTTAATGCGACCCGCGTAGTGAATCGCAGCTCCGCGAGCTATCCCTGCGTGCGCAGACGCCGGGCCGCATCTTCGGCGCGTGCGTCGTCGATCTCGAGCATGACGCTGTCCAGATCGACCGGTTTCACGCTGCGTTCGAAACGACCGGTGAGCTCGACCCCAGGATGCAGGGCGCCGTCTTCGTAAAGCGACCAGATTTCGTTTCCGTAATCGGTTGTGAGCAGGTCCGGCGCGAATCGACCGAAAAACGCCGTGAGATTACCGACGTCGCGCTCCAGCATGCGGCTGGCGTGATTGTTACCCGCGGCGTCGACGGCTTGCGGCAAATCGATGATCACCGGGCCCTCTGCGCCGAGAAGCACGTTGTATTCGGAAAGATCGCCGTGCACGACGCCTGCGCACAGCATGCGCACCACCTGCGCCATCAAGCTTCGGTGGTGCGTGCACGCTTCGTCTTCCGTGAAGTCGACGTCGTTGAGCCGCGGCGCCGGATCGCCTTCGCCATCGGTCACCAGCTCCATCAGAAGCACGCCTTCGTGGAAGTTGTAAGGCGTGGGAACCCGCACACCTGCGGCGGCGAGGCGATACAACGCATCGACTTCAGCGCTCTGCCACGCTTCTTCCTGGACTTTGCGTCCGTAGCGCGTGCCTTTCTCCATCGCGCGCGCCTTGCGGCTGTTCTTGGTCTTGCGCCCTTCGGTGTAGTCGACCGCCTGGCGAAAGCTGCGCTTGCTCGCTTCCTTGTAGACCTTGGCGCAGCGCAGCTCATCCCCGCAGCGAACGACGAAGACCATGGCTTCCTTGCCGCTCATGAGCTGGCGTACGACCGCGTCGGCCAGCCCATCTTCGATGAGCGGTTGGAGTCTTTGGGGGATTTTCATGAGTGCTTTCGCGCGAGGATTCGCGCCGTGGCCGCAAAGCGTGGCGGGGCCGCATTATGAGGCTTGCCCGGATGCGGGCATAGAAATTCCGTCGCGGGACCGGGAGGGCACACGTGCGCTCCAGCGACGCCTGCAGCCGCCGGACACGGGTTGTCGTGAGACGTCTCTACTTCTTACGCTGGTCGAGATACTGGCGAAGCGCCCCGCCCGGGTCGACTACGATGTGCCGCGACATCCGGAGAACATCATCAATCCACAGGCGCTGCGCTCGTGATGATGAGGACGTCGGGAATGGGCAGCGGCGAGGAGCGGCACGTTGCCTTTTTCGCTCGAGTCCCAATACGCACTGATCCGCTCAGGTTGGCGTAATGCCCCCGCGGCCCACCACGATGCGGCTCGCTTCGAACGCCCCGCCGTCTTTCACGGTGCCGGTAATAACCACGTTGGCGCCGCGCCTGAGCTCACTTTTGTCACCGACGACGTAGGTCATGATCGCTGCGTCGGGGCCGATTACGATGTTCTTCTCGCCGCCTTTGTACTTCACGGTCACCACTTGGCCGGCGACGGCGGAGACGGCGGTATCGACCGTCGCGTTAGTCATCGTGGTGCCGGGGCGGTCCCATGGACGGTGCCCTTCACCCAATCCACGCATCGATTCGGTAAAGATGATTACCCGGATGGCGCGCTGGCTGCCGTCGGGTTGAGGCGTCGCGCCGACACCTACGAAAACACCAGGTTTCACATCCGCAAGGCTTGCCTTGACGAGCCCGAAGACCGGTGTATTGGCCGCGACGCTCACCTGTCGTTCGGACACTGCCGTCTTGACGACTAAGGTCGCGCCGTCTATGCGCTCGATGGTTCCGATGAGGCGGGTGGCCGTTGGAGCCTGAGCCCAAACCGGTGAAACTGCTATTGCGGCAGCGAGGCCTGAGGCGGCCACGAATTCACGTATCGTTGTGTGCATGTCTAACCTTTTTAAGAATTTCAACGTCCGTCCGGCGGCGCCGCCCGTCTACTGCGGCAACGCCATCGCACCGGACTTTATCCTATCCGCTACCCTGACGCCGGGTGCTGCCACCGCGACCTGATCGCTGACGATCTGCACAGCTTCGTTCAGCAGTGCATCCTTCGCGTCTTTCCGGGCCTTTGCGGCAGCCAGTTCAGTCGCGAGATTGCGTTCGTCCGCCTGCAGGCCGTCATCCCGGAAGCGACTGCTCCTGCGCTCGCCGGATCCCGCCGCGGCGCCTGCCGCCGAGCCTGCATTGCCGGGCTCCTTCGCTGATTCGCGCGCCGCGAGCCTCGCCTCCTCGGCGTTTTGTTCCGAGCGCCGTGCAGCTTCATTCAGCGAGACGCGATTGGTGGTGCGCCGACGCGTCGCTTCGGCGGTGTCTTCCTGCAGGTATTGGAAGTCTTTGTCGTTCTTTACGCGGGCCGCATGTCTGGAGCGCAGAACGGGCACCACTTCTTTGAGGTCCCCCGCCGGCGCATAGGACGCGGGCTCGACCTGCGTCCAGGGAAGGGCATTGTCAAAAGACGACTCGCGGAAGCTTGCCTCATCGGTCACCGAGGGGAACAGGATATCGGGTGTCACGCCGCGCAATTGCGTCGTGCCGCCGTTGATTCGGAAGAACTGTGCGATCGTCAATTTGAGCTCACCGAATCGCGGCTTCTCATTCTTCGCGATTTGATCGAGATCGATCATGCTTTGCACGGTTCCTTTGCCGAAGCTCGGCTCGCCGATGATCAGGCCGCGGCCGTAGTCCTGAATAGCCGCGGCAAAGATCTCCGATGCCGATGCCGAACCCCCATTGATGAGCACCGCGAGTGGGCCATCCCAAGCGGCGCCGGCGAGCGTGTCACTTCCCACCGATATCGCTCCGGCGGCATTGCGCTGCTGAACGATCGGACCCTTGTCGATGAATAACCCCGTCAGGCTGATCGCTTCGTTCAAGGAGCCGCCGCCGTTGTTCCGCAGATCGATGAGGACACCGTCGACCTTCTGCTTTCTGAACCCCTCCAGCAGGACGGCCACGTCGCGGGTCGCGCTCTTGTAATCCTTCACCTTGTTTTGGCGGGCCGCGAAATCCTCATAGAACGAGGGCAGCGTCAGCACGCCGATGCGGCGGGTGATCTTCCCGTCGCTCACCGAACGCACGGCGGCCTTTGCCGCTTGTTCAGCGAGGCTGATCGTCTTGCGAACGAGCGTCACGCGCTTGTGCTTGCCGTCGTTCCCGCTTTCCGCCGGGAGCACGTCGAGCACCACGACCGAGTCCGGCGCCCCGCGAATCAGCGCGACGGTGTCGTCCAAACGCCAGCCCTGGATGTCCACCGTGGGGCCGGCGGGGCCCTGGGCGACGCCGAGGATGCGATCGCCGGTCTTAAGCTCGCCCGACGTCGCGGCCGGCGAGCCCGGCACCAACTCGCGGATCGTCACGTATTCGTTGATCTCCGTCAGCACCGCGCCGATACCGACCAGCGAGAGCCGCATCGAAATGTCGAAGTCCTCCGCAGCCCGGGGCCCCATGTAGTTGGTGTGCGGCTCGATCGCGGTGGTGTAGGCGTTCATGAACGTCTGAAATGCGTCCGTGCTCTTGATGCGCGCGACGCGCTTCTGGAAATTCTCGTAGCGCCTGTCGAGCAGGGTGGCGATTTCCTTGTCGCTCTTCCCGGTCAGCTTGAGCCGCAGCCAGTCGTTCTTGACGCGCTTGCGCCACAGCTCGCGCATGTCCGCGTCGGTCTGCGGCCACGGTTCCTTTTCGCGGGAGAGTTGATAGCTCTCGTCCGTCTGAAAATCGAAGCCTTTCTCGAGCAGCGTGCGCGCGTACGCGAAGCGCTGGAGAACGCGTTCCTCGTAGAGATTGAAGATGGCGAACGGGACGGTCAGGTCCTGCCGAAGGATGGCATCGCCGAGCCCGGTGCGGTACGCGGAAAGACGCTGGATATCGGGCTGCACGAAGAAGAGCTTCTCCGCGTCGAGTGATTTGAGGTACTGGTCGTATATCTTCGCCGACAGGGTTTGATCCAGCGGCGTCGCCTTGTAGTGATAGCGAGCCAGCACTTCGGCCGCCAGACGAGCCGCCTGCGCCTCCTGCTGGGCCGGCTTGAGCTCGGTGCGAACTGCGGTGCTCTGGTCGAACGCTGCGCCTTGCGCTGAGATCGCTAGCGCAAGGACCAGCCAAAGCAGGTACTTTTTCATTCGTGCTCCACGGTGGGGCGGCAAAGGCGAAGTGTAGGACAAGGGTGCACATAGTGCCGGGGCTTAATGCCCCTGGGTGGGGGGAGGGTCCGCGAAGCCGCGGGCATTCCGCGGCACTCCCGTTCCGTGGAGCCGGGAATGACGGACGCGGAGGATACCTCGCCACGCTTAAGCCAGTCTTAAGAAGGCTGAGGGCGTCCCCCGCGGAAGATCGAATTTTCAGCCTCGACACGCTGGTCGATATGCTGGCTCTGACCGGCAGGCGTGTAGAGATCACGGTAAGGCGCGACCGGAAGGCCCTTACAGGCAAGGCGAAGGACCTCGGAAACGCGGTCGTCCTGACCGGCGTCGCAGCCATCAGCGTCAATTCCAAAGGCAAGGCGAATTCGTGTCGGGTGCGGTTCACCGACGTCTATGAAAACCAGAACGTCACCTGGCGGATGATCACCTGGCAGTCGACGAAGCTTCCGGAATAGATCGCTACCGCGGGCGCTGCGTCGGTCGCGCCCTTTCTCACCCCGCTCCGGCGCCGCTACTCGCGTAGCGGTATCCCCTGTGCTGCTCGCCGAGGCCGGCGGCTGCGGAACTCACGCACCAGCGTGGTTCTTTCATACTTCATCGACGCGTGCAGAGCGTGCCGATGGAACCACCGGTGTGGTTCGACATCCTCGCCGACAACCCCGTCCTTGTCTGCGCTGCTCGGGCGCCTGCGCAGGGGTTCGAAGGTCACGACCGACACAGCGCTTGTGGAGATCCCGCAGCGCGGGGTAGGGCGAGCGAACTTCCAGTTCGCCGGTGGGAGCTGGGAATTGTTGTGGACGGCGGCTCGCGGCCAGGAGCGGATATTCGGATCTCACAACACACGACTGGCAGACGCCGGTTAACAGGGGCTGATGGTTTCCGTAAAAGTGAGTCCGTTCCCAACTGGGTCGGCAATGCTCTCAGCGGCCCAAAACTCCGGCGTGCCTCGTCTCCGACGGCACAAGTTCAATCAGACCGAGCTTGAACGCCCGCATGCGGTAGCTGACATACACTGGTGTTATTCGACGGTGGGCGACATGGGTAGCGGGAAGGTCACCATGTCATTGGTCACAAACTCCGCGCGCGCTCACCGCGGTTCGTACGGCGTGCCGTCGTTGCGCGCAAATTGCCACGTCCCGCTAGGGCCAAGCGCAGCTTGAATATCGTCATCAGGATACGTAGCGGCGTCGCCACTCGTGCGATCCCCAATTTCGAGAAACGAGACGTCCTCATTCGTTAAGTTGACGAGGTGGTGTGCATTTCCCGTCCCGGCTCTGAAGCCGGCGCACATGCCAGGGGACAGCAGCGTTTGACCTGAATCCGTTACGAGGGTTGGGTGTCCCACGACAATGTACACGAACTCATCTTGCTTCGAATGCGCGTGCCGAAGAGCAGAAACGCCTCCAGGGGCGAGGCGCGTCAGATTAACGCCAAAGTTTGTAAGACCGAACAGGTCGCCGAGCGGCCGCTTCTCTCGCCCAGCCATCCGTGAGGCAAAGGGCTCAGGATAATTCGACGGTTTCGTTCGTGCCGAAGCGTCTGCTGCTACAACTGCGACAGGAAATTTGCGATCCGCCATATCAAACTCCGTGATTGCCAGAAAAACGTCGCCTGGCGTTTGCTCCCAGTTTGCTTATTCGCAAGAGCGCCGACGCGACCGAGCGCACGCTCAATCCGGGCGGTCCAGCGCAGGCCGCAATTTAACCTTATGCGGCAAGAATGGCATTCTAAACTTCGTTTCAACCCAGGAGAGGCACATGGCCGGCAATGGACAGATGATCATCGAGCTCGACAAGCAGCGCATGACCGCGATGGCGCAGAAAGACGTCGCAGCCATCAGCGTGGATTCCAAAGGCAAGTCGAATTCGTTTCGTGTGCGGTTCACCGACGTCTATGAAAACCAGAACGGCACCTGGCGGATGATCACCTGGCAGTCGACGAAGCTTCCGGAATAGATCGCTACCGCGGGCGCTGTGT
>JAQGMV010000014.1 GCA_028292225.1 Betaproteobacteria bacterium
GCTCGGGATCGTGGGCTGGCCGTGCTCGAGGTCGATCAGGGCGAAATCGCCGTCGACTCCCGCGGCCACCGCCGAATTGGACGTGCCGAAATCTATACCGCAACTGACTATGGACATCTTGAGCTTAGTTGTTCAAAAGAAGGGAGGTTCAAGGAGGGAAACGTAGTGTCCCTCCCTGGCGTGATCGGCGAGCCCGAGCGTGGCGAGGGGAACGTAGCTTCCCTCTTGGCGTTCACCGCCCTGAGGCAGGGACCCTCAATCCGGCACGTTCGCTTCGAGCTCGTCCATCCACACCCGCGCGTTGCCGTCCGACGGCGCACGCCAGTCGCCGCGCGGCGAGAGATTCCCGCCTGACACCACCTTGGGTCCGTTCGGCATCGCCGATCGCTTGTACTGGCTGATCTCGAAGAAGCGATACAGGAACACCCCGAGCCACTTCTTGATGTCGCCGATGGTGTACGCGTGCTTCGCGTCGTCCGGAAAATGCGGCGGCCATGCGCCGCGAGAGATCTCGCGCCACGCATGCCACGCGAGGAAAGCGACTTTCGACGGACGCAGCCCGTAGCGCGTGATGTAGAAGAGATGGAAGTCCTGGAGCTCATACGGCCCCACTTTCGATTCGGTGCTCTGCAGGGCGCCGCCGTTGGCGTGCGCAGGAACGAGCTCGGGGGAAATTTCGGTGTTCAGGATCGAGAGCAGCGTATCGGAGGTGGCGCTGTCGAACTGGCTGGTTTTCACCACCCACCGCACCAGATACTGGATGAGCGTCTTGCTCACCGACCCGTTCACGTTGTAGTGGCTCATGTGGTCGCCGACACCATAGGTGCACCACCCGAGCGCGAGCTCGGAGAGGTCGCCGGTGCCGAGAACGAAGCCTTTGCGCTGGTTCGCGAGCCGGAATAGATAATCGGTACGCAATCCCGCCTGCACGTTTTCGAACGTGACGTCGTACACCGGCTCGCCGCGTGCGTACGGATGCCCGATGTCCTCGAGCATGCGCATCGCCGCAGGCTTGATGTCGATTTCCTCGGCAGTCACGCCGAGCGCGTTCATGAGCTTCCATGCGTTCGACTTCGTGCCTTCGGACGTGGCGAACCCCGGCATCGTGAAGCCGAGAATGTTCTTGCGCGGGAGGCCGAGCGAATCGAAGGTCTTCGCGGCGACGATCAGCGCATGGGTCGAGTCGAGACCGCCGGACACGCCGATGACGAGGCGCTCGCCGTTCGTCACCTGCATGCGTTTACTCAACCCGTGGACCTGGATGTTGAAAGCCTCGTAACAGTCGCGGTCGAGCTTCCCGGGGTCGTCGGGCACGAACGGGAAGCGATCGATCGCGCGCTCGAGCCCTACGTCCTCGAACGACGGCTGATGCGCGAACGCGATGCGCCTGAACGCTTTCTCCGGATTGCCGGCCGCAACCGCGGCGCTGTTGTAGGTCAGCGTGCGCATGCGCTCGAGCCGCAGGCGCTCGACGTCGACGTCGCCCACCGCCATCTGGCTTTTCGAGGGAAAACGCTCGGTGCAGGCGACGAGTGCGCCCAGCTCGTGTATCGTCGCGTGCCCGTCCCATGCGAGGTCGGTGGTGCTCTCGCCGGGGCCCGCCGCGGTGTACACGTAGGCGGCGTGGCATCGCATCGATTGCGATGCGCAGAGAATCGCGCGATCGTCAGCCTTGCCGACCAGAATGTTGGACGCCGACAGGTTGCACAGGATCAACGCGCCCGCGAGCGCGCCATGCGTGGACGGCGGGGTCGCCGCCCAGAAGTCTTCGCAGATCTCGACGTGAAATACGAAATCCCGAAGATCGCTCGCCGCGAACAGCAGATCGGTGCCGAAAGGCACGACCTGCCCTGACAGCGCCACATCGAGGCCGACCACGCCCACGCCGGGCGCAAACCAGCGGTTCTCGTAGTACTCGCGATAGTTCGGCAGAAAGGATTTCGGCGTGACACCGAGGATCTTTCCCCGGGCGAACACCACAGCGCAGTTGTACAGCCGATTGTTCCGGCGGACCGGAGCGCCGACGACGAATACCGGCCGCAGCGCCTTCGACGCTTCGACCAGCCGTGCAATCGCGGCTTCGACCCCGTCGAGCAGCGCGTCCTGCAGCAGCAGATCGTCGATCGCATACGCGCTGATGCCGAGCTCGGGAAACACCATCAGGTCGACGCCGCGCGCCTCGCCCTCGCGCATGAGCACGAGCGTCTCTTCGCCGTTGGACCTGGGATCGCCTACGCAGATGCGCGGCGTGCACGCGGCGACGCGAACGAAACCCTGGCGGTGTAGTGAATAAAAACTATTCTTCGTCTGCATCAGGCGACGTGATCACGGGAGCGCGGGCTCGGAGTCTCGCGACCGTCGAAGCGGGTCATCAGAACGAGCGAAGGCCGTCGCTGAACACACCCTCGCGCTCGATACGCCGGTTACGGGCTTCTATTGCGGAGCGATTTTCCCGCCGCCAGTCGATGCCATGGCGGGAGGCCTGACGAAGCAAGTCGTTGCTGATGTCGACGTTCGCAGCCGTTTTTCGGGAGGAAGCGCCGTTGCGAGGGTCCATTTGCTGTCCATCCGACAGGCAATATCGATGCGCATATTGTATGCGCATCGATATTCAGCGGCAAAGCGGCGCACGTCCGCCGGCGCTCACTCCTGCTTGATCCCGCTTTCCTTCGCGACGCGCTTCCAGCGCTCGACCTCGCTGACGATCATCCTGCTGAACTGCTCCGGCGTGATCGGCGCGGGCTCGAGGCCGCTCGTCATGAGGCGCTCGCGCATGTCAGGCGATGCGATCGCTCGCAGCAGCTCAGCGTGCAGACGCCTGATCACCGGCTGCGGCGTGCCGCCGACGCTGAGCACCCCGTACCAGTTGCTCACGAGGACGTCGCTCACGCCGCTCTCCGCGAATGTCGGGACATCGGGCAGCAATGCGCTGCGCTTGGCCGATGCCGCTGCGAGTATCCTCAGCCGCCCTGATTTCACCAGCGGGAACGCCGCCGGCGGCGTCGTCATCGTCGAAGCGATGTGCCCCGCGACGACGTC
The DNA here is from genome assembly GCA_028292225.1 of Betaproteobacteria bacterium. Lineage (GTDB taxonomy): Bacteria > Pseudomonadota > Gammaproteobacteria > Burkholderiales > SG8-41 > JAQGMV01. The sequence continues at coordinate 3,040 of JAQGMV010000014.1, forward strand.
GGCAAGCACCGCGCCCCCGCCTTTGTAAGGCACGTGGATCATGTTGATTCCCGCGCGCAGGCGAAACAGCTCGCCCGAAAAATGGGTGCCGCTTCCCGCGCCTGACGAGCCGAGCGCGAGCTTGCCCGGCTGCGCCTTCGCGGCTGCGATGAGGTCCTTGAGACTTCCGGTATACGGCAGCGAAGGATTCACCGCGAGGATGTAGGGTGTGTCGGCGACCACCGTGACCGGATCGAAATCCTTCACCGGGTCGTACTTGGCGTTCTTGTAATACGCGAGGTTGATCGTGAAGCCGGAATCGCCGAGGAGCAGCGTGTAACCGTCCGGGGCCGCGCGCTGCACGATCTCGGTTCCCACGAGCGAAGCCGCGCCGGTGCGGTTGTCGACGACGACCTGGTGCCCTGTCTGCTCGAACAGCTTCTGGCCGACGAGCCGGCCGACGAAATCGGAGCCGCCGCCGGGTCCGAACGGGACGATAAGGCGGATCGGGCGTGTCGGATAACTCTGGCCGCAGGCCGCAGTGACGGCCAGCAGCAATGCGACGCCCGCCGCGACCCTGAGTTTCATCGTGCTTTGCATCTTAGCCACCGCAATTCGATTCGGACCCGCGATTATGCATGAAGCATGGTGACGTGCGGCTGGACGCACCGCCGTCGTGCGGGCGCGCCATCGAAGGGCATTTTGGTGTACCGTCGCAGGTCATTTTCCTACGTTACATCGAGGTGACAGCAAATGGTCGACGACGGATCCTGGGGTTTGAGCGCGGCCGAGGCCGCACGTGCGAAGCAGCGGCCCGAAGCTTACGGCGCGCGCGGGATGGTGGCATCGGCCCACCCGGCCGCGGCGTTTATAGGTCTCGCCGTTCTACAGCGGGGCGGCAACGCTTTCGACGCCGCGATTGCCGTTGCCGCGGCCGAAGGCGTGGTGCTCCCGATGAAATGCGGTATGGGCGGCGACGCGTTCGTCGTGATGCACGACGCCAAGACGCGCAAGGTCGTCGGGTTCAACGGCAGCGGAGTCGCGGCCACGGGCGCGACCCGGGAGTACTACACGAGCCGCGGCCACAAGAAGATGCCTTTCGACGGCGTGCACTCGGTGTCGGTGCCCGGCGCGCTCAGCGTGTACGAAGCGCTGCACAAGCGCTATTGCACCTTGCCGTGGGCCGACCTGTGGGAGCCGGCGATACGCCTGGCCGAAGACGGCGTCGCGATCAACGCCTACATCAGCGCGCGCATCGCCGAGCAGGAGAAAGTGCTGTCGAAGCACCCGTATTCCGCCGCGCAATTCCTGCCGAACGGCCGGGCGCCCGAAATCGGGGCGCGCTGGCGCGCACCTGATCTCGCGCGTAGCCTCCGCGCCGTGGCCAAGGGAGGCGCCGACGCCTTCTACCGCGGCGAGATCGCAGAGAAGATCGTCGCTTTCCTGAAGACGGAAGGCGCGCTGTTCGAGCTGGATGATTTCGCGCAGCAGCAGGCGGTGGTCTACACGCCCATCGCGAGCACGTACCGCGGACTCACGGTCTACGAGACCGCGCCGCCGTCACAGGGCTTTCTGCTGCTCGAGCAGCTGAACATTCTCGAGGGCTATGACCTGGCGAAATACGCGCCGTTGAGCGCCGAGCGCATCCACCTCATGGTCGAAGCGAAGAAGCTCGCGTTTGCCGATCGAAACCGTTACGCGGGGGACCCGGCATTCGTCGACTGGCCGCTCGATCGGCTGCTGTCCAAAGCGCACGCCCAGCGCCGGCGTGCGGAAATCGATCCGGCGCGGGCGCAATGGCCGCAGGGCGCCACATTTCCCGAACACGGCGGGGACACCAGCTACTTCGCAGTCGCCGACAGCGACGGCAATGCGGTGTCGTTCATCCACAGCCTGTCGAGCTCGTTCGGCTCCGGGGTTGTCGCAGGCGAGACCGGCGTGACGCTCAACAATCGCGCGGGCCGCGGCTTCAGCCTCGACCCCGCGAGCCCCAACGTGATCGCGCCGGGCCGCCGCACGATGCACACGCTCAACGCCTACATGCTTTTTCGCGACGGCTCGCCATGGCTCATCGGCGGCACGCCCGGCGGCGACCAGCAGACCCAGTGGAGCGCGCAGGTCATCACGGGCGTCGTCGATCACGGCCTGTCGCTGCAGCAGGCGGTCGACAGCCCGCGCTGGTACAGCTTCCC
>JAQGMV010000030.1 GCA_028292225.1 Betaproteobacteria bacterium
TGATCGAGATCGAAGCGGGAAGACATCCGGTCGTCGAGGCGCAGGTCGACACCTTCATCGCAAACGACTCGCGCGTGTCTCCGACGCGCCAGATGCTGCTCATCACCGGCCCGAACATGGGCGGCAAATCGACCTACATGCGGCAGGTCGCGCTGATCGTGCTGCTGGCGCACTGCGGATCCTATGTGCCGGCGAAGCGCGCGAGGCTCGGTCCGGTCGACCAGATCTTCACCCGCATCGGAGCGGCCGACGATCTCGCGGGAGGGCGCTCGACATTCATGGTCGAGATGACCGAAGCGGCATACATCCTTCATCACGCGACCGGCGAGAGCCTCGTGCTGATGGACGAGATCGGCCGCGGCACCTCGACTTACGACGGGCTCGCGCTCGCGTGGGCGATCGCGCGTCACCTCGTCGAGAAGTGCCGCTGCCACACCCTGTTCGCGACGCATTACTTCGAGCTGACCGCGCTTGCGCTGGAGTTCAGGCAGGTCGTGAACGTCCATCTCGATGCCGTCGAGCACAAGGATCGCATCGTCTTCCTGCACGCGGTCGAAGAAGGTCCGGCGAACCGCAGCTACGGCTTGCAGGTCGCGCAGCTCGCAGGCGTTCCCGGCACGGTCATTCGAGCCGCGCGGCGAAGATTGACCGAGCTCGAGGAGCAGGGTCTCGGCGCGGGACCGCAGCGCGATCTCTTCGCGTCGGGGGCGCCGCCCGCCGAAGAGCCTCAGCCTCACGCGCTCGTCGACCTCGTACGCGCCATCGACCCCGATTCGATGACGCCGCGCGAAGCGCTCGATGCGCTCTACCGGCTGCGTCAGAAGCTCGACGATTGAGCTTTTACCCGACACGGCTGCGGGGAACACTGCTCGCAATGATGGGGGCGATCTTCCTGTCTGCCGCCGCGGGCGCGCCCGCCTTCGCAGCGCAGTTCTCGTTCGCTGCTTTCGGCGACACGCCTTACAACACCGACGAGGAGCCGCAGCTCATCGCGATGATTGCCGAGATGAACCACCAGCGACTCGCGTTTTCGCTCCACGTCGGCGACTTCAAGGACTCTCGTACCGAGTGCAGTGACGCGCTTTTCCTGCAGCGACGGGAGTGGTTCGCGCTTTCGCAGCATCCGTTCTTTTTTACGCCCGGCGACAACGAATGGGTCGACTGCCGCCGCGCACGCTGGACGCCTCGCGATCCGCTGGAAAGACTCGCAAAGCTGCGCGAGCTGTTTTTCACGCGCGATACGAGCCTCGGCCAGCGCCCGTTGCCCGCGGAACGTCAGGGCGCGCGAGGATATCCCGAGAACCTGCGCTGGCTCGTCGAGGACGTGGTCTTCGCCACCGTGAACATTCCGGGGCCGGATAATCACCGGAGCGCGATGCCCGAGGAGTCCAGGCGCCGCACGAGCGCAGTGATCGACTGGATGCGCGAAGCTTTTCGAATCGCGCGCAGCCGCAGGCTGCCCGCCGTCGTGCTGGCGACACAGGCGAACCTGTGGACGGGCAACAGCGGTTACGCCGAGATCCTGAACACGCTCGCCGCCGAGGCGCAACGCTTCGAGGGCGAAGTGCTCGTCGTGCACGGGGATACCCACTGGTTCCGCTTCGACAAACCGCTCGTCGATGCCGCCTCGGGCCGAAAGATCGGGAACGTCTCGCGGCTGGAGGTCTACGGCAGCCCGTTCGTGAACTGGGTTTACGTGACGGTCAGCACCGGGAACGGCCGCGCGAAATTCACTGCGGTGCCCGGCGGCGACGTCGCTACGCGAAACAACCGGGAACGCTGACCCGCGAAGCAATCAGTGGTGGTGTCCGTGCTCCCCGTGGACGTGGCCATGCGACAGCTCTTCGTCGCTCGCCGCTCGCACGCTGGTGATGGTGCATTCGAAGTTCAGCGTCTGGCCGGCGAGCGGATGGTTACCGTCGACGACGACCTTGCCGTCGGCGATCTCGGTGACGGTATAGACCACCTTCTCGCCCGATTCGTCGCCCTCGCCTTCGAACTGCATGCCGACCTTCACGCCCGCGGGAAACTTGTCCTGAGGCTCGACGTGAACGAGCTCGGCGTCGTAGTCCCCGAAGCCGTCGTCGGGCGTGAGCTTGATGCGGCACGTCTCGCCGACGTCTTTCCCCTCGAGCTCTTTTTCAACTGCCGGGAACATGTTGCCGTATCCGCCGTGCAGGTAGTCCACCGGGTCTTCAGTCTCTTCGATGAGCTCTCCGTCGGTTCCGTAAAGCTGGTACTTCAAAGTGACTACGGTGTCTTTCGCTATTTGCATTTGCCTAAGCCTTTAACCAGGTTGAGCACTTCGGCGGCGTGCCCGCGGGGCGCGACGCCGTAGAGCGCATGTCTGAGCAGTCCTGTGCGATCGATGATGAACGTCGAGCGCATGACGCCTCTTCTTTTGCGGCCTTCAAATTCCTTCTCCTGCAGCACGCCGTACAGCTGGCACACTTCGCCGTCGGGATCCGCGAGCAGTTGCACGCAAAGGCCGTGCTTGTCGCGAAAAGCGCCGTGCGACATGCAGTCGTCCATGCTCACGCCGAGAACTACCGTGCACAGGCGCGTGAAACTGTCTTCGAGCTCGCTGAAATCGATCGCTTCTATGGTGCAGCCGGGTGTGTCGTCACGAGGATAAAAATAAAGAACGACGTTCTGGTGATTCCTGAACGCGTCGAGGCTCACGATGTTGAGATCGGCATCGGGCAGATCGAACGACGGCGCCGGTTGCCCGGGCTGCAGTGTGACTCGATCTTCTCCTCGCACCAGCTCCACGTGGAGACTCCCCTGAAGTGTATCCGGATTGTGTGAACAAACCCGGCGCGGGTCAAGGAGTGGCGGGCCGATGTGAAGCAACCCGCCGCTCCGGTCTAGGCGCGCATGGATGGTGTGAACCCACCCGCCGCCCGGTCAAGAAGCGCGCCGCTATAATCGTTTTACATGAAAAAACGATTTCTCGCCGGGATGACGCCCGCGCAGTTCATGCGGCGGCACTGGCAGAAAGAACCGCTGTTGGCACGCGACGCGCTCGCTGGATATGCGGACGCGGTAGGTCGGGACGACCTCTTCGAATTGGCCGGTCGCGACGACGTCGAATCGCGGATCGTGATGAAGCGTCGCGGTCGCTGGAATGTTCAGCATGGCCCTTTCGATCGGCGCGCGCTCGCACGCTTGCCGCGGCGCGAGTGGACGCTGCTCGTTCAGGGGGTGGATCTGAAGGTCAGGCAAGCGGCGCGCCTGCTCGATGAGTTCTCCTTCATCCCTTACGCCCGCCTCGACGACGTCATGGTGAGCTATGCCGCGCCCGGCGGCGGCGTCGGACCGCACTTCGACAGCTACGACGTTTTCCTGCTGCAGGGTCGCGGGGAGCGACGGTGGCAGGTCAGCCGCCAGCGCGACCTCGCGCTCGTGCCCGACATTCCGGTGAAAATCCTCCAGCGCTTCGAGCCGCAGCACGAGTGGCGCGTGCAGCCCGGCGATCTGCTCTATCTCCCGCCGCAATTCGCCCACGACGGTGTCGCAATCGACGAGTGCATCACCTACTCGGTCGGGTTCCGGGCTCCGACCGCGCAGGCGCTCGCGCACCACTTCCTCGAGTTCCTGCAGGACGACCTCGACCTCGACGGCCGCTATGTGGATCCCGATCTGCAGCCTACCCGTGCGCCGGGCCGATTGCCGCCGCAGATGATCGACCACGCAGTCGCCGTGCTCGAGCGCGTGCGCTGGTCGCGGGAGGACGTGGCGCGTTTCGTCGGCGCCCATCTCACCGAGCCCAAGGACAACGTCGTCTTCGATGCCCCCGCCAATCCGCTGTCGCCGAAGGCTTTCGCGCGCGCGGCGCGCAAGGCCGGCGTGCGACTCGCGCCGGCAACGCGGATGCTCATCTCCGGGATCGACGTGTACATCAACGGTGAGCGGCATCGGGTTCCGCGCAGCGACGCGGCGGTTTACGCGAGACTTGCGGATACGCGCGCCCTGAAGCCGCCGGTGGCGCCGGGGGTTTCCGACGCACTGTTGCTTTACGAGTGGTATCTCGCGGGATATATTGAAATCCGCTCGCGTGCCGACGCGTGAGCTTCCCAGTACCGCTCGCGAATAACGACGGCAGCCCTCCAGCCGGCCCGTTCCCGCCGCCATGGCCCTCACACCACAGCCCGGCCTTCCCCACGCCGACTATCAGCGCTTCGACAGCGTGCGCCAGTACGAGGCGATGTTCGACGAGCTCATCCCGCAGACCCAGCGGGTGATCCGGGTTTTCGACCGGACCCTTTCCGCGAGCTACGACGCGCCGGGCCGCTGCGACCTTCTGCGCACCTTTCTTCGCGCCGATCCGCTCAACCGGCTTTTCATCGTTGTCCATGAGATGGACAACGTCGAGCGCGTCTGTCCCCGCTTCACAGCGCTGCTGCAGCGCTACGGTCACATCGCCAAGGTCCGGCAGACCCCCCGGTCGGCTCGCCACCTCTATGATCCATTTGTCATTTTCGACGCAAGCCACTATCTGCACCGATTCCATTACGACCACATGCGCTTTTCGCGCGGGCTGAACGACGTCGAGGGTACTCAGCAGTTGCACGAGCGTTTCGAAGAGCTATGGGAAGCCTCGAAGCCGGCGGCGACGGGAGGAGTCGTCGGGCTTTAGCGACGCTTCTGCCCGTAAGGTCCGGGTAAGCACCGTCAGCGCGGAGCTGCTAAAATGTGCATGACGATCGCGTAGGTCGCTCACGGATGGCGTACATCAAACGCTGTTCGTTTTCGGTAAAAACCGTGTGATGTTCTCCTAAAAGGAAAAAACATGAATCGCTCGCTCCTTATCGCCGCCATGGTGGCGGTTGGCCTGACCGCCTGCAGCAAGAAAGAAGACAAAGTCGTGACGCCGCCCCCCGCGACCGCGCCGGCCGCACCTTCGACGACGGCACCGACGCCCACGCCCGCCCCCGGCGCGGACAGCACGGCTCCCGGCACCGGCAGCACCTCTTCCTCGAGCTCCACCTCGACCGCCCCGATGGGCACGACGCCTGCGTCGCCCGCCTCGCCCAACGAGTCGAAGCCCGACGAGAAGAAGTAATCTCGCGCTTCAATGAAAAGCCGGCTCTTTCGAGCCGGCTTTTTTACGCCCGCACCGCCGCGAGGCGGTGTTGCAGAAAGGTCTTGGCCGCTGTCTTCGGCGCAGCTTCGCTGCGCCTCGGGGCGTTCAATGCCCGCTTATGCGGCTATGGCCGCTGGATACCGTCGGCGCAGCATCCTCAATGCTCAAGTAACGTCTCTCCAGTCAACGCCGTCGCCCTGCGTCGCGATACACACCCACGCGGGATCGCAATTCAACGCCGCGGCCATCGCCGCGCGCGCAAGCTCGGGTGTGTTGTTTCTGGCGGACAGATGCGCCGCGATGAAATGCTGCAGCCGTGTGCAGTCGATCCCGGCGAGGATACCGGCAGCCGCCGCATTGTCCAGGTGCCCCAGGCGGCCCGAGATTCGACGCTTGAGGCTCGGCGGATAAGGGCCGTTCATCAGCAGGTCGATGTCGTGGTTGCACTCGAGCACCAGCGCGTCGATTCCCGAGAGCATGCGCTCGATATGGGGGGTCGAAGCACCGGCGTCGGTGAGCAGACCGAGGCGTTTGTCGCCGTCGCCGAACACGAACTGCGAAGGCTCGCGCGCATCGTGCGGCACCGGGTACGGGTGCACTTCGAGATCGCCGATCGCAAAAGGGGTGTGGCTGTCGATGAGCGACACGCGGGGGATCATCGATCCCTTCGCGCCCATCGCGACCAGCGTGCCGTAGGTGAGGTAGACCGGGATATCGTAGCGCCGGGCGAGCCGCGCCACCCCGCCCGCATGATCGTCGTGCTCGTGCGTGATCAGGATCGCCGCGAGGTCGCCGGGTGCCAGCCCGCGGCGCGCGAGACGCTTTACGGTGTCCGACACGTTGAAGCCGCAATCGACGAGGATCCGGGTCGACGCGCACTCGACGATGAGCCCGTTGCCTTCGCTGCCGCTTCCGAGGGATGCGAAGCGGATCACTCCGTAATGCCCGTAAACGGTGAATCGTTAATAGTCAATCGTGCCGTCTGGTGCCAAACACCGAAGGAGCTGCGTCTGACATGGAACGGTGACAGGGCATGACCTCGGCAGCAACGATTTACCATTTACCATTTACGATTCACGTCACTTCAACTGGTCGTAAAGCAGCGCCAGTATCCGGTTCGCTGTCGCCGAACGCTCGGCCGTGCCTTCCTTGGTGAGCACATTCACTTCGGCGCGCTCGCCGGCGTCTTTCACCATGACGCGATACTGCTCGTTTTTCTGGACGCTGTTACCGCCCCAGAACTTGAAGCGGGAGAACAGGCCCTTGTTGTCCGCGCTCTTGTTGTCGATGTCGGGATCGATATAGCGCACGTAGTAAACGCCTTTGGAACGGTCGCGGTCCTCGACTGTGAAACCGACGCGGTCGAGTGCCAGGCCGACCCGGCGCCACGCGCGGTCGAACTGCTCGTTCAACGCTAGCGCGCCGCTGCCGTCGCCGGCTTTCTGCAGAACCGCTCGCGCAGGCGCGGGCGTCGCCGAGGCTACGGCGGTTTTCGCGCGCTCCTCCTGAACCCCAAGGCGCACCATGACCCGACGCAGCATCTCGGCTTCGAGCTCCGGGTTCGGGGGACGCGGCTGCCAGCGCGTGTCGTCTTTGGCCATCGAAGTGTAGACCTCTTCCATTCCGCGATGGCTGATGTAGATCTCGGTCGTACCCGGCTGCCCGCCGCGCTCGAGCCGCGTGCGGAACTTGTCGCGCTCACTGGTCGAGTAGACCGAATCGAGCACCTTGCCGAGCGTATTGCGCAAAAAGCCGTCAGGCACTCGCGAGCGATTCTCGGCCCAGTCGGTTTCCATCACGCCGGCTTCGGGCCTCTCGACGTTTACGATGAAGCCGATCTCCTGCCAGAAATCCTTCACGAGCGGCCACATCTGCTCGGGCTCGCCTTTGATGACGAGCCAGCGCTGCGTGCCTGCACGCTCGATGCGTGCGCCGTCCTGCGCCGGCAGCACCGCGCCCGAGCCGGGCTCGGCCTTGCCTTCGCGGCCGCGCTGGTATTCGGAGTAAGTCGCCGCGCCGCGCGAGCTGTCGGGCACGGCGAAGCGATCGTCCGCCGCAGGTCGCGCGAGGTCGGGCGGAATGTCGAGCGGCGCCAGCCGTCCGGAGCTCTTGTATTCGATTTTCTTCGACGGCAGCTCGATGCCGCCACACGCGGCCAACGCCGCGCACGCAGCAGCGCAGGCGATCACGCGTATCCAGACAGTGCTCATAAGGTCTCCACTCGTGCGCTTTGCTTCAGGCCACTCCGGCCTGTCGCATCGCATCACGGACTCGGGTTTCGAAACCGCTCGAGAGCGGCGTGAGCGGCAATCGTATGCCGCCGGAAATCAGTCCCAGCTGCTGCACGGCCCATTTGACCGGGATGGGGTTCGCCTCGCAGAAGAGGTCCCTGTGCAGCGCCAGCAACCTGTTGTTGACCTCGCGCGCCGCCGCCGCGTTCCCGCCGACTGCCGCTGCGCACATCTCGTGCATCAGGCGCGGGGCCACGTTCGCGGTCACTGAAATCACGCCGTCCGCGCCCAGCAGGAGCAGTCCGATCGCCGTACCGTCGTCGCCGCTGTACACCGCGAAGTCGGCAGGCTTGCGCCGGAGGAGCTCCGCGCCGCGCTGCAGGTCGGCCGTCGCGTCCTTGATACCGATGATGTTCGGCACTTCGGCAAGGCGCAGCACCGTGTCGTTGTCCATGTCCGCCACGGTGCGGCCGGGCACGTTGTACAGGATGTGGGGCATGTCGACCGCTTCGGCGATCGCGCGAAAGTGCCGGTACAGACCCTCCTGGGTGGGCTTGTTGTAGTACGGCACGACGGTGAGGCTCATGTGCGCGCCGGCTTTTTTGGCGTGGGCGGCGAGCTCGATCGCTTCCTTGGTGGAATTCGCCCCGGTGCCGGCGATCACCGGAATGCGTTTTCCCGCGTGCTTCACGGCGACGTCGATCAGCAGGCGGTGCTCGTCGAAATCGACGGTCGGCGATTCGCCTGTCGTGCCCACGACGACGATCCCGTCGGTGCCTTCAGCGATATGCCAGTCGATCAGACGCCCGAATGCGTCGAGGTCCAGCGCACCGTCCTCGCGCATCGGAGTGACGATCGCAACCAGACTGCCCTTGAGGTTTGCCATACTTCTTCCTGAGAAAACAGAGTCCTGCCGCCGCATCGCAGCCGGATTTAGCCGCGGATTTTACCCCAAGACCGCAGGCGCCACCGCACAGATGCGCTGGACGAGCGCCGGTTTTGGCGCGTCTGTACGTACATCCTCATACGCGACGACCCGCAGCCGGCCGCGGACCGCGTCGAGCAATTCGCCGGGCCTGAGCAGGAAATCGGGATTGGACGGCCGGCCGTAGCGCTCGTTTCCCGCCGCGAAGGTTTCATAGATCAGCACGCCGCCGGGGCCGACGGCGTCCACGAGCGTGGGCAGGAGCGGCCGGTGCAGATAGTTCGTTACGACCACACCCGCGTAACGCTCCCCGCGGAACGGCCACGCGCCGCCTTCGAGGTCGGCGCATACCGCGGTGATGTTCGGCGCGCCCGCCAGATTTTCGACGCACGCCCCGTCCCGATCGACGGCAACGACGAGGTATCCGATCGACGCGAGGGCGCGTGCGTGCCGGCCGCTCCCGCAGGCGACGTCGAGCACCCGGCCGCCGGCCGCAATAAGCGGCGCCCAGCGAGCAACCCACGGCGAGAGGGTGTCGATTTGGTGATTCATGGTGTGGCGCAGGACTTTACCTGCGGCAATGCCCCGCAGGTTCAGTTGCTGCGCGTGGGATCCGACAGGACAAGCGTCGGGTGTTCAGCGGGTTGTAACACAACGCCAGGTGCGCGCACAGCGGGTGCCGTAGCGCGGGGTGACGGTCATCGGCGCCGCGGGGGTCGTCCCGCGAACGCGTCGGCGCCGGGCTTGGATCAGGCGGCCGGCGCGTAAGGCGCCAGCTCCGACAGCAAAGTCACGACGAGAGGATGGGCAGTCTTGAAGGCGGCCGCAGCCGCGGCGCCCTCGTCCGCCTTCGCGTGTCGCTCGACCGCGGCCACCGCCTGGAAGACTTCCGGCGCTTCGAACGCGGCGACCGCGCCCTTGAGCGAATGGGCCTCGTGGTATGCGGTTTTGAGGTCGCTGCCCGTCAGCGCGGCGCCGATCGAGCTCAGCTGATCGGGAGCCGTCTGTATGAGGATCTGGGCGATCTCGCCGAACAGCTCCTCGTCCCCCGCAAGCCGCTCGAGGGTTGTTTCCACGTCCAGAACCTGCGGCATGTTGGTGTGTCCGACGGCGTCAGGTGCCATGGTCTCTCCAGTATTGCTTTTCAAGTGAGCACGTACAACGGCCGTGCCGGGCGGGACTTGAGCGCCGTGAGCAGCAATAGGCCCCCGACCGTGCAGGAAGGTCGGTCACGCCCTCTTTGCCGGCTGAATGTGCGAATTTTCGGCGCCGGCTAAAGGATGCGACGCCACGCCCGTTAACTCGCAGGTAGAGCTCACGTAGGGCTCGCTTGGGGAATAATGTGGCAGACACCATCCTGGTTCTATGTGTCGTATTGAGCGCGTACTTCGTGCGCGGCATCACCGGATTCGGTTCCGGACTCATCGCGGTGCCGCTTCTGGCACTGTCGCACCCGTTGACTTTTACGGTACCGCTCGTGCTGGCGCTGGACTTCACCGCGTCGTTCGTGCTCGGCGGCGCCAATCGCAAGAACGCTGACTGGAAGGAAATCAAGCTCCTCCTGCCGTTCGGGATCATCGGCGCATGCATCGGCGCGTTTGCGCTGCTCAAGCTGCCCGCCGGCCCCGTGCTGTGCACTCTCGGCGCGTTCACGATGTTCTTCGGTTTCCGGAACATCTTCGGCGTGAGCTCCGAGAAGAAAATCTCGAGCGTATGGGCCCTGCCCGCGGGCATCGTCGGCGGCGGCGTCGGCGCGCTTTTCGGCACCAGCGGACCGCCTTACATCATCTATCTGACGCACCGCCTGAAAGACAAGAGCCAGGTGCGCGCGACCTTTTCGTGGCTGTTCGTGATCGACGGCGGCTTCCGCCTGGGGCTCTTCCTGGTCGCCGGCCTGCTGCTCGAGACCAAGCTTCAGGTGGCGTACGCCCTGTCCCTGGTGCCGATGGCGATGGGGCTGTATGTGGGCAACAAGGTGCATCTGGACATCACCTCTGAAGCGATGCTCAAGGTAGTGGGAGCGCTGCTCGTGATCAGCGGCGCGATGCTGTTCGTCAAAGTCATCCTCTAAGGAGAGAATAATGAAATTCCTGCGATTCGAGCACAACGGCAAGACCGGCTTCGGCGTTCTTGAAAACGACGACGTGGTGCGCGTGTACGAGGGCGACATGTTCGCCGGTGCGCGGCCGACCGCGACGACCCTCGATCTGGCCAGCGTGAAGCTGCTGATCCCCTGCGTTCCGGGCAAGATGGTCGCGCTCTGGAACAATTCCCGGGTGCAGATCGAAAGCCTGAATCGCGAGACGCCGAAGGAAGTGCTCTGGTTCCTGAAGCCGCCCTCGTCGTTCATCACTCACGGCGACTCGGTCGTCTACCCGGTTGCGCATACCGAACGCGTCGTGCTCGAAGGCGAGCTCGGCATCGTCATCGGCAAGAAGTGCAAGAACGTGACGCCGGTCGAAGCCCGCGACTGCATCTTCGGCTACACCGTCATCAACGACATCACCTCGCAGGACATCGTCAAGCGCGACCACACCTTCCCCCAGTACGACAGGGGCAAGGGTTTCGACACCTTCGGCGTGTTCGGCCCGTACATCGCGACGGACCTCGACCCGATGACGCTGCGCATGCGCTCATACGTGAACGGCAAGCTCCAGCAGAACTTCCCCGTCACCGACTACGTGTTCAACCCGTGGCAGACCGTCGCCGAGATCGCCAAGACCTCGACCCTCTACCCGGGCGACGTGATCTGCATGGGAACGACCCTGAACGCCGCACCGATCGTGCCGGGCGATTCGATGGAAATCAGGATCGACGGGATCGGCTCGCTGATCAACGCGGTCATCGCCGAGCAGCGCGTGGCCCCCCGGGTCGAAGGCGAAACCCGCGTAAACCTCGCAGCAGCCGCCTGAACGGGAACAATAACAACCCGAGGAGCCTCGACATGAACCTCAAACAACTGAAGCGCGCAGCCCTTGCACTGGCGGCGCTTCTGACTCTCGGCTCCGCGGCGCACGCCGCGGAAGAGCAGCCTTACGCGTTCAACGTGCTGAACCAGCGCTCGATCGCGCTCACGTCGCAGTACTGGAACCCGATCCTCATCTACGTCAGCAAAAAGAGCGGCGTGCCGCTCGAGCTGAGGCTCGCCCGCACGACCAAGGAAGCGAATGCGCTCGCAGAGCAGGGGGCTTACCACTTCCTGTACACCAATCACTTTTTCACGCCTGAACGCGACCGCCTCGGTTTCCGCGTGATCGCACGGCCCGCAGGCCCCGGAATCCGGGGCCAGATCGTGGTTCCCGCCGACTCGCAGATCAAGACGCTCAGCGAGCTGAACGGCAAGGAAGTCGCTTTCGCAAGCCCGGACGCATTCGCGGCTTACTGGCTTCCGATGGACGCTCTGCTCAAGAGCAAAGTGAACGTGAAACCGGTGTTCACGGCGAACCAGGAAGCCGGGCTCGCGCAGCTCAAGGTCGGCACGGTGGCGGCAGCCGGCGTGAACGACGTGATCATCCAGCGCTACGCGCGCCGCGAGGGATTCGAGTACCGCCTGCTGTGGAATTCAGAGCTGTACAACGACCTGTGCATCATGGCGAGCTCGAAAGTTCCGCCGGCGAAGATCGCTGCGGTCCGCGACGCGCTCATCGGCATGATGAACGACCCCGAGGGCCGCAAGGTCATCGAAACGGGCGCCGAGCTCCTCAAGATCAAGGACAGCATGGGCTTTATCGCGACGAGCGACCGCGAATACGACAACTATCGCGCGTTCTACAAGAAAACCCTGGTCAAAGCAGCAAACTGACGCCGGCTAAGGACGGGAGCGGTCGAAATGAAAGCGCTGCGTTTTCTCAGTATCTGGGCCAAATGGGGGCTGATCCCGAGACTGATGGCGGCCGTCGGTTTCGCGAGCCTCGTCGGCGGAGGCATACAGAACTACCTCCTCGTGCTCGAAGGCGCTGCCGAGCATTCAGCGCGCCACGAGCGCGAAGTTCAGGAGACGCTGAAATTCCTGGCGCCCCTCGTCGCTGACCAGGCGGTGCTCGGCGACTACGCCGCGATCGCCCAGCTGCTGAATGCGCAGGCGAAGAAAGTCGAAATCGGGGAGCTGCTCTGGACCGACAAGAGCGGCCGCAAGCTCTCGGCCAAGGACAACCCCGACCGGGTCGAGGCCCCGCGCTGGTTCACCGCGCTGGTGCCTATCGCCAAGGTGGAATCGACGCTCGAGGTCACAACCGGCGGTGCGAGCTACGGCACGCTGTACGGCGAGATGAACGCGGTACCGGCGAGCAACCGTCTTTGGGCGCAGTTCGTACACCAGCTCCAGATCGTGTTCGCCACGCTGCTGCTGACCCTGCAGGTCATCTGGCTGATCTTCCGCGGGA
>JAQGMV010000036.1 GCA_028292225.1 Betaproteobacteria bacterium
TTCCGGATGGCGGACGCCCGGCGCCTCGCCGACGTCGTCAAAGTCGTCGGCAAGCTCGAAGACAAGAAGGAACTCAGGCTGCGGCGGGGGCGACTCGCCGGTGCCAGTCGGTGACGCGCTGGTAGGCGTCAGCTGAGCGCAGCAGGAGCGCCTCGCTGAACGGCCGTCCGACGAGCTGAAACGCCGAAGGCATGCCGTTGGCGGTGAATCCCGCCGGCACGCTGATCGCCGGCAACCCGAGATAGTTGATGCCGCGCGTGCAGTGCGTCAGCGCGCCCAGCACTTTCGCGGGGTTCTCGCCGGTGGTCGTCTCATTGATCGTGGGCACCGGTATCGATATCGCAGGCAGGTGCAGGACGTCGGCGTTGGCGAGGGTCGAGGACAGGAATTCAGCCACGACTTGTCCCCGCATCGCCAGCGCCTGGCTGTAGCGGGTCGCCGGATACAGCAGGCCCGGCTCGATGCGGCTGCGCACGAGCTCGCTGTATTCGTCGCGGCGGGTCCTCAGCCACGGCTCGTGTATCGCGGCTGCCTCGATGCCCATGATCATCTGGCCGAGGTTGTTCACGAGATTCATGTCGGGCACCGGCACCTTCACGATCGTGGCGCCGAGCGCGCGGTAGGCTTCGAGGCTGTCGTCGAGCAGGGCGCGCACGTCGTCGGTCACGTGCTCGTAATAGTAGCTCTCGGGCACCGCGATCCTGAGCCCGCGAGCCTCGCCCGTGAGCGCGGCTTCGTAATCCGGTACTTTGTACGAGGCGCAACTCGCGTCGGCAGCGTCGGCGCCCGCGATGACGCGCAGCAGCCGCGCACAGTCGCGCGCGCCCGGTGCGAGCGGGCCGACGCAATCGAGCGAGTGAGACAGGGGCATCACGCCTGCGCGGCTCACGCGGGTCAGCGTCGGCTTGAGCCCGGTCACGCCGCACATCGCGGCCGGATGGCGTATCGAGCCGCCGGTGTCGGTTCCGAGGGAGCCGTAGACCAGGCGTGCCGCGACCGCGGCGCCCGATCCGCTCGACGAGCCGCCGGGCACGCGTTCCAGGTCCCAGGGATTGCGGCAATGGCCATAGTGCTTGTTGTAACCGGTCGGGCTGAACGCGAACTCGGCCATGTGCAGCGAGCCCAGGTTGAGCGCGCCTGCGCGCTTGAGGCGCTCGAGCACGGTCGCCGTCGACTTCGTCACCTGGTCGCGGCAGATCAGCGAGCCGAACTGGACGAGCCTGCCTTTGCGATGAAACAGGTCCTTGTGCGCGAGGGGCACGCCGTGCAGCGGTCCGCGCAGCTTGCCGGCAACACGCTCGCGATCGCAACGTTCGGCCTCATCGAGCACGCTGTCGTCCTCGATCGCGGCGATGCAGTTGAGCTTCGGCCCGAGGCTCCGTAAGCGCTCGAGACAGGACTGCGTGAGGTCGACCGAGCGCACCTCGCCGGACGCTATCGCGTCGGCGGCTTCGGTCATCGACAGGCGGGTGAAATCAGCCATCGTTCCTCCGCTCGTCGCGCAGCAGGCGCAGGTAATGCGAAGGCTCGTCGTCGAACTCGAGCCGGCTCTCAGCCGCCTCGAGGATCTGGGCGTTGATCGCGCTCACCATGGCGTCGTATTGTTTCGCCGAGGCGTCGTCGACTTCGATCGCCTGCACTTCGCGCAGGTACTGTTTCACATCCATTACCGCTCCTTGTTGCTGTTGCTCTTGCTAGAGTCCGCCTGCGCTGCGCCGTGGGGCGCCCACTTCGCAGGTGTGGAAAGACCACCAGTCGGCGGCGTCGAATTCAGCGTCTTTAATGTCGCGGCATAGTCCGTCGGCCATGGGCTGCGGGGTGCCGAAGCGCTCCGCGAGATTGTGCATGCGCAGAAACGCCTCACGCTGGATCGCGTCGACGGTCGCCTGCTCGAGTGTGGTCGCGACGAAATCGGTCCCGTGCCCGATCTCGTGCACGATGGGCCCGGTGCCGAGCGCATCGAGCGTCCTGCGCCGTACCTCCGGGTCGACGATCAGGTCACAGCGGGGATAGGCGGGCAGGGGGCGTGTCGCGATCCCGAGGCCGGTCCGATGGCACGGCGTCAGCGTGCGCTCGCCCAAAGCATAAACCCGGCCAAGCAGATCGTGCGTATGCACGACCGCAAGCGCATCGCGCCTTTCGGCGAGCAGTTGCGCATGGAACCACTTGAAGTTCGGAGGCTTGGGTCCGGCTATCCAGTTCGCGTCGTAATCGAGCAGGCAGATGTCGCGCGGCAGCATCTGGCCGAAGTTCTTCGATGCGGTCATGAGGAACCGGTCATCGCGCGGCAGGCGGTGGCTGATGTGCTCGAGGAAGGCGACGAGCGTGTCGCGTTCCCACAGGGCGCGGCAGCTGAAGGCGATCGCCGCTTTGAGGGCGCTGGCCGCTTCACCGCCGGCCGCGTGCTCGCGGGCAAAGACGTCGTACGGGTGCGCGCTCACGCCCGGATCGAGCGATATGAAAAATTCGGCGTAATGATGATGGCCCGAGAACTGGCCCCACAGCTTGTCGGAATCGGCTTTCGCAATACCTTCGATGCCCTGCTGCCACGGCGCCGATACGAGATTGGCCTGCGCCAGGTACTCGAGGTGATACATCGTCGTCAGGCAGTCGAGCGGGTCTTTGCCGGCTGTCCATGCACCAATACCGCGCTGATTCACCGCGCTCGACACCGAAATCGTGCGCGCCAGCGCCGTCGCTTCGGCGGCTGCATTCGCAAGCGCATTCGACTGCCAGGAGCCGAGCGCATACGACACCGATGATTCCATGTGCGTGAGCGGCGCGAGCGCGCGTTCCGCGATCGCTGCGGCCATCGCGGTCATCGGGCTCGCGAACATCACGGCGCCGGTGTCGGGCTTCTGCCGATAGACCTCGACGTCGACTGCGAACTGCGGCGGCAGCGCACTCGAGCCTTCGATCACTCGGCCCGACAGGTCGGTCACCAGGATGTGATCGGCCTCGATGCGGCGCGGCAGGCAGTTGCGGCCGAACCGCGGTGTGACCATCAGCACGTTGCTTCTCGGCACGCGCAGACTGACGTGCCCCCACAAATCGATCATCTCGTGATGCGCAAGAATGCGGCATACACGCGCGAGGTCTTCGCGTGCATCATGTCCGAACATTACGATCTCGCTGTCATTTTGATTTAGACTCCGTAACAGGAGGCGATGTTAACCGACGGAGAGACCTCGATGCTGGCGCGTCTTGTTGCCGCAGTCTGTGTTGTTGTTACTTCACTGCCCGCGTTTTCGCAGGAAACATTTCCGAACCGTCCCATAAGCGTCGTCGTGCCGTTCCCGCCGGGAGGCATGGCCGATCTGTCCGCACGGCCGCTGTCGGTGTCGATGGAGCAGGTGTTGAAACAACCGGTGGTGGTCATCAACAAGGCCGGCGCGTCCGGCGCCGTCGGCATACAGAACGTCGCCAACGCCAAGCCCGACGGCTATACCATCATGGTGTCGCTCGTCTCGTTCTCCACCATCCCCGAAGTCGACGAGATGTTCGGCCGCAAGCCCGCCTACAGCCGCGACCAGTTCGTGCCGATCGCGCTCCTCGCAGCCGATCCGCCTGTGCTCGCCGTGGGCGCCGGAACGCCGTGGAAATCGGTGAAAGAGCTGGTCGACGATGCCAAGAAGCGTCCGGGTGAAATCGTATATTCCCATTCGGGCCTCTACGGTCCGTCTCATGTCCCGATGGAGATCTTCCTCAATGCCGCAGGCATACGCATGCGGCAGGTGCCCGCGGTCGGCGGCGGGCCGGCCATGACGCTGGTGCTCGGCGGGAATGCCGCGATGTGGTCGTCGCCGCCCGCGATGGCGGTGCCGCACGTGCAGAGCCAGAAGATGCGCGTGCTGGCGAGCTGGGGCGCCAAACGGCATCCCGCTTTCCCCGATGCGCCGACGCTCAAAGAGCTCGGCTACGACGTCGAGTTCTACGTCTGGTCCGGCGTGTTCGCCCCGAAAGGCGTGCCTGAGCCCACCGTCACCATCCTGCGCGATGCCGTGCGTAAAGCGGTCGCGTTCCCCGAGTTCAAGGCGTCCATGGCCAAAGTGCAGACGCCGATCACGTATCTCGACGCACCCGAATTCAGGCAGTTCCTCGAGAAGGATGCGCGCATG
Organism: Betaproteobacteria bacterium; assembly: GCA_028292225.1. Classification (GTDB taxonomy): domain Bacteria; phylum Pseudomonadota; class Gammaproteobacteria; order Burkholderiales; family SG8-41; genus JAQGMV01. The sequence continues at coordinate 4,119 of JAQGMV010000036.1, forward strand.
TTGAGCACGGCGATCAAGCGTATCGGCCGTATCGACGACAAGAAGTAGGCGCGATGAGCCCGGCACGACTCCGAAACGACCAGCTCTCCGGTCTGATGCTTTTCGCGCTGGCGGTGTTCGTCGGCTGGCAGAACCGCGCGTATCCGCTCGGCTCGCTGCAGGAACCCGGGCCGGCTTACACACCGCTCATCATCGCGGTCTTCCTCGGCGTGACCGGCCTGCTGATCGCGCTTAAGGGCGGAGCGTCGGAGTCGCTCGCCGACATGAAGTGGACCGAGGGTAAGCGCGCGGCCCTGATCCTCGTCGCCTGTGCGGTCGCGACTTATGCGCTCGAGCCTCTCGGTTATCGCATCACGATTGCGGCGCTGCTGGTTTTCTTCCTCGGCGTGATGGAGCGCAAGAAGCCGTTGATGGTCGCGACGGTTTCGATCGCGTTCTCGCTGCTTTCGTTTTATCTCATCGGAACCCTGCTGCGGGTTCCGCTGCCGGTAGGGCCGTGGGGATGGTAGTGGTAGTGCAGTGCTTAGTGCTTAGTGTCTGGTGGTAAATGGTTCGTGGTGAACTGTCGATGAAGGCGCTCCACAGTAGACATGGCTGAAACTTTCCAGAACCTCATGCTCGGCTTCCAGGTCGCGCTCCAGTGGAACGTGCTCGTCTACGCTTTCGCGGGCTGCGTCATCGGAACGCTGGTCGGCATGATGCCGGGGCTCGGGCCGCTTGCGGGAATCAGCCTGCTGCTGCCCGCGACCTTCGGCCTGAATCCGATCATCGCGATGGTGCTTCTCGGCGGCGTCTATTACGGCGCGATGTACGGCGGCTCGACGACCTCGATCCTCATGCGCATTCCCGGTGAAGCGGCTTCGGTGATGACGTGCGTCGACGGCTATGCCATGACGCAAAACGGCCGCGCCGGCGCGGCGCTCGCGATCGCAGCCATCGGCTCGTTCGTGGCGGGAACCTTCGGCGTGCTGGGGCTCATGCTGCTCGCGCCGACCCTGGCCGCTCTGGCGCTGCGCTTCGGTCCGCCCGAATACACCGCGCTGATGATGATGGGTTTTTTCATCCTCGCCTACATGAGCGGCGGGTCGATGTTGAAGACACTCGCGATGGCCGCCTTCGGGCTCCTGCTCGGCATGATCGGCATCGACGCGATGACCGGCTACACGCGCTTCAGCTTCGGCATCATCGAGCTCGGCGATGGGGTGGGCATCGTTCCGGTGGCGGTGGGACTTTTCGGTATTTCGGAAATCCTGCTGACCGCGGCGCAGGGCGAAGGGCCGAAAGTGCACATGCCGAAGTTTCGCGAGCTCATGCCGTCGCGGCGCGAGCTCAAGGACTCGGTGGGGCCGATCGCGCGTGGGAGCCTGCTCGGTTTTCTCATCGGCATCATCCCGGGCTCGGCGCACGTGATTTCGTCGTTCGTCTCCTATGGGCTCGAGCGCCGACTGTCGAAGCATCCGGAGCGCTTCGGCCACGGCGCCATCGAAGGCGTCGCCGGCCCCGAGTCGGCGAACAATTCGGCCGCGACCGGCGCTTTCGTTCCGATGATGGCGCTCGGCATACCGACCGGGC
>JAQGMV010000091.1 GCA_028292225.1 Betaproteobacteria bacterium
CCACACCGTCAACGTGCTCGAAGACCCGGAGATCCGCCAGGGCATCAAGGAATACGCGAACTGGCCGACCATCCCCCAGCTTTACGTCAACGGGGAATTCGTCGGCGGCTCGGACATCATGATGGAGATGTATAAAAGCGGCGAGCTCGCGAAAGTGCTGCAGGGCTGACCCGGTTTCACCGCGGCAAAAAGGCCGGCGTCTAGCCGGCTTTTTAACGATGAATGCAGAACCGGCAGCGCTGTCGCGCAGCTCCCGACCGGCGTTCAGAGACTGATGGCCTGCCGTCTCGCCATGTTCGACTTCGACGGAACGCTCGCCGACTCCTTTCCGTTTTTGGCTTCAGTCTTCGACGAGCTCGCAGACCGTCACGGCTTCCGGCGCGTCGAGCCTCACGAAGTGCCCGCGCTACGCCGGTGCGATGCGCGAGAGATCATGGCGCATCTGGGAATGCCGGCGTGGAAGCTGCCGCTCGTCGCGTGCAGCTTCATCGGGCTGATGCGGGACAATGCCGCGAGGGTTCCGCTGTTTGACGGGGTAGCCGCAACCCTGAAGCATCTCGCCGAGCGAGGGATCGTTCTCGCGATCGTCAGCTCGAACTCGCGCGACAACGTCGAGCGTGTGCTCGGCCCCGACAACGCGAGCCTCATCAGTCACTTCGAATGCGGCGCCTCGATCTTCGGAAAGCGCTCGCGTATCCGCAAAGTCCTCAAGCAAACCGGCATCGCGAAAAGCGAGGCGATCTACATCGGCGACCAGTCGACCGACCTCGACGCCGCGCGCGCGGAAAAGGTCGCGTTCGGCGCGGTCGCGTGGGGCTACGGCGACATCGAATCGCTGAAGGCGCGCGAGCCTGAGCTCACTTTTGCGCACGCCTCCGACATCACTCGGATCACGTCAGCCGCGGGCTAGCCCACAGGCATGCTGTGCGCAGAGAGCGGGGTTAGGCTTTCGATCCGGGCATGAGCGGCAGGGTGGTTATACACTAGAGGGTCATCAAAGCAACACTCGCTCGAGCGACAGGGGAAAGCGCATGGCCGACCTGGAAAACCCGTATCAGCCGCCGGCTTCGGACGTGACCGACGTGCTCGATGCCGCGGCTTCGGACGGCGCGTACATCGAGGGTGGACGCGCTGTCGTGAGCGGGCGGGGCTGGTCGTGGATTCAGGAAGGCTGGGGCTACTTCCGGCGGCACGCGGGTATGTGGGTCGTCCTGTCGTTCATTTTCCTGATGCTCGTCATCGCCGTGAGTCTCGTGCCGGTCCTCGGCTGGCTCGCCGCGCCGCTGCTCGTTCCGGTACTCATCGCAGGCCTGCTGGCCGGTTGCCAGACGGTCGCGCGAGGCGGAGATCTCGAGCTCGCGCACCTCTTTGCAGGCTTCCGCCGCAATACCGGACAGCTCGTGCTGGTCGGCCTGATCGGTTTCGCCCTGACGATGGTGGCGGCTATCCCGATGACTCTCGTGATGGGCGCGGGCGTGTTCGTCGCAGGCATGAGCGGCGCGTCTCTACCGGCCGTCGGATTGTCGTTGTTGCTGGCGATGCTCATCAGCCTCGCGCTCTTCGTGCCGATCTCCATGGCGACGTGGTTCGCTCCCGCGCTCGTCATGCTGCAGGATCAGAGCGCGCCGCGTGCGATCGGCGAAAGCTTTCGCGGATGCCTGAAGAACATCGTGCCCTTTCTCATCTACGGCCTGATCATCTTTGCGCTGTCGATGATCGCGTCGATCCCATTCGGGCTCGGGTGGCTCGTTCTCATGCCGGTCGTGCTCTGCTCGGTCTACGCCGCTTACCGCGACATCTTCTTCAGCGCCTGACGCCGGCGCTTAACGCTGCGTCCTTCGGGCAGGCGCGCGTGTGCTCCGAGGACGGCGCTTGCGGCGCTTCCGCCCCGCACGTCATAATGCCCGGCACGCCGCCCGGCGCACCGACCTTGCCGCCGCCCGGGCCGAACAAATCCCGCCGTACCGTATCTGGAGGAGCCTCCATGAATATCATGGTAGAGAGCAAAACTATCGCGAAAGCTGCCGCAGCAGGCGGCAAGATCAAGATGACGCCGAGCGAGGCGTTCGTCGAGACGCTGGTCGCGCAGGGGGTCAAGGACACGTTCGGCATCGTGGGCTCGGCCTATATGGACGCGCACGATCTGTTTCCGCTCGCCGGCATCCGCTTCGTTTCGGTCGCCCACGAGCAGAACGCCGCGCACATGGCTGACGGCTATTCGCGGGTCACCGGCAAGCACGGGGTCTGCATCGCGCAGAACGGGCCCGGCATCACCAACTTCGTGACCGGAATCGCCGCGGCATACTGGGCGCACTCACCGGTCGTCGCGATCACGCCGGAATCGGGAAGCCTGACGATGGGGCTCGGCGGTTTCCAGGAAACCGAGCAGTTGCCGATCTTCTCGAAGATCACCAAGTGGCAGGTACAGGTGAATTCGCCGATGCGCATGGCCGAGCTCACCTCGCGCGCGTTCGACGTCGCGATGAACGAGCGCGGGCCGGTGCAGGTGAACATCCCGCGCGACTACTTTTACGGCGAAGGCGAGTTCGAGATTCCGCAGCCGCAACGGGTCGAGCGCTCGGCGGGTGGCCCGGAGTCTCTCGATGCCGCCGCGAGGATGCTCGCGAAAGCGAAGTTTCCGGTGATCATCTCGGGCGGCGGCGTGGTCATGGCGAACGGCATCAAGGAATGCGCGGCGCTCGCCGAATATCTCACCGCGCCGGTCGTGAACTCTTATCTGCACAATGATTCGTTCCCGGCGAGCCACGCGCTGTGCTGCGGACCGCTCGGCTACCAGGGCTCGAAAGCGGCGATGAAGCTGATCGCGCGCGCGGACGTCGTGCTCGCGCTCGGCTCACGCCTCGGACCTTTCGGGACGCTTCCGCAGCACGGGCTCGATTACTGGCCGGCCAGCGCGAAGATCATCCAGGTCGACACCGACTCGCGCATGCTCGGGCTCGTGAAGAAGATCTCGGTCGGTATCTGCGGCGACGCCAAAGCGGCTGCCGTCGAGCTGCTCCAGCGCGTCAAGGCGCAGGCGAAGCTCACGCCCAACAAGGCGCGTCTCGCCGAAATCCAAAAAGAGAAAACGGCGTGGAAGCAGGAGCTCGAGCAGTGGTCGTCGCCGAACGAGAAAGGCCGGATCGGCCCGCGCCAGGCGCTCGCGGCACTCGCCCGCGCGATGCCGAAGCATGCGATGGTCTCGACGGACATCGGCAACGTGTGCTCGGTCGCCAACAGCTATCTCCAGTTCGAAAGCGCGCCGTCGTTCCTCGCGGCGATGAGCTTCGGCAACTGCGGTTATGCCTTCCCCGCGGCGATGGGCGCCAAGGTCGGCCGTCCCGACCGCCCGGCGATCGCGTACGTCGGCGACGGCGCGTGGGGAATGAGCCTGAACGAAGTGATGACCTGTGTGCGCGAGAACATCCCCGCGATCGCCGTCGTCTTCAACAACGGCCAGTGGGGCGCCGAGAAGAAGAACCAGATCGATTACTTCGAGAAGCGCTTCCTCGGGACGAACCTGAAGAACCCCGACTTCGCCGAAGTCGCCGAAGCGATGGGCGCCCACGGGCTGACGGTCGAGCACGTCGACGAGATCGGCGA
>JAQGMV010000119.1 GCA_028292225.1 Betaproteobacteria bacterium
ACGAGGACGTACGAGAGGCCGTACTTGCGCTGGAGGGCGCCGAGGAGCTGCAGGACCTGCTTCTGTATCGTCACGTCGAGCGCGCTCGTAGGTTCGTCGAGGACGACGATCTTCGGGCGCACGATCAGCGCGCGCGCGATCGCGATCCGCTGTCGCTGTCCCCCGGAGAATTCGTGCGGATATCGCGCGAGCAGAGACTCGGGCGATCCGCTTTCGGTGAGGCCCACGTCGAGCAGCGCTTCGATCACGCGCGTGCGGCGCTCGGCTGCGGTGAGGGCCGGCTCGTGGATCTCCAGCCCTTCGGCGACGATCGCCTCGACCGTTCGCCGCGGCGACAGCGAAGACAGCGGGTCCTGGAAAACGACCTGGATATCGCGCCGCAGGCCGCGTCTGCGCTCGGCGTCGGCGCCGTGCCACGCTTGGCCGCCGATCCGGATGTCGCCGTCTGCAGCGACCAGATCGAGCAGCGCGAGCGCGAGGGTGGTCTTGCCGGAGCCCGATTCGCCGATGACGCCCAGGGTCTCTCCGGGCGCAAGCTCGAAGTCGACGTGTTTCACCGCGGTATACCGGCCGCTCCTGAACCAGCCGCGAACCCCGGGCAGCGCTGTCGGATAGTCGACGTGCACGCCACGCGCTTCGACGATGCGCCCAGTGCCCGCCGGCTCCACGTCGCGCTCGGGCCGGCTGTTGATGAGCTTTTGCGTGTAGGGATGCGCGGGCCGCTCCATGACCTCGGTCGTGTTCCCCTGCTCGACGATGACGCCGCGCTCCATCACCGCCACGCGGTCGGCGAAGCGTCGCACGATGTTGAGATCGTGGGTGATGAGGAGCAGGCTCATGCCGGCCTCGCGCCGCAGGGTGTCGAGGAGCTCGAGGATCTGCAGCCGTATGGTCGCGTCGAGCGCGGTCGTCGGCTCGTCGGCGATGAGGAGCTTGGGATTGCACGCCAGCGCCATCGCGATCATCGCGCGCTGGCGCTGGCCGCCCGAGAGCTGGTGCGGATAGCTGCGCGCGCGCCGCTCGGGCTCTTCGATGCCCACGCGCCGCATCGCTTCGACCGCGGCCGCTCGCGCCTGCTCGCGGGTGACGCCTTCGTGCAACTGCACCGACTCGGCGATCTGGTCGCCGACCGTGAACACCGGGTTGAGCGCGGTCATCGGCTCCTGGAAGATCACCGCGATGTCCCTTCCCCGCAACTGATGCAGCTCGGCCGCGGTCATGCCTAGCACGTCCCGGCCTTCGAACCCGATGTCGCCGGTCAGGCGCGCGGCTTCGACAAGGCGCAGCAGGGACAGCGCGGTCACCGTCTTGCCCGATCCCGATTCCCCGACCAGCGCGAGACGCTCGCCGTCCGCGATGGAGAAAGAGACGTGGTCGACGACTCGCCGCGTGCCGAAATCGATGCTGAGGTCCTTCACCTCGAGCCGCGTCACTCGGCATCCCCTTTCAGCACCTTGCGCGGGTCGAGCGCATCGCGCAGCGCATCCCCGACGAGCACGAGAAGCAGCAGCATGATGACGAGCGCCGCGAAAGTCGTGAACGAGATCCACCACGCGTACAGGTTCTCCTTGCCCTGGCCCAGAAGCTCGCCGAGGCTCGGCGTGCCCGGAGGCACGCCGAGGCCGAGGAAGTCGAGGCTCGTCAACGCGCTGATCGCTCCGGCGAGCTCGAACGGGATGAGCGTCACCACCGGCGTCAGGCTGTTGGGGAGAATGTGGCGCAGCATGATTTTGCGGTTGCTCTGGCCGAGCGCCCGCGCGGCGCGCACGTAATCGAGGGTGCGGTTCTTCAGGAACTCGGCGCGGACGTAAGCCGCGATCCCGAGCCAGCCGAAGACCGACAGCAGCGCCACGAGCAGCCAGAAATTGGGCGAGAACAGCGACGACAGGATGATGAGCATGTACAGGATAGGCATCGCGCTCCAGATCTCGGTGAAGCGCTCCATCGCGATGTCGGTCCAGCCGGCGAAGTATCCCTGCACGGCTCCGTAGAGAACGCCGAAGATCGTGCACAGCGCAGCGACGAGCAGCGCAAAAAAGACCGACAGTCTAAAACCGTAGAGCAGTCGCGCCAGGATGTCCCGCCCGCGATCGTCGGTGCCGAGATAGTTCTGCATGCTCGGCGCCGCGGGATTCGGCTCGCTCGCGAAATAATTGATCGTGCTGTGGTGGTACCGGTTCGGTGCGTAGACCGCGAAGTTGCCGGGTTTCTCGAGGTTCCCGCGGATAAAGGGATCGAGGTAATCGGTAGGCGTCGGAAAGTCCCCGCCGAAAGTGGTTTCGGGCAGGGTCTCGACCACCGGAAAGTACCAGCGGCCTTCGTAGCGCACCACCAGCGGCTTGTCGTTCGAAAGCACCTCCGCGAAAAGACTGAGCCCGAAGAGCGCCAGGAACACGATGAGGCTCGCATAACCGAGACGGTTGCTGCGAAAGCGCCGCCACGCCCGGCGAGCCGGGTTCTGGGGGGACGTGCGGATCGGCGCAATTGCAGGCGCACCGGCGGTGATCACGACCGGAGGCGTAGTCATGGCATCAACCGAAGTACTTCACGCGCGGATCGACCCAGATGTAGCTCAGGTCCCGCACGAGTGTCGTGAACAGGCCGATCAGGGCGAACAGGAAAAGGCTGCCGAGCACGACGGGGTAATCGCGGCGGATCACCGACTCGTACGAGAGCAGTCCCAGGCCGTCGAGTGAAAACAGGGTCTCGATCAGGATGGAGCCGCTGAAGAACGCGCCGACGAATGCCGCCGGAAAACCGGTCATGATGGGAATGAGCGCGTTGCGGAATACGTGGCGCGTGAGCACTGTGCGCTCGTCGACGCCTTTCGCACGCGCCGTGAGCACGTATTGCTTGCGGATCTCCTCGAGTACCGAGTTCTTGGTGAGTATCGTGATCACCGCGAAGCCGCCGAGCACCATCGAGGTCACCGGCAGCGCGATATGCCACAGGTAGTCGGTGATCTTGCCCATGAGGCTCAGGTCCGACCAGTTCATCGAGGTGAGCCCCCGCAGCGGAAACCACTGGAAGTAAGTCCCTCCCGCGAACAGCACGAGCAGGACCACGCCCATGACGAAGCTCGGAATGGCATAACCGAGCAGCACGATGAATGTCGTGACCGTGTCGAAGCGGGTGCCCGCGCGCACTGCCTTGAGGATGCCCAGCGGCAGCGCGATCAGGTAGACGAGCAGGAAGGTCCACAGGCCGAGCGTGATCGACACCGGCAGCTTTTCGACGATGAGCTGCCAGACGTCCTTGTTGTGGAAGAAGCTTTTTCCGAGGTCGAATCGCGCGAACTGGCCGAGCATGTGGAAAAAACGCTCATGCGCAGGCTTGTCGAATCCGTAGAGCTTCCTGATCTCTTCGACGCGCTTCGCGTCCACGCCCTGGCGCCCGCGATAACCGGTCGCCGCGGCGCCTTCCCCGGCGTCGCGGCCCTGGAGCTGCGCGACCATCTGCTCGACCGGGCCTCCGGGGACGAACTGCGTGATCACGAACGTGATGAGCAGTATCCCCAGCAGCGTGGGGATCATGAGCAACAGGCGTTTGAGGATGTACGACCACATAAAGGTCTACGCCGCGGAAAGCTCTACGCCGCTGATTCGGCGCGCCTTCGGCGCGCCTCCCCGCGCGGCTCGCTGCGCAAACTGCGCGCTGAAACGCCTTGCGGCGCTACGTACGTGTCTCATTTTTTCCTCCACCACGCGGTAACGATCCAGTCTTCGGGGCGGTAGTAAAGCGGGGCGACCGCAGGCTGCTCGAATTTGCCCGAGCGGTAGGCGACGCGGTACACCCCCGAGTAATACTGGCGCACCACGTAGAAGCCGTGTGCGAGCACGCGGTCGAGCGCCCGCAGGCTTGCGACGAGCTGCGGCCGCGTCGTCGCGGAGACGACATGACCGAGGAGCACATCGACGGCGGGATCGCGCACGCCGATGAGATTGCCCGAACCTTCGGTTTCCGCCGATTTCGAGCCGAAACGGTCGACGAGCTCGCTTCCGGGCGATTCGCTTCCGGGGATGCGGACCGTGAAGAAGTCGAAATCGAACACGTCGAGCCGTTTTTGTATCAGTGCAAAATCGGCCCTGCGCGATTGTGCCGCGATACCGAGCCTGGCGAGCGCCTGGTAATAGGGCGCGGCGACGATTTCGGCGCGCGCGTCGCTCACGAGGTATTCGATCGTGAAAGGCTCGCCTTTCGCGTTGCGCAAAGCACCGTCGCGAAAAGTCCATCCCGCCTGGGCCAGCAGCTCCCGCGCGCGGCGCAGATTGTCCCTCAGGCTGTGAGGGGGATTGGTGGTGGGCGGCGGCGGGACTTCGGTCGTGAAGACCTTGGCCGGGAGCTTTTCGCGCAGGGGCTCGAGCAACGCGAGCTCGTCCGGACCGGGCAGCCCTTTCGGCTCGAAATCGCTGCCGTTGAAGAAGCTGCGAACGCGGACATGGGCGCTGTAATTCACCATGCGGTTGACCCATTCCCAGTCGAACGCGAGCTCGAGTGCTTCGCGCACCCGGGGGTCGCTGAACTTTTCCCGCCGGGTGTTGATGAGAAAACCCTGGAAGTCTCCGGCGTTTTTCGAAGTGAGCTCGGCCTTGATGAGCTCGCCCGAGCTGAACTTCTTCCCGACGTAGGTGCGCGCCCAGTCTTTCGCCGAGAAGACCTGGATGTAATCGAACTCGCCGGCCTTGAAGCCTTCGGTCTGGGCGGTGTTGTCCTTGTAGATCTTGTAGGTGACCCGGTCGAAATTGAACGTGCCGCGGCGCACGTTCAGGTCGCGCGCCCAGTACTCCGGGTCGCGCTGGTAGGTGATGTCGCGGCCGAAGGTCACGCGGCCGATTCTGTAGGGTCCCGAGGCGATCGGCGCTTCCGAGATCACCTGGTCGAAGGGCTTGCCTGCACCCCAGTCGCGGCTGAACACGGGAAGACCTCCCACGAGCAGCGGCAGCTCGGCACTCGCCGTCTTGAACTCGTAACGAATGGTGAGCGGTCCCGTGACCACCGCCTTGCTCACGTCGGCGAGCACGACCCGATATTGCGGATGCGCCTGCTTGCTGATGAGGGTATCGAAGCTGTGCTTCACATCGGCGGCCGTGACGGGCTTGCCGTTGTGAAAGCGCGCCGCAGGATTGATACGGAAGGTGGCGGAAAGCTTGTCGGGGGCGACCTCCACATCGTCGGCGAGCAACCCGTACGACGTGGTCGGTTCGTCGTAAGTGCCCGTGAGCAGGGACTCGAAGACGAGCGCGCCGAGACCTGGCGCCGACGTGCCTTTGAGGGTGAACGGGTTGTACTTGTCGAAGCTCGTGATCCGCAGCGGAGGCACGAGCTCGAGGTCTCCGCCCTTCGGCGCTTTCGGATCGGCCCACTCGAAGTGACTGAAGCCGGCGGGGTATTTGATGTCGCCGAATTGCGCGTAGGCGTGCGCCGCCCAGGCTTGCGTGCCGGATGTCGAGCAGGCGACCAGCGCACAAAAGACAGCGCGCCGCACCTGCGTGACGGCAGTTCCGGTCATGCGCTGCGCACCCCGGCGGGGTCGGGGTCGCGAGGCATCGAAGCGAGGAGGTTCCTGGTGTAAGGGTGCCGCGGATTTGCGTAGAGCTCGTCGGCATTCGCGATTTCGACGACTTCCCCTGCGTTCATCACCATGACCTCGTCGGCCATGTAGCGCACGACCGCGAGATCGTGCGAGATGAAGATGTAGCTCATGCCGTATTCGTCCTGTAGATCCTGCAGCAGGTTGAGCAGTTGCGCCTGCACCGACACATCGAGCGCCGAAACCGACTCGTCGCAGATGAGAACGTCGGGGCGCATCGTGAGGCAGCGCGCGATCGCGATGCGCTGGCGCTGCCCGCCCGAGAACTCGTGAGGATACTTGAAGAACGAATCGCGAGGCAGCCCGACCTTGTCCAGCATCGCCAGCGCCAGGGTCTCACGCTCGCCGGCGTTCGCGCCGATGCGGTGTATGTGCATCGGCTCGATCAGGATCTGACCCGCGGTGAAACGCGGGTTGAGCGAAGCGTACGGGTTCTGGAAGACGATCTGTATGCGCCGTTTGAGCGCGAGGTCGCGGTCGTGCCGCGACAGCAGGTCTTTGCCTTCGAACAGCACGACGCCGCCGGACGCCGCCTGAAGACGCATGAGCATCAATGCGACGGTCGTCTTCCCCGAGCCCGACTCGCCGACGATGCCCAGGGTTTTGCCTTTCGACAGGCTGAAGGAAGCGTCCCTGACCACCCGTGACTCGTGCTTTCCAAAAAGACCTGCACGCCGATAGAAACTCTTCGCGAGATGCCTCGCTTCGAGGACGACGGTTTCGTCGCCGCGCAACCCTCGGCTGCGCTCGGCCCCCAAAATCGGGGACAGACCCCGATTTTCGGATTGCGGAAATTGGGGTCTGTCCCCGATTTCAGAGTCGTGCGACAGGAAATCGGCGATGACGGGCAGCCGCGACGGCCGTGAGTGCAGAGGCGGGCGGCACGCCAGCAGGGCACGGGTGTAGGCGTCGTGCGGGGCGGCGAAGACTTCGCGGGCGACGCCTTGCTCGCGAACCCGGCCGTCGCGCATGACGACCACGCGATCGGCGATTTCGCCGACGAGCCGCAAATCGTGGGTGATGAACAGCACCGCCATCTGGCGGCGCTGCTGGAGCGCTGCGATGAGCTCGAGGATCTGTTTCTGCACCGTCACGTCGAGCGCGGTCGTCGGCTCGTCCGCGATCAGCAGCGCCGGCTCGCACGCGATCGCCATCGCGATCATCACGCGTTGCTGCTGGCCGCCGGAAAGCTCAAAGGGATAGGCGTCGATGCGCGCACCTGGCTCGGGCATCCCCACTTCGTCGAGCAGCTCGATCGCGCGTGCGCGCGCGCTGCGGCGCGTGAGGCCCAGATGCCTTCTGAGGCCTTCCGTGAGCTGGAAACCGATGGTGAACACCGGGTTGAGCGAGCTCATCGGCTCCTGGAAGATCATCGAAATCTCACGGCCACGCAGCGTCCGGATGTCGCGCGGCGCGAGGCTCAGCAAGTCACGGTTTCTGAAGACGATGCGGCTTTCCGGGCTCATCTGCGCGTTCTGCGGCAGCAAGGCGAGCACGGAGAGCGCCGTGACCGACTTGCCGCTTCCGGATTCGCCGACGAGCGCCACGGTGCTGCTGGCGGGCACGTCGAAGCTCACGCTTCTCACCGCAGGCACGTCCGTCCCGCTTTCGGTGCGAAAGCTTACCGAGAGGTCATGGACGCGAAGGAGCGGTCCTGAGGGGTGTGCGCCGGTCATCTGAGCTTCGGATCGAGCGCATCGCGCAAGGCGTCGGTAAAAAGGCTGAAGCTCGTGACGAGCACGGCCATCGCGGCGGTCGCCGCGGCGAGCTGCCACCATTTACCGATGAGAAGCTCGTTCTGCGCTTCGTTGAGCATGCTGCCCCACGATACGGTATCCACACCCACCCCGAAACCGAGGAAGCTCAGGATCACTTCGGACTTGATGAACAGCACGACGTGCAGCGAAAGCTGCACGAGCACCACGTGGCTCACGTTCGGCAGGATGTGTACGAACATGCGGCGCCCGTCGGAGGCGCCGATCGCATCGGCAGCCTGCACGTACTCCCGCACTTTGTGCTTCAGGTATTCGGCGCGCACGAGCCTGAAGATTCCGGTCCAGCCGGTGAGGCCGAGGATCAGCACGACGGTGGTGGTGCCTTTCTGGCCGAGGACTGCGGCGATCGCGAGGATCAGGAGCAGATACGGAATCGACGTGAGCACGCTGTACAGCCAGTTGAAGACGGCATCGACACGGCCGCCGAAGTAACCGGCATTCGCGCCGAATACGGTGCCGAGAAAGACAGCGAGCACCGCCGCGGAGAGCCCCACGAGCAGCGACGTTTCGGTGCCCTTGATCACCTTGAGGAGCACGTCGCGGCCCCATTTGTCGGCGCCGAGCGGTCGCGTCGCTGCGCGCGACTGTGACTCGGACGCGCCCGAGAGCTCCTTCGAAATCTCCTCGAGCGTCTCGCGCAGCGGGTCCTCGATGCCCGTGGCCTGTGCTGGCGAATCCGAAGTGGGATCGCGCGTGCTGGCCGTCGTATCGGGTGCAGGCGAGTGTCCGCGGAGAAAGCCCGGCGGCGCGTAGCTCACCGCGATCTCCCGCTCCCAGTCCGCCGCGACGAGTCCGAGCGCCGAAGCGAGACTCACCGCGAGAAACGCGAGCACGACGAAGAATGACCCGAGGCCGAGGCGGTCGCGCTTGAGGCGCCGCAACGCCAGCCTCCACAGGCCCCGTGACGACGCCGCTGTTGCAACCGGTCCGAGGGCCATCGCACCGGCACTCATCTGAGTTGCACCCGGGGATCCAGCGTTTTGTACAGGAGATCGGCCGCGAGGTTGATCAGCATGGTCGCGATGGCGACGTATACCGTCACCGCCTTGATCACCGGAAAATCGCTGCGCTCGACCGCGAGTATGACTTCGCGGCCGATGCCGGGAATGGAGAAGAACCGCTCGATCAGGAAAGCGCCGGCGAGCAGCCCGGGAAGCTGGATCATGACGTGGGTGACGATGGGGATTGCCGCGTTGCGCAGCACGTGCACGCTCATGATCCGATGCTCGCTCATGCCTTTCGCGCGCGCGGTACGAACGTAGTCCTGGTTGATCTCGTCGAGGAAGAAGCTGCGATACAGGCGGATGTCCGGGGCGAGCCCCACGACGACGCCGACGATCACCGGCAGCGCGCTGTAGCGCAGGAGGTTTTCCCAGAAATCGCGGCTCCAGCCCTGTACCGGAAACCAGCCGAGCTGGTACGCCAGCACGTACTGCAGCAGGATGATGTAGACGAGGATGCTGATCGACTGGCCGACCGTGCACGCGATCATGATTCCGCGGTCGGTGAGGGTGCCGCGGCGCCACGCGACGAGCATCGCCGCCGCCATCGCGAGCACTGTGCCGATGAGGAGCATCGGCACGAGCACCATCAGCGAAGGTCCGAGACGCGTCGCGAAGATGTCCGAGATTTTCTCGTTGGTCGCCCAGCTCGCACCGAAATCGCCGGTTGCGATCTGCTTCAAGAAAATCCAGAGCTGCACGTAATACGGCTCGTCGACGCCGAGCTGGCGCCGTATGTTCGCGATGTGCTCGGGGTTCGAGATCTTCCCCGCCAGGAGGTAAGCGGGGTCGCCGCCGATCCAGTTGAACAGGACGAACACCAGCAGCACGACGCCGAGCAGCGTCGGGACGAACTGCCACAGGCGACGCAGGATATAAGCGAGCAACGTCTATTTCCCGGGCTTGGGATCGAGGTCGAGGTAAAGCCACTCGGCGTGCAGCACCGGGTGCTTGCGGTACCCGACGACGTACGGTTGCAGCAGCATGTTGCGATAGCGGCTGTCGCCCATGATCCAGACGGTGTGCACTTCCATGAGCCGCGTCATCTCCCGGTAGAGCGCGTTGCGTTCGGGGCCGTCCGGCATGAGCCGCGATTTTTCATACCGCCGGTCGAACCCCGGCGACTTGTAGCACGCGTTGTTGCTCTGCTTGCTGTTCGGACCGTACAGCAGCTGCAGGAAATTGTCGCCGTCGGGATAGTCGGCGATCCAGGACGCGCCGCGCATCATGAGCCTGCACTCGTTTTCGAGCTTGATGAGCTCGGGGAAGGGATCCTTGTGTATCTGCAGGCGGATGCCGATCGAATCGAGCGAGCGCTTCATCAGCTCGTCGAACTGGCGATAGATCTCGGTCGGGGGCGAGGAATAGCGGATCGTGAGCGGCTTGCCGTCGGGCTGGGTGCGAAAGCCGTCGCGGCCGCGGCGGTAGCCGAACTTGTCGAGGAGCGCGTTCGCGAGCTGAGGCGAATACGGGATGCTGTTGCGCCACGCAGGGTCGTGCCCCGCGACTCCCGGCGGCACGGGATAGTGCGCGCGCACTGCCTGCCCCTTGCGGATGATGCGGATCTGGTCGTCGACGTTGTACGCCATTGCGATCGCGCGGCGCAGGGCGATCTTCTCGTTGCTGAACCCTGCGACCGGGTTCGGCTGGTCGCCGAGCCGCTCGCTCATGTTGAAATAGGTGTAGGTGATTTCAGGATCGATGCTGCGGTCGAGCCTGATGCCGCGCCCGGCAAACTCGGGCTTGAGCGTGCCTTCGCTCGTCATGAATATCGGGCCGACGTCCCACAGCGCATATTCCATGTCGGTCTCGCCGCCGAGAAAGGCGAGCCAGCGGCTCTGGGTCTCTTCCATGATGCTCACTTCGACGCGCTCGATCTGCGGCAGGCGCTTGCCTTTCATGCGCGCCGAGATCTGCGCGTCGAGCGGATTGTCGCCGGGCACGAAATCCCAGGTCCTGTTTCGATACCGCGGATTGGCCTGGAGGATGATTTTGGACGATCGCGTATAGCTTTCGAGCCGGTAAGCGCCGGTACCGACAGGGTGCGCATTGAGCTCCGCGCCGTAAGCGTCGACCGCTTCGCGCGCCACCGCGCCCGAGAGCGAAAACGCGAGCAGGTGCGAGAAGTTGTAATCGGTCCCCTTCAGCCGGATCCGCAGCGTGTACCGATCGGGTGTCTCGAGGCCGGCGACCGCGGCGTCGTAGTCGAATGCGTTGGTTTTCTTCGCGTGAGCCGCGAGCTCGTCGAGGCCGACGATCTTTCCTTCGAACAGAAAAGCGTACGGCGAGCGGTTGCGAGGATCCAGAAACCGCTTGATCGAGTAGGCGTAATCGCGCGCGGTCAGCTCCCGTGGCTGCCCTTTGAACGCGGCGTCGTCGGCGAAGTAAATCCCGGGTTTCACTTTCAGCGTGTAGGTTCTGCCGCCGTCGGAGATCACCGGCAGCGATTGCGCTGTGTTCGGGACCAGCGTCGCGGGACGCGCGAGATAGTCGTAAGTCAGCAGCGGGTCGAAGATCGCTTCGATGATCGTGCCGGAGTAATAGTCCGAGATCCTGACCGGGTCGAAACCGGTCTCGGCGGCCTGGAACGTGACGCGCAGGGTCTTGGGCGACGCGGCCTGGGCGCACGGCGCGCACGCGAGCACGAGCGACAGCGACAGCGCCAGGCGAAGACCGGGTGTGTTCATCGTGGGAAAAGCATTGCAGCGCCTTCATGTGATGCCGGCGAAAGTATAATCGAGCGATGAAATCATTATGGAACGACGCCGAGGCGTCACAGTACTCCGGAGACCTCCTCCAGCGGGTCTACACCTCACAACTGCTCGGCCGCGATCACACCCTCGTCCTGCACGGCGGCGGCAATACCTCGGTCAAAATCCGCGAGCCGATGGTCACGGGGGAAGAGGAAGACATCCTCTATGTGAAAGGCAGCGGCTGGGACCTGGAAACCATACGCGAGGAAGGTTTCGCACCGGTCCGGCTGCCGCATCTGGTGAAGCTTTCGAAGCTCGATTCCCTGTCCGATCCTCAGATGATGAACGAGCTCTCGACGCAGGTGACCCGCGCCGGTGCGCCTGCACCGTCGGTGGAGACGATACTCCACGCGATCCTTCCGTACAAATACGTCGATCACACCCACGCCGACGCGGTGCTCGCGGTGACGAATACGGCGGACGGCGAGAAGCACGTCCGCGAGATTTTCGGTGACGACGTCGTGGTGATCCCGTACATCATGCCGGGCTTCGACCTGGCGGGGCTTTGTGCGTCCCGGTTTGCGCGCGATGCCCGCGCCGCAACGACGGGGATGGTCCTCATGAACCACGGGGTATTCTCGTTCGGCGCCACGGCGCGCGAATCGTACGAACGCATGATCTCGCTCGTCACGCGCGCCGAGCGCTTTCTCGAAGGTCGGGGCGCGTCGGGCGTTGCACCCTCCGGCCCGGGGCCGGTTACCGGCAGCCCGCGCGAGCTCGCAGCCCTGCGCCGCGAGCTTTCGGACGCAGCGGGCATGCCGCTGGTGATGAGCACGCACACCGGAGAGAAGTATCTGCAGTTCGCCCGCCGCGCCGACGTGGCCCGGCTCTCGCAGCAGGGCCCCGCGACTCCTGACCACGTGATACGCACCAAGCGGCTGCCGATGATCGGCAGAGACGTCGCGGCGTACGCGCAGGCGTATCGCGACTACTTCGCGCGCAACTCGGCGGCTGCGAAGGAACCCAAGACGATGCTCGACCCGGCCCCTCGGATGGCGCTCGATCCCGAGCTCGGTCTTTGCACGCTCGGGCGCAGCGCGAAAGACGCCCGCATCGTCGCCGACCTCTACTCGCACACGATCGACGTGATCCTCGCGGCGACGGCGCTCGGCGGCTATCGCGCGCTCCCGGAGAAGGACATCTTCGACGTGGAGTACTGGGATCTGGAACAGGCGAAGCTGCGCCGCGCGGGCAAGCCGCCGGTGTTCACCGGCGAAGTGGCGCTCATCACTGGGGCCGCGTCGGGGATCGGCAAGGCCTGCGCGCAAGCGTTCCTGAAGCGGGGCGCGGCGGTGGTCGGACTCGACATCGACGCGCGAGTCGCAAACGCGTTCGGCACACGCGCGGATTTCCTCGGGGTCCACTGCGATGTCACGTCGCGCGACGCCGTGAACGCCGCGCTGGACGCGGGCGTCAACGCTTTCGGCGGTGTCGACATGCTGGTCCTGAATGCAGGTGTCTTCCCCGGCGGCCGGCGCGTGGAGTCGCTCACGGATGAGGAGTGGCAGCGCGTCACCCGCGTGAACGTCGATGCGAACCTCGCGCTCATGCGCGAGTGCCATCCGCTGCTCAAGCTCGCGCCTGGCGGGGGCCGGGTGGTCGTGATCGGCTCGAAGAACGTTCCGGCGCCCGGGCCCGGCGCCGCGGCTTATTCAGCGTCCAAGGCCGCGCTCACTCAGCTCGCCCGGGTGGCTGCGCTCGAGTGGGGCGCCGACCGCATACGCGTGAACGTGGTACATCCGAATGCGGTGTTCGATACCGGGCTGTGGACCGAAGAGGTCCTGGCGTCCCGCGCCGCGCACTACGGCCTGAGTGTGGACGACTACAAGACCAACAACGTGCTGAAGACCGAGGTCAGGAGCGCAGACGTCGGCGAGCTCGCTGCCGAGATGTGCGGGCCGCTGTTCGCAAAGACGACAGGCGCGCAGGTCCCGATCGACGGCGGGAACGACCGGGTGATCTGAAAGCGGCCGCAGCACGGCGCAGCAACCGCGTTCCGCTAACTGCCTTGGCGGTAGTTGAGATCGACCCAGCGGCGGTACGCGCCGCTCTGAACGTTGGCGACCCACGACGGGTGCTCCAGGTACCATTGCACCGTCTTGCGTATGCCGGTTTGAAACGTTTCCGCAGGCCGCCAGCCGAGCTCGCGCTCGATCTTTCGGGCGTCGATGGCATAACGCCGATCGTGCCCGGGCCGATCCTTCACGAAGCTGATCAGCTCGCGGTGCGGCCCCTCGGCGCGCGGGCGTAATTCATCGAGCAGATCGCACATGACATTCACGATGTCGATGTTCGGCATCTCGTTCCAGCCGCCGATGTTGTAAACCTCGCCGGGCCTGCCGTTCGCGAGCACCGCGCGTATCGCGGAACAGTGGTCGGACACGTAGAGCCAGTCCCGCACGTTCATCCCGTCGCCGTAGACCGGTAAGGGCTCGCCCGCCAGTGCATTGGCGATCACCAGGGGTATCAGTTTCTCCGGGAACTGCAGCGGACCATAGTTGTTGGAACAATTGGTCGTGAGGACCGGCATCCCGTAAGTATGGTGCCACGCGCGCACCAGATGGTCCGCCGCTGCCTTGGAGGCGGAATAGGGACTGTTGGGCTGGTATGCCGTGGCCTCGGTAAACGGTGGGCTATCCGGCTCGAGCGAGCCGTAGACCTCGTCGGTCGACACATGAAGAAAGCGGAAACCGCTGTTTGCTGCGGCGTCGAGTCCGCGCCAGTACTCGAGGGCGCATTCGAGCAGGTTGTAGGTGCCCTGTATGTTGGTGCGGACGAAGTCGCCGGGCCCGTGTATCGAGCGGTCGACGTGGGATTCGGCTGCGAGATTGACGACCGCGCGAGGCTGATGTTCCGCGAGCAGACCCGCGATGAGAGCGCGGTCTGCGATGTTCCCGTGAACGAAGATGTGGCGCTCGTCGCCTTCGAGGGCGACCAGGTTCTCGGGATTGCCTGCGTAAGTGAGCGCGTCGAGGTTCACCACGCGCTCATCGCTCCGGCCCAGCCATTCGAGCACGAAGTTCGCGCCGATGAAGCCGGCGCCGCCGGTGACGAGTAGGGTCACGCTCGATTACCTGTCATGTCACCGGGTGGGTGGATGGCGGTCTCATGCCGCACCACCGCAGACTCGCGCGGCGAACCGCGGGGGGCGCCTAGCGGCTTGCGACTTTCTGTTTCGTGCCCGCCACCGGGGCTTTCCTGCCCGATGCCGGTTTCGGCGCGGAGATCTTTACTTTGACCTGCTTGCCGCGCTCCGCCCGCAATGGCTGCGCCGGAGCCCGTTTGCCTTTTGCAGTGCGCACCGCGCCGCGCTGGGCTGCCTTCTGCACGACGATCTTCCCGCCGTGTCCCGGCTGCAGCCTGCGGGTGTGCGCGTTGAGCTTCGCCGCCTGTATCGCCCGGGTGAGCGGGACCGGGTTGACCGGCAGATCGGGGAACTGCGGGGTTTCGGCGCCGGCTTTGAGCGGCACGAGCAGCGGCTGACCGACCACGAGCTTGCGCTGGCTGGCGAGACCGTTGAGCTGTTTGAGCTCCGCGAGGGTCATGCCGTGCAGCGCGGCGACTTTCTCGGCTTTCTCGCCGGCTTTGAAGGTCACCGCCTGCCACGACACGAGCGGCTTGTCGTGCTTCTCGAAATTGCTGAGGAAGGTGAGCACTTTGTGCCGGGGCAGGACGATACGCTCGGCCTCGCCGGCCTTGATCACCGGTTTGTTGTGCCCGGGATTGAGAAACTTGAACTCGTCGAGCTGCATGTCCGCAAACTTGGCCGCGACTTTGAGATCGATGTGCTGCTTCAACGTCACCGTCTCGAAATACGGCTCGTTCGGAACGTCGGCGATCTGCAGGCCATACCGCGCCGGGTTCGAAATGATGTTCTTGACCGCAACGAGCTTGGGGATGTATCCGCGCGTCTCGGCGGGCATCGTCAGGCTTTCGTAATCGGTAGGCAGGCCTTTGGCGCGATTGCGCTCCATGGCGCGGGCGACTGCGCCTTCACCCCAGTTGTACGACGCGAGCGCGAGTTGCCAGTCGCCGAACAGTCCGTAGAGCTTCTGGAGGTAATCGAGCGCCGCGTCGGTCGCCGCGATGATGTCGCGCCGGCCGTCGTACCACCAGTTCTGCCGCAGGCCGAAATCCTTGCCGGTCGAAGGAATGAACTGCCAGATTCCGGAGGCGTGCGAGCGTGAATACGCAACCGGGTTGTAAGCGCTTTCGATCATGGGCAGCAGCGCGACTTCCATCGGCATCTTGCGCTTTTCGACTTCCTCGACGATGTGGTACAGGAAGCGGCTGCTGCGATCGATCATTCGCGCGACATAGTCGGGACGGTTCGCGTACCAGTTCTCCCATTCGTGCACGAGATCGTTGTCGAGCGGCGCCATTGCGAAGCCGCCGCGGATGCGGGTCCAGACGTTTTTCGGGGGGCCGTTGTCAGCCGCGGAGGCTGTGACCGGATCGACCGGAGTGTCGGCTGGATGGGCGGCAGACGGCGCGTGCGGCGCCGCTTTGCGGGGTGCGGCCGATGCGACGCGCGGCAATGCGGCAGGTCCGACAGGCGCGGCGATTTGCGGCTCCGATTCGGGCGCGCTGTCGAGCGGCTGCGCCGCACGCTGCGCGCTGGCTTGCGCGGTTCCCTGAAGCGGGGCCTGGAAGCTCTCGCCGGGTGTGCTCGGAATCTCTGCGCAGGCGGCTGTCAGCAGCAGCACGGCCGGAAGTATCATTTTTGAATGCATGTAGCCCTTCCCGCACAAAAGTGCCCGCATGTTAACTTTGGGCCGGCGTCGGAGTCAATATTGAAAGTGCTTAAAAATCAGGCAGTAGCGTGCTGAAACAAAGCGCAATAATGCGCCGCCCAAAGCTTTCCTGGTCGGTGGAGCAGGCGTGCTTTTTCCGGGGTGTTCCCGCGTTTGCCGAGGGAACCTTCGCGCGGAAGCGTCCCCGGGGTGCAGCGTCGGGTATCAGTAGTTGTTCTTCCACTCGCGGATTGCCGCGAGCACTTCCACCGGATTGTGCAGGGGCTTGCCGGCATATTTGCTCGCCGCGGCGACGATCAGCGGCTCGCCCACGCGCACGAACGGATTGGTCGCTTTCTCCTGTGCGATATCGCTGGGAAGCGTCGGCAGATTCTGCTCGCGCTGCCGGGTTGCGCGCTGCTCGAGCTCGAGCAATGCCGCGTTCCCGGGCTCCAGGGCCCTGGCGAAGCGGACATTGGACAGCGTGTACTCGTGCCCGCAATAGACGCGGGTGGCGTCGGCAAGCTGTGCAAGCCGCGTGAGGGATTCGTGCATCTGCTTCGGCGTGCCTTCGAACAGGCGACCGCAACCGGCTGCGAACAGCGTATCGCCGCAAAACAGCATGCCGTCGCCCGAAAAGGCGATGTGACTGCGCGTATGTCCGGGGATTTCCATCACGTCCAGCGCGATGTCGAAGTGCGGCAGCGTCACCCGATCAAAGTCGCCGACCCGGTGCGTGACTTCGGGAATGCGATCGTCGTGCGGTCCGAAAACAGGGACTTGCCATCGACTGAGAAGTTGCGCATTGCCGCCGACGTGGTCCGCGTGGTGGTGGGTGTTGATGATCGCGACGAGCTCCAGGCCTTCGCGCTCGAGATAGTCGATGACCGGTTCAGCGTCGCCCGGATCCACGACTGCGGCGCACGAGCCGTCGCGTATCGTCCAGATGTAGTTGTCGCTGAAAGCGCGAACCGGAACGACTTCGTATGCGCTCATCACAGGGCCTTTGGGGTATCGATGCAGGAGACATTGTAAAGTCTACGCCGCGGCTTCGTGCGTCGTTGGCGCGCCGGGAGGCGAGCCGATAAACTTGCGGCATGTCGCAACCCCTGAGCGCGAACAACATAGGCGAGTGGATGGAGACGCCGCTCGGCCGGCATCTGCTCGAGCGCGAGCACAAATACTTCGACGAAGCGGTCGCGGACATCTTCGGATACAACGCGTTTCAGCTCGGCCTGCCCGAACTCGACCTGCTACGCGCGAGCCGCATTCCGCTGCGCTGTCGCGTCGGCACGAATGGGCCGGTCGAGATCCGGACCGACTTTCGCGACCTGCCGATCGCGAGCAACAGCGCGGACCTCGTGCTCCTTCCCCATGTGCTCGAGTTCTCGGAACATCCGCACCAGATCCTGCGCGAAGTCGAGCGCGTGCTCATGCCCGAGGCCCAGGTTGTCCTGTCCGGCTTCAATCCCTGGAGCCTGTGGGGCTGGCGGCGCGCATTTCATCGTGGCGATGATTTCCCGTGGCGGGGCCGGTTCATACCGCTGGTGCGTGTGAAGGACTGGCTCGCGCTGCTCGGATTCGAGATCGTCGGCGGGGAGATGGCGTGTTACGCGCCGCCATCGCGACAGCAGAAGTGGCTGGAGCGGTTCAGCTTCATGGAAGCCGCCGGCGATCGCTGGTGGCCGATCGGAGGCGGGGTGTATTTCCTCCATGCGATCAAGAAGGTGCGCGGCATGCGGTTGATTATGCCAAAATGGAGCGATCGGCTGGCACCGGCAAAACGGCTCGCGGCTTCACCGCAAAGAGTCGGAGCGAAGGAAGAAGCGGAAGAAGCGCTGACCCTCAGAGCCGGCAAGCAGTAAAAGCCCAGCACAGAGCCCGACCGACCCCAACATGCAGAAATTCCGAATGGCACCTGAATCCGGCTCTATCAACACGTCCGCCGCGCACAAGGACGCGCTCATTGCAAAGCTGAACGAGCGCACTGCCCGCATCGGCATCATCGGCCTCGGTTATGTCGGCCTGCCGCTGATGCTCCGGTTCGCCGAGCTCGGGTACAAGGTGACCGGCTTCGATATCGACGAGCGCAAGGTGACGCGCCTGAACAAGGGCGAGAGCTACATCGAGCGTATCGCCGACGAAACGATCGCGCGGGCAGCGAAGAACGGCTTCGAAGCGACCACCGATTTCGCCCGCTGTTCCGAAGTCGATGCGCTGATCATCTGCGTGCCTACCCCCCTGAACAAGCACCGCGAGCCGGACCTGAGCTTCGTCGTCGCTACGACCGAGGCGCTCGCGCCGCACCTGCGCAGCGGCCAGGTCGTCTCGCTCGAGAGCACGACCTATCCCGGCACCACCGAAGAAGAGTTGCGCCCGCGGATCGAAGCGCGCGGGCTCGAAGTCGGGCGCGAGGTATTCCTCGTGTTCTCGCCCGAGCGTGAGGATCCTTCGAACCCGAATTACGAGACCCGGACGATCCCCACAGTGTGCGGAGGCACCACGCCCGCCTGCCTCGAAGTCGGCCTCGCGCTCTACGGCCAGGCGATCGACAAGGTCGTGCCGGTGAGCTCGACCCAGGCTGCGGAGATG
>JAQGMV010000120.1 GCA_028292225.1 Betaproteobacteria bacterium
GATCATCGAGGTCGCCGGGCGCGTCCTCGCCGACACTGCGAAAATGGTGAAGATCGCACGCGACTTCCAGTCGGAGGAAGGCGGCAGCCTCACCGTCGCGACGACCCACACGCAGGCGCGCTACGCGCTGCCGCCGGTGATCGAGACTTTCGCGCGCCGTCATCCCGGGGTGCAGATCATGATCCGCCAGGGCGGCCCCGACGAGATCGTGGGCCTCGTGCGCGCGGGCGAAGCCGACGTGTGCATCGGCTCGGAATCGCCCGCAGACGCGGTCGAGCTCGCGCTCTTCCCCTGCTATTCCATGCGCCGCATCGTGGTCGCGCCGCCGGGGCATCCGCTGCTGAAAGTGCGCAGGCTCACGCTCGAGACGCTGGTGCGCTATCCGATCATCACCTACGACGAACCGTTCATCGGACGCTCGAAGCTCGTGCGCTCGTTCGCCGAGCGCGGCCTGAAGCCGCGCATCGTCCTCAGCGCGATCGACACCGACGTCATCAAGGCCTATGTCGAGCGCGGGCTCGGAATCGCGATCATCGCAAGCCTCGCGTTCGATCCCGAGCGCGACACCAGGCTGCGATCGCGCGACGCGAGCCATCTGTTCGAAGCGAATACGATCCACCTCGGGGTGCGCCGCAACGATTATCTTCGCAGCTACGTACTGGATTTCATCGAGATGTTCGCGCCCGCGCTCAGGCGCGAGCGGGTCGAGAAGGCGATGCGCAGCGGCGCCGACGCGCCTGCGGACGTGAAGCCCAGGCGCAGGAGCACACGGCCGAAAACCTGACGGGCGTGCCGATGCCGTCGCGCGGATCCGCTCAGACCGCGACCTGCTGCCTCAACTCGACCACGCGATCGGGCGGCAGGCTGAGATAGTCCGCCACGGTGGGCGAATTCTGCAGCATCCAGGCGAAGAGCTTGCGCCGCAATCCGAAACCCCGCGGCTTCGTGACCGAAACGAGCTCGCCCTTGCTTGTGAAGAACGAAGCGGTGTCGCGGTCGATACGCAGACCGCGGGTTGCCGCCAGCCGAAGAATCTTGTCCACGTCGGGATCTTCGCGGAAACCGAACTGCGCGCTCACTCGCCACCGGCCTTCCTCGAGACGCTCGATATCGAGGCGTTCCTCGTCCTCGACGTAAGGCGCATTGGCGAACTCGACGTTCACGAAGATGGTCTTTTCGTGCACGACACAGTTGTGCTTCAGGTTGTGAAGAAACGCGCTCGGGTAGCCGGTGCGCCTCGAGCTGAAGAAGACGCCGGTGCGCGGAATGCGCACCGCCGAGGCGAGGCCCACGCGCACGTTGTCGTCCCGCGATTCCGGCTGCACCGCACGCCTCGCCTGCAGGAGCTCGACGCCGCGCCGCCAGGTCGTGAGCACCATGAAGATCGCACCGGCGAGCACGAGCGGAAACCACCCGCCGTCCGGGATTTTGGTGACGTTCGAGCTGAGGAATGTGGCTTCGAGCAAGATGAAGACGACGAGGACCGGGATCATGCCGTATCTGGTGTGTCCGGGCCGGGTCGCGACCACGATCATCAGGAGGATCGAGCTGATGATCATGTCCCCGTTGACCGCGATGCCGTACGCGCCCGCCAGCGCCGTCGACGAACCGAAGCCGATCACCAGCGCGACGACCCCGCCGAGCATCAGCCAGTTCACGACGGGCACGTAGATCTGCCCCTGGGCGGTGTCGGACGTGTGAAGCACGCGCAGGCGCGGCAGGAAGTTGAGGCGCGAAGCCTGCTGCGTGACCGAGTACGCCGCGGAGATCGTCGCCTGCGAGGCGATGATCGTCGCGCACGTTGCGAGGATGACCATCGGGAGCAGCAGCGGCTCGGGAGCGAGCAGGAAGAAAGGGTTCTTGGCTGCTTCCGGGGTGCGCAGGATCAACGCGCCCTGCCCGAAGTAATTCAGCATCAGCGACGGGAACACGAGCGCGTACCACGCGATGCGCACCGGCAGTTTGCCGAAATGGCCCATGTCCGCGTACAGCGCTTCGGCACCCGTAAGGCACAGGAAGACCGCGCCGAGAGCGACCAGGGCGAGGCCCGGGTGCTGCAGTGAAAATTCCAACGCGTAGCGCGGGTCGACCGCGGCGAGGATCCCCGGCGCCTGGACGATGCTTGCGGCGCCGAGGGTTGCCATCACCAGGAACCACAACACCATGATCGGCCCGAACACGCGGCCGATACGCGCGGTGCCGCGCCGCTGCACCATGAAGAGCGTGGCGAGCAGGGCGATCGCGATCGGCACCACCCAGTGCTGGAAGCGCGGCGTCACGACCGACAGGCCTTCGACAGCCGAAAGCACCGAGATCGCCGGCGTGATGATGGCGTCCCCATAGAACAGGGACGCCGCGAAGGCGCCGAGGATGACGACGAGCCAGTAGAACTGCGGCCGTTTTTTGGCGGCGTCGAGCGCGAAAGTCAGCAACGCCAGCACCCCGCCTTCGCCGCGGCGGTCGTAGCGCAGCATGAAGGTGACATACTTCAGAGATACGATGAGCGTCACCGCCCAGAACATCAGGGACAGCACGGCATACACGTTCTCGTGCGTAACCGGCAGCGCGTGCGCGCCCGCAAACGCCTCCTTGAATGCATACAGCGGGCTGGTTCCGATGTCGCCATAAACGACGCCGAGCGCTGCGAAAGTCAATCCGGCCGTTGCCTGCGTCCCGCGCATGGAAATCTGCATCTATCCCTCGTCTGAAACCCCGCCTGTCAAGGGCATGGATGATACCCGCTGCAGCGCGCGAGGCAGACCAATGTGCTCGGCGCTCGATCCGGGAACGTAATCTGCCGGACCGGCTCCCCGGTCCGGCGGGTAATGACCGAAAAACGGGGTTCTGAGCCGACTGTACGCTGGGCGATGGACGCCGGAAGCGGGCCGGCCACACAATGTCTTCGGAAGGGGTCGAGCACGGCCCCGCGATCGCCTCGGGGGAAATCGTGAGCAAGAAAGCGCAGGTGTATTCCGTCCGCATACCGGGCGAATCGGGTTTCGCGTGGAAATGGCGTTCCGCCGATGGCCGCAAGCAGTCGCCGGGCGCATTCGTATACTTCTTCGATTGCGTGCAGGACGCGAAAAAAAGCGGCTACGTCGTCGACATGGTTCCGGTGCACGGTTCCACCGCCCCCGGGAACATCGACGGCCAGGGCGCCATCTAGAGCGCTCGTTGCCTGGCGTGGGATGAGCGCTTTGCCTTAATCAGGCGGCGGGATTCCAAGGTCGGCGCAGATCCGCGCGACCACACGCGTCAACGTATCGACTTCAGCTTCGAGCCTTGCCACATTGGCTTTGAGCGCGGAGATCTCGCCGAGCGTAGCGTCTCCCGCCGGACGTTCCAGCGCCGACGACGTCGTATCGACTGCACGCGCGCCGCTCAGCAGGTGCGCCCAGCGCGATTCGCGCGACCCGGGCGAGCGCGGCAGCTCGGTGACCAGCGCTCCCGCAGGCCGCTCTGCGAGCTCGTTCAGAAAACCTTCGACGGATGAGATATCGGCAAAGCGATGCAGGCGCTCGGAGCCGATACGCAGCTCTCCCGGCGTCTGCGGCCCGCGCAGCATGAGCACCGTGAGCAGCGCCGCGGACTGTGAAGGCACCTGCAGCACGCGCTCCAGGTTGTGCGAGTAACGCGACACGCGCCCGCCGCTCGTCTCCATGACGAGGTTATAGCCTTTGAGGCTGTCGATTGCCGCCTGGACTTCAGCGTCAGACGCGTCCATCACGGGGCTGCGGCTCGTCTTCTGGTTGCATCCCGAGACGAGCGCGTTGAGCGTCAGCGGATAGGTGTCGGCAACAGTGTGCTGCTTTTCATACAACACGCCGACGACGCGCGTTTCGAGCAGGGAGAGCGCTGCAAGAGCATGAGCCATGGGCGGATCCGGCGAGAGCGTTGCGCTCACAGCCGGGTATCGGCTGCGGGCACGCACTTTGATTCTAGCCGCGTTGCTGTACGGCGACACGTCCAGCCTTCGACGTGGCGATCGACTCGGGCATCGAGCCGCGTACGATCGCACGTGTTTCCATCCGGCGACAATCAGCGACTCCCGCCCGAATCTACGCCTTGATTCTGAACGCATAACGTCCATGGCCCACGAGTTGCTCCGTGTGATTACATGGCATCCCAAAGAACCGATTGGCGTTTCTTCACAAAGCTCGAGGTGTCCGACTGCGTCGTGACGCAGACTTGGTGCTGGGAAGAATTCTTGGCCGGACACGAGGTCGTCGCCTCGGGCTCGGGCTTCACTACGTTGCCCGCAGCGATGCGGGACGCCCGACGCCATGGATTCGATGGAAGCGGGGATTCCGTCCACGGACGGCCGCAGCTGCGTCGCGCCGACGACTGGGCGCGCGGCGAGGATGTTCTGGACAGGCCTTTCGGCTGGCTGAATACCGGCACTCAGGATTCAGAATGGGTGGTCGTCGACGACACCCGGGTCGTGCCGGAGCGCCGGGGAAACCGGGAAGGGGCTACACTGCGTGATTGACGGAGATGTTTGCAGGCTCGCCTGCATTACCTGACGAGCCGGATCTGGAGCCAGGGATCGACTATGCGAGTGATATGGCGCTTCTTTCTTGCGGACGAGACGCAGTGGCGGTGGCAGCAGCTGTCGGATGACAGGACAGTCGTTGCGGAATCGCCGCTCTCATACGAGACATACGATAGCTGCGTTGCAGCGGCACGCTCGCAGGGTTATGTCTTCGAGGTCACGCAGGGACGCCTGACGCGCCCGGGTAACGATCATCGTTATCCCAAGCGCTGACGGCAGCACATCAACCCGATCGTCCGGGCCGTTCACGCGGCCAGACGCTTCGAAGACACGCTGCGGGGATCGCGGCGCGTCATGACGATCGCGGCGTTTCAGTCCCGAGGTACCCGTACTTCTCGGCATCCCTGACGCACTCCTCCATCGTCTTGAAAGGCAGCTGGGACATCTTCAGCGTCTCCCGGGTACCCGGGGCAACGCACTTCCAGCGCCAGCGGTTGGTCTCGCCCGGTTCCTGTTTGAATTCCCACTGCATCATCGTTCTGTCCTCGGATAACGTGCGTTGATGACGGCGGCTGCGATTCGCGGGCGAACCGCCGGAGCGCGCCGTCGTTTGTGCTTAACTTACCACTCCTGGTCGTGAGCGTCGCCCTGGTCGATGGGACCGGAGTGCTGCCCGGCGAAACCGTGCTCTCGCGCGTTCGCCACACAGTGCTCGCGCGTTTTGAAGCCGCGGGCGCATTCGAGGATCGTGTCGGAGTTGTCGCTCAGCAGCTCCCAGTACCACAGGCCGCCTGCGTCGCTGAAGATCATCCAGCCCATACGGACCCCCTACCGCGATTGCGCTGCCCGCACAAG
>JAQGMV010000169.1 GCA_028292225.1 Betaproteobacteria bacterium
GGAACGTCTTTCATGCGGGGCACGTGATAATCGTAGAAGTTCGACTGCTTCACCATGCCGTCTTCGATCGTGATGCGCTCGGTCAGCGCGAGCCCGAGGCCATAGACGATCGAGCTTTCGGTCTGCGCGACGATGTTGTCGGGCTGGACGGCAACTCCGGCGTCGATCGTGCACCAGAAGCGATGAACCTTGATCGCGCCGGACGCCGTGTCGACCGACACCTCAGCCACGCCCGCGACCTGGGTGCCGCTGTAATCGAGATAGGCGAAGCCGAGCTCGCGCCCTGCGCGCTTCGTTCCCCACCCCGACATCCGGGCGACTTCCTCGATCACGTGGCGCGCACGCGGTGCGGTTTTCAGATGCTTTAGACGAAACTGGACCGGGTCGACCTTGAGCATCGAAGCGATCTCGTCCATGAACACTTCGTTCGCGAAAGCATTCTGGCCGACGCCGATCGCGCGCAGCGGAGAAGTGCGCATGCCGGTCTCTTCCTGTACGCCCTCCGCAAGCCGGTCGGGGATATCGTAGGTCGGAATTTCAGTTCCGCGCATCGCGATGTTGTCCCGCCCTTTCGCGCTCGCGTATCGCACCGGGTCCATGAACTGGAGCACGCGGTCGGATACGAGCCGGTGGTGCCACGCGATGATGTTCCCCGAGGCGTCCACACCCGCGCGCAGCTTGTTCACGTAGAGCGGCCGGAAGCGGCCCTGGTGAACGTCGTCCTCGCGCGTCCAGATCACTTTCACCGGCTTGCCTGCGGCTTTGGACATCAGCGCCGAATCGACGATGAATTCCACGTCGCGGTGCCCACGCCGGCCGAAGCCGCCGCCCATCAGCATGCCGTTGTAAGTGACTTTGCTTTCGGGGATGCCGAGCGCTTTCGCCACCGCGGTGACCGCAGTCGTCTGGCTTTGCGTGCCGACCCAGATCTCGACCGCATCGCCCGCGGGCGAGACCGCGGCGACCGAATTGAGCGGCTCCATCTGCGCGTGATACGCATAGTCGGCGCGATACTCGCCTTCGAAAACCTGCGCCGCGCGCTTCATCGAGCCGTGCACGTCGCCCTTGGTTTCCCACGCGACGCCTTTGCGGCTCGCGTCACGCTCGATCGCTGCGAACGCCTCGAGCCCCCGCGCGCTGGAATGTCCCCATCCGACGGCTTTGCGGCTCCAGCTCACTTTGAGCGCGTTCTTCGCCTTGAAAGCGGTCCATGGGGAATCGGCGAGGATGCCGACGCCGTACTTCAGCGGCACGATGGCGATCACACCTTCGATCGCGCGCGCGGCCGCATCGTCGATGCGCTCCGGAGCCGCGCCCTCTATGGGTTCGCGCAGGATCGCGCCGTAAATCATTCCCGGCACCTGCACGTCGATGCTGTATTGCGCGGTGCCGTTCGTCTTGCCCGGAACATCGACGCGTCCGATGTCGGTGCCGATCAACCTGAAGCGCGCGCGGTCGAGCGGCTCCAGCGCCACCTCGGGCGCTTTCTCGGGGACCTTCGCGAATGCGGCGATCTCGCCATAGCCCAAGCGGCGCCCCGATTTCGCGTGCAGGACCGCGCCGGGCTCGGTGGCGAGCTCGGCCATCGGCACATTCCATCGCGAGGCGGCGTTCTGCATGAGCACGACGCGCACCTGAGCGCCGAACTCGCGCATCGGCGTGAAGTACCCGGTGACCGTCGCACTGCCCGCGGTATACATGGCATTGCCGAAACGCGGATTGCCGTAGATCCTGTCGTCGGGCGGCGCGGGAACGATCTGGACGCGCTTCCAGTCCGCGTCCATTTCGTCGGCGAGGATCACCGGTATCGAGGTGAGCGAGCCCTGCCCCATCTCGGTTGCGGGCGACATGATGTACACCGTCCCGTCGGTCGAGAGCGTCACCCAGGGGCTGAGCACGGTGCGCCGGCCGCCCTGTGCGGCGGCGGATGCGATGAACTCGGGAGCGCCTGCGGCCACTCCGAAAGTGAGGCCCGCGGCGCCGAGCATGAAGCGGCGGCGCCCGTTTGAGACTTTCGTATCGGTATCGCGTTCGATGGCGCTCATGATCATGCCTCCTTCGACGCGCGCTCGATCGCACGCACGATACGCACGTAAGTGCCGCAGCGGCAGATGTTCGGGCTCATGTACTCGACGATCTGCTCGCGCGTCGGATGCGGCGCTTCCCTGAGGAGTCCGGCCGCGCGCATGATCTGCCCCGACTGGCAGTAGCCGCACTGCGGCACCTGCTCCGCGAGCCACGCTTTCTGTAGCGGATGCGGCGCGGTCGGAGGCGCCAGGCCTTCGATCGTGGTGACCCGGCCGCCCGCCACGTCCTTCAGCGGATACAGGCACGACTGCGTGGGCTTGCCGTCCAGGTGCACGGTGCACGCGCCGCACTGGCCGACACCGCAGCCGAACTTGGTTCCGGTGAGCTTGAGGTGCTCGCGCAGCACCCACAGGAGCGGTGTGTCTTCGGGCGCGGTGACCGTATGGCGCTGGCCGTTGACGCTCAGCGTCGCGGTGATCTTCTGTGTCATGTTCCCCTCCTGTGCCCTGCTGAGAGACGGTTCGTCCCCGGACGGCGCAGCCCGCAGCCCGCGCTCTTATAATGTATTCATTATGGCACTCACAGGACAGACCATGGCGGACATCGAGCCTACGGGTGAAACGCTCGGCGCCATGGTCAGGGGGATCGACCTTTCGCGTCCGTTGAGCGATCCCGATTTCGCCGCGATCGTGTCGGCACTGGGTCGGCACGGAGTCCTGCGCTTTCCCGACCAGTCGCTCGATGCGCCCGCGCTTCGCGATTTCTCGAGCCGCTTCGGAACGCTGCAGGCTTCGGTCACGGGCAAGCTCGGGGTGCCCGGAATGCCCGAAGTCGGCATCCTCTCCAACATCATGGAGAACGGCGAGCCGATCGGGCTCGTCGATGCAGGGCAGGACTGGCATACCGACATGTCGTACAACACGCTCGTCGGCTTCACCAACGTGCTGTACGCGGTCAAGGTGCCGCGCCGCGACGGCAAACCGCTCGGTGCGACGCAGTTCGCGAACATGCACGCCGCGTATGACGACCTCGCGTCCGACACGAAAGAGCGCCTGAAGAATGCGACCGCGACCCACGACTTCAACAAGTTCTGGGAAGCCATGCGGCAAAGGCCGGGAAGCATCCGCCCCGCGCTGACGGCAGAGCAACGCGCCAAGCGTCAGCCTTCGACACACCCGGTGTTTCTCACCCACCCGATCACCGGACGCCGGGTGCTGTACTGCAATCCCGGCTACGCGATCCGCATCAACGAGCTCGACGCGGCCGAAAGCGACCGCGTGCTGGCGATGCTTTTCGAGCACCAGCTACAGGACAAGTACATCTACACCCACACGTGGACCGAGCGCGACGTGCTGATGTGGGACCACATCGGAACGCTGCACTACGCGATCCCCGACTACGGCCCCGACGAGCCGCGGATGATGCTGCGGTGCCAGGTCATGGCCGATCGTGTTTTCGAACCGGGTTTCGCGCACGCTGGCCTTGCCGCGCCTGGTTCGCACCCGTGAACGGAAAAGCATCAACCACGAAGGACACGAAGGGGCACGAAGGAAAAACAAGACCCAAAGCTTCAACCCGAAGGGCGCAAAGGACGCGAAGGAAAAGCGAAAAATAAGCTTTTCTGTCGACCTTCCTTCGTGCCCCTTCGTGTCCTTCG
The DNA here is from genome assembly GCA_028292225.1 of Betaproteobacteria bacterium. Lineage (GTDB taxonomy): Bacteria > Pseudomonadota > Gammaproteobacteria > Burkholderiales > SG8-41 > JAQGMV01. Next base: position 3,686 of record JAQGMV010000169.1, read on the forward strand.
TGGTGAAAGCCGTTGACCTTCCTTCGCGTCCTTCGCGTTGAAGCTGTTGAGCTTCCTCCGTGTCCTTCGTCGTGAGTGCTTTTTCTTTCAGCTTCTACGCGACCCGGAAAAGTGCGCGCGGCGCTTTGTGCAGCCGCTCGAAGCCTTTTTCGGTGATGTGCACGAGTTCGCCGACCTGGACGCCGGCGGTCTGATCCTTCGTGATGACGTTCGGCTGCACGACGACCGTCATCCCTGCGCGCAGCGGCAGGTCGGGCAGCGGACCCGCGGGGCGGCTCTGGCTGCCGAGCACCGGTGGGAAATAACCGCCGCCGTAGCCGTGCATGAGGTCATCGCACGTCGTGAATCCCGCTTTCTCGATCACGCCCGAGACCTCGACGATCTGCTCGGGCGTCGTTCCTTCGCGCAGGACGGCGGCTATCGCGTCGAAAGCCGCTTCGGCGGTCGCATAGAGATCGCTGTACAGCGGGGTCGGATCGGCGCCGACGGTGAAGGTGCGCAGCACCTGCCCGGAATAGTCGCCGAACATCCCGCTGATCTCGCAGAAAACGCAGTCGCCCGCCTGCACCGTCCGGTTCTCGGGGAATTGCCGCGGCACGCAGCAGTCGGGGTTCGCCATCGACGTCACGCCGAAGTAGTGAATCTGCGTCGTTCCGCCCTGGCGCGTGTAAGCGCGCTCGGTGATGTCCCACAGGTCGCGCTCGGTCAGCCCCGGTTTCAACTCACGGCGCAGCGCTTCGATCGCCGCGTCGCTGTACGCCGCGCCGATGCGCAGCCAGTCGAGCTCCTCGGCTGATTTCACGAGACGCAGCTCGACATAATCCTTGTTCATCTCGACCAGCGCTTCGAAAGCGCCCTCGAGCTTTTTGCACTTGCGGTACGAAAGCGGGCCCATGAAACCGACGCGCTTGGCGCCGCGGCGCTGCAACTGCGCGATGACTTTGTCGACGCCCGCGTGCTCGCCCCATTTCACGTCGGTGTTCTGCGCCATGCGGGTCGCGAGCGGGAGGTGGTTGTACCACTCCATGAACATGAGGTTTTTCTCATGCGGGCTCACGATCACCAGCGCCTCGGTCGTCGTCGGCCAGCCGGTGATCCACGGCACGCCGGAGCCGACGCGCTGCTCGCCGCAGACGAGCAGGTGGTCGACCTGCGCTTTTTGCATCGCGCCGATGAGCGCGCTGCGGCGACGCCCGAACTCGTCGTCGGAGAAACGGGGGAAAGGCTGCCCGGCGGCGATCGCCGCGAGCTTCGGATCGAGTTGCAGTGTCATTGGAGCTCCAGAACGAAAATCGGGGACAGACCCCGATTCTTATCGCGGAATCCGGAAATCGGGGTCTGTCCCCGATTTCCGCTGTTCCTCGTACCAGGGGTATGCGCTCATCGTGCCGACCGGGCCGGCGAGCAGAGCCGGCCGCACCCACGAGGGATTCAGCTCCGCGAGCGAGGTCACGCCCATCAGACCCATCGCCGTGCGGATTTCGATGTCGAGCAGCTCGAGCATGCGCTCGATCGCCGCTTGCCCACCCGCGGCAAGCGCCCAGCCGAGAAGCTTGCCCACGCCCACTGCGCGTGCGCCGAGCGCGACGGCTTTGACGACGTCGGTGCCGCGCAGGATGCCGCCGTCGACGAGCACTTCAGCGCGCCCGGCGACCGCGTTGACGACTTCAGGCAGCACTTCGATGCTGCCCTGTCCGTGATCGAGCTGCCGCCCGCCGTGGTTCGAGACATAGACGACGTCGGCGCCGTACTCGACCGCCAGACGCGCATCCTCGCCCGTCGCAATGCCTTTGATCACCAGAGGGCCCTTCATGTGCTGCTTCATCCACACCAGGTCGTCCCACGTGATGCTCGCCTGGTAGCGCGGATCGCCAAAGCCCTCCCGAACCGCCGCACGGCTGATGAGATCGCGCTCCCGCCTTCCGTACCACGCGCGGTCCACCGTCACGCACAGCGCTTTATAGCCGGCCGCGCGCGCGCGATCGAGCGTCTCTTCGATCCACGGTCTGCCCGAGCGCACGTAGAGCTGGAATATCAGCGGCTCGCTCACTGCCTGCTGCGCGGCTTCGAAGCTGGGTTTGACCGCCGTGCTGATGAACGCGGTCGTGCGTCGTGCCACGGCGGCGCGCGCGACCGGAATCGCACCTTCCGGATGCGCCATCCCGAGAAAACCACCGACGGGCGCAAGAAAGACCGGACTCGCGAGCTTCTGACCGAGGAGCGTGGTGCTGATGTCGACGTCGGCGACGTCTACGAGCACGCGCTGGCGCAGCGCGAGCACGTCCAGCGCGAGGCGATTGCGGCGCAGCGTGGTCTCCGAATCCGCACCTCCCGATAGGTGGTCCCACAGCTCGGGCGTGAGCTTTTTGCGCGCGGCGAGCACGATCTCCTGCAACGACTGGAATTCCGGCTGCGGCTGAGCGGCGGGTGAGCCGCGCATCTTGTCTTGTGCCATCTAAACCTGCTCCTCGATTACTTGTGAGCGGCCGCCTGGGGCCTCAATTGTTCGGACAACCAGTCGGCTATCAGCGGCCTCGCCTTGTTCTGCACGTTATTGCACACATGCACGCCTTCATCATAGATCACCGTGCGGCACGGGCCTTTCACTTCCCTCTCCACGAGATATGCCTGCTCCGGCGGCGATGCCTTGTCGAGCCCGCCGTACACCTGGAGCAGCGGCACGCGTATGCGCTCGGCGGCGCCCGCCATCGTGATCCTGTTCTGAACGTCAGCCGGATCGGGACCGAAGTACTGTTTGATCGCGATCTGGCCGAGCGGCGGCATGTGGGCGTAAAGACCGGCGGGCGTGTACCACGCGCTCACCGACACCGCGGCTTTGACGCGATCGTCGAACGCAGCGGCGCGGCACGCGAACAAACCACCGTAAGAGATGCCTCCGACCGCGAGCCGCGACGCATCGATATCGTCGCGCGCAGCCGCGTAATCCACCACCGCACGGAGCACGACCTCGTAGTCCGGCCGCATCTTGAGCTTCGTGCTGACGAGCCCCTGGCCGGGACCGTCGAACGCGAGAAACGCCATCCCGCGCTCGACCACGTGCTGGCCGAGGTCGTAAAGCTCTTCCTTCGTGGAATCGCCGCCGGGACAGAAGATCGCGATCGGGGGTCTCGCAACGCCGGCGGGCTTGCGCAGATAGCCCGGCAGCATCCGGCCTTCGAACGGGATGTCGAGGATCTCCATTGCCGGGCTCACCAGCGGCGCGGCTTTGCGGCAGCACGCTTCCCCGGCCTCGAGCGCCGCGCGGAACTGGGCCTGGTCGTGGACGAAATAAAAGCTCGCCCAGTGGTAGATGCTCGCTGCGCGCACGTAGGCGTTGCCGGCGCTCAACGTGTGGCCGCCCGCGAGCGCTTCGTCGCCTGCCGCAACGTGCTCGCGCGCAAGTGCGCTGAAAGCCTCGCACCAGTCGTCCCAGCGCTCGATGCGTTTTTTGAGCTGCTCGAGCTCCCACGCCGAGACGTGATTGGCGAGGATGCGCCAGGTGAAGCGCTCGAGCATCGATTGCACGTTCTTGTCGGTCATTGTTTTTCTCGACTGGGGGGATTTGTCACTTCGTCATTTCCTGGCGCTGACAGGCTTCTTCAGGCTCGCCAGGTCGGGGGCTGCGGGAAGATCCTTGCGTCCGCGCAGGAGCTCGTAGAAGCGCGCGGCGAGCGCGAGATCCTGCAGCGCAGTGCCGACCGACTTGAAGGTCACGAGACCGCCGTCCGGCAGGCGCACGGCGCCGCCCGCGACCTGCGCGAGCGCGATCTGTGTCTCAGCGCTGATCGCGCCGCTTTTGACCGCCTGCTGGAGATCTCCCGCTTCCTCCGCGGCGCGTAGCGTGTCGACCACCACGGCTTTTGCGTCGCCGAAACAGCGCGCATCGACTTCGATCGACTGCGGCCGCGTGCTGCCGACCGCACAGAGCAGACGGCACTGGGCTAGCCATTCTCCGCGCACCACAGGCTCGCTGCTTTGCGAGCTCGTCGCAGCGACGACTACCGCGTGTCCTCGCGCCGCCTTCTCGGCGCTCGCGACTGCGCTCACTTTGAGCCCGAGCTTCGACGACATCTGCTTCGCGAAGCGCTCGCGGTTTTCGACGGTGGGGCTGAAGACACTCGCGGAGTCGACCTTGTAAACACTGGCGAGCATCTCGAGCTGCATGCGCGACTGGTGACCGGCGCCGAACAGACCTACGCTGACGGGGCCGTCGATCCTGACTTTACGCGCGACCACGCCGCTCGCGGCGCCGGTGCGCAGATCGGTGATCAGCCGCCCGTCGAGAATCGCGAGCAGCTCGCCGTCGGCGACGCGGTAGAGCGAGACGACGTAACGCACGCCCGCGCCCTGGATCATGTGAAAAGCCTTGGTCGCCGCGAAACCCGATGCGTAGTCGGCCGCGAACATCATGCGCATCCAGCCGCCTTCGAAGGTCGTGCTCAGGCGCGGAGACACGAAGGTCTTGCCCGCCGCTTCGTGCGCCGACATGCCTTCGAGGAGATCGATCGCCTCGCGCGTGGAAATCACACCTTCGAGCGCTTCCGCGCCTAACATCAAAGCCATTAGTTTCCTTCGTAGATGGGAAAGACAAACCACCCCCACCCTAACCCTCCTCCTGAGGGGGAGGGAAACTTTTTACGTCTCTGGCAGGAGATCACTCTCCTTCCCCTTCAGGGGGAACGCCGGGATGGGAGTGGGTTTGCAGCCAATTAAACACTCAACACTAAAAACCAAACACCGGATGTTCAGCCCAGCTGCTTCGCCAACCAGTCAGCAATGAGCGGGCGCACGACGTGGTGCAAATTGTTGCACACATGCACTCCATCATCGAACACGACCGTCGTCGTCGGGCCTTTCACCGCCTGTTCGACACGATACGCGTGCTCCGGAGGCGACGCCTGGTCGAGACCGCCGTAGACCTGGAGCAGCGGCACCCTGAGCGTCTCGGTCGCGCCGTCCATGGTGATTGCGTTCTGGATCTCTTCGGCGTTCTCGCCCATGTATTGCTTCAACCCGAGCTGCGACAGCGGGTCCATGCTGCTCCAGCGGCCTGCGGGGGTATACCACGCGCTCGCGGAGAACACCGCCTTGAAGCGCTCGTCGAAAGCCGCGGCACGGCACGCGAACAGTCCGCCGTACGAAATGCCCCCGATCGCCAGGCGCTTCGCATCGATGTCGCTGCGCCTGACCATAAAATCGGTGACGGCGCGGATCGGCACTTCGAAATCGGGCCGAATTTTCAGCTTCGTGCTGACGAGCCCCTGACCCGGGCCGTCGAAAGCCATGACCGCGAGCCCACGCTTCAACATGTGCTCGCCGAAGTCGTAAAGCTCTTCCTTGGTGGAATCGCCGCCCGGGACCAGGATCACGAGCGGCGGTTTGGCGATGCCTTCGGGTTTGCGCAAATAGCCGGGAAGCTTTACGCCTTCGTACGGAATTTCGAGCAGCTCCATCGGCGGCTCGACGAGCGGCGCGGCGAGTCTCCAGCACTCGCCCATCGCCTCCATGCCTTCGACGAACTGCTTCGGGTCGTGCACGAAAAGAAACGTCGCCCAGTGGTAGTACAGCGCGGCGCGGATGTAGTGCTGGCCCGCCGTGGTGCGATTGCCTTCCGCGAGCGCGGCGCCGGCCATGTCGCTGTAGCGCTGCGCTTCGCGGCTCCATTCGACGCACCACTGGTCCCAGCTCTCGATCTTTTTCTTCAGCCGGTCGAAATCCCACTGCGACACGTACTGCGACAACATGCGCCAGGTGAAGCGATCCAGCGCAACGGTTACGTTTCTGTCTGCCATTTTCAAACCCCTTTGTTCGTGAACGGTAAGCGGGAAGAGCGGACCGGCGCATAAGCCGGGTCACACCTCGAGCAAAACGGTTCACCGTTCACCATTCACCATCCACCTCACCTCTCACTCAGCCTTTATCCCAGCGCTCCTGATCAACTCCGCATTCTTCGTCACTTCCGCCCGCAGGAATACCGCGAGCTGCTCGGGGGCGCTGCCGACGAGCTCGGAGCCTTCCTTCGCGAGATAGTCTTTGAATTCCGGTGTGTTGATCGCCTTGAGTATCGCCGCATTGAGGCGCCGTACGTGATCGGGTGAAGTGCCGGCCGGTGCGAACACCGCCTGCCACCCGCCGAACTCATAGCCCGGCACCGTCTCCCCAACCGTCGGCAGCTCGGGAAGCGAAGGCAGGCGCCTTGTACTGGTGACGCCGAGCGTGCGCAGCTTTCCGGTTTTCATGTGCGTGAGCGCCGTGGACACCGGGGAGAACGACAGGTGCGATTCGCCGCTCACGACGCCGACCACGAGCTGGCCTCCGCTCTTGTACGGCACGTGAGTCATGTTCACCCGGGTCATCTTCTTGAAGAGCTCGCCCGCGAGATGGCTCGTCGACCCGTTGCCGGCGGAGCCCATCAGGAGGTCGCCAGGCCGCGAGCGGCCGATCGCGATGAGCTCCTTCACATTCTTCGCAGGCACCGAGGGATGCACCGAAAGCGCGTTGGAAAACTGCGAGACGAGCGAGACCGGCGCGAAATCCCTGATGGGGTCATAAGCGACCCTGGTGTAGAGCGCCGGGCTGATCGCCATCGAGACCGAGCCGCCGACGTACAGCGTGTAGCCGTCGGGCGCCGACTTGGCAGCGGCTTCGGAGCCGATCAGCGCACCGGCGCCCCCGCGGTTGTCGACGATGACCTGCTGCCCGAGCGCTTCGGTCATTTTCGCAGCGAGGCTGCGCGACATGAGATCGGTGCCGCTGCCTGCGCTCCACGGCACGATGAGCCGCACCGGCTTGACCGGATACGACTGCGCGTGGACGACCGGTGCCGCGAAGGCTGCAAGCGCGGCGATCCCGATCGCAAGCTGTGCTCCTGCAATAGCCATCCATCCCTCCTCCATTTTTTTGTTATCCGTCGGTGCGTCGTCACGCTGGGGTCAGACCCCGTTTGGGTCGCGGGCGACCCGGCTTGTTACAACCCCACCCCCTTCAGCGCATTCTCCATGTACCTCGCCCCCGCCCCTGCGCCGTACGCAAACAGCTCGCTCAAGCGCGCGAGATCCTTCTGTTCGAGACGAAGCTCGGCCGCAGCCGCATTCTGCTCGACGTTCGCCACGTGGTTGGTCCCGGGAATCGGAACGATGTCTTCCCCCTGCGCGAGCAGCCACCCGAGAGCGACCTGTGCAGGGGACGCGTCGATCCGCTTGGCGAGCGCTTCGAGCTCGTGCACGAGCTCGGCGTTGCGGACGAGGTTCTCCGGCAGGAAACGCGGGTGCCGGCGGCGCCGGTCGTCGGGCGGCAGATCGTCGACACTCTTGATACGTCCGGTGAGCAGGCCGCGGCCGAGCGGCGCGTACGCGACGTAACCGATGCCGAGCTCACGGCACGCGGGCAGGATCTCGCGCTCGCTTTCCCTGAACCACAGCGAATACTCGGTCTGCAGCACCGTGATCGGATGCTCGCGATGCGCTCGCCTGAGTGTTTTTACGCCCGCCTCGCAAAGGCCTATGAAACGCACCTTGCCCTGCGAGATGAGCTGCGCCATCGCGCCGACGGTGTCCTCGATGGGCACGTTCGGATCGACGCGGTGCAGGTAATAGACGTCGATCACGTCCACGCCGAGGCG
>JAQGMV010000200.1 GCA_028292225.1 Betaproteobacteria bacterium
GGCAAGGTGCCGGCGCTCGAGATCGAGCCGAACAACTACCTGTTCGAATCGGTGCTCGTCGTGCATTACCTCGACCACGTCGACGGCAAGACGCTCACGCCGAAGGACGCCGCAGGCTACTGGCAGGCGCAGTGGTGGCAGGCGCTCGGCAACGGCGTGATCGACGCGTCAGTCGCCCGCGTGCTGGAGATGCGCCGTCCCGAGGACAAGCAGATGCCGTCCAAGATCGAGCGCGAGCAGGCGCGCATCCACCGTGCAGTCGATTCGGGCGAAGCGCGCTTCGGGGGCACCTTGTTCCTCGTCGGCAACCGCTTCACGCTCGCCGACCTCGTCATGGGCGTCGCGCTCCAGTACGTCGATTTCCGCTATCCGCACGAGTGGCGGGAGAGGGCGCCCAGGCTTGCCAAATGGCACGCCGGCATCGTCGAGCGCAAGTCGTTCCAGGAAACCGTGCCTCCCGGCTTCACGCCGCCGGAGTGACGCGCCTCAAGCAGGAGATTCCGCCATGCCCGCACGCATGAACTTCGAAACCCAGCTTGGAGCAGCGCCGGCGCGCGCACGCGAGCGCGTGGATGCCGATGCGCCGATGCGCATCCTCGTCATCGGCGATTTCAGCGCCCGCGGCGGTTCCGCACCCCAGGACTTGGCGACCCGCCGGCCGCAGGCGGTCGACATCGACACGTTCGAACCGGTGCTGCGGCGCATCGCTCCGCGGCTGACGACTCCGGGTCGCGTCGAAATCGTCTTCAACGATCTCGACGATTTCCATCCCGACGCCCTCTACAAGCGCGTCGCGGTTTTCGAGCGACTGCGCGACCTGCGCGGCCGCATGCAGGATTCCGCGACTTTCGCAGCCGCTGCGGAAGCGTTCAGGGCGCAATCGCAGCACGATGTGCCTCCGACAGCGAGGACCGCCGAGCAGCCGACCGCCGCGACTGAAGAGGACGACGACACGCTCTCGCGCCTGCTCGGCCGCGGCGGCTCTGCCGCGCCGCAGGCGGCGGCCTCTCCCGAAGCCGGGATCAACGCGTTCATCCGCAGCATCGTCGCTGAGCACATTGCGCCGGACGCACCGCCGCACCAGGCGCAGTACATCGCAGCCGCGGATGCCGCGATCGGTGCGCAGATGAGAACGATCCTGCATGCGCCGGAATTTCAGGCGCTGGAATCGCTGTGGCGCGGCGTGTACTGGCTCGTGTCGAACCTCGAGCTCGGCGAGACGCTGAAGCTTTACCTCCTCGACGCGAGCAAATCCGAGCTCCTGCAAGACATGCAGGGCGACCTGGCCGCGTCGGCGACCTATAAAACGCTCGTGGAGGCGCCGTCTGTTGCGGGCGCCGAGCCGTGGTCGCTCGTCGTCGCGGATTATGAATTCGGCCCCGCCGGCGAGGACGTCACTCTGCTCGCGATGCTCGGCGCTGTCGCATCTCACGCAGGCGCGCCGGTGATCGGGGGAGCGAGCGCAGCGCTTGCCGGCTGCGAGTCATTCGCCGCAACGCCGGATCCTTCGGCCTGGCGCGATTCCTCAGACCCGTCGCTGGAGGCGTGGCATTCGCTGCGCCGCAGCGCCATGGCGCCGTGGATTGCGCTCGCCGCACCGCGCGTGCTCCTTCGGCTGCCGTACGGCAAGAGCACCGACCGGATCGCCTCGTTCGAGCTCGACGAGCTCGGACCCGCGCGCGAGCACGACGCTTATCTCTGGGGCAACGCAGCGCTCGCGTGCGCGCTGCTGATCGGCCGTGCATTTCTCGCGCGGGGCTGGGACATGGAGCCCGGAGACGAGCTCGACGTCGACGACCTCCCCGCGCACACCTATGAAGAAGACGGCGAGAAGCACTTGCAGGCCTGCGCCGAGACCTACCTGTCCGAGCGGGCAGGGCAGGGGGTGCTCGACCGCGGATTGATTCCGCTGCTCAGCTATAAGAACCGCAACGCGGTGCGCGTGATGCGGTTCGAGTCGATCGCGGATCCTGCGACAGCGCTGACGGGCCCCTGGGGCTAAGCATGCAATAAATCGGGGACAGACCCCGATATTCACATTTGTGAATATCGGGGTCTGTCCCCGATTTGCGTCAGCCGATCGTGCTCATCTGCCAGAATCCCGCAGCGGTGAGGCGCGGCTTGACGACAGGGCGCCATACGCCATCGACGAACTGCCGCTGCCCTGCGGTCATCGTCCCGCCGGGCAGATTTTCCTGCGGCGTGAGCCGCGGATCATAAGAAGCGGCAAGCTCGGCGAGCCGAGGATCGTTGCGCAGACCGCTGACGATCACGTCGAAGAGATTGCGCGCAGGCGTCAAGGCTGCAACGAGGTCCGCAGCATCCGGCGGCTGATCCGATCGCTCCGGGATCCACTGCCCGCGTATGCCCTCGATCGCCGCGCTCAACGTCTGTTGCCGCGGCGGGAGCAGCTCGTATGCCGCAAGCCTCGCCGGCGCCTGCTGTGCACAGAAGAGGTCGTATAGCGCCAGCGCGCCTGCCTGGCCCGGCCTGAGTCGATACTCCTGCGCGAGAAAAATGAATACCGGCTCCATGCGCACCGCCATCACGCAGTGCTGAAGCAAAGCGATGCGGCCTTCGCCGCCGCGCACGAGAAGGTCTTCCACGTCGATCATTGCAGCCTCTTCAGAAATGTCGTGAAGCCGTGACGGGCTTCAGCTCGGGATCGAGGATGAGCTCGAGCAGGGTGTTGGATGCCGCGGCCGGGCGCTGCGACAGAAAACGCGTCAGCTCGCTTTCAGTCGCGGCGCGCTCATAGCGCCAGCCGTAAAGGGTCGCGAGGCCGCTGAAGTCGAGCACCGGCGGCTCGATCGTGAAGGATTGCAGTGCCCCGCCCGCAAGCCGGCTCGCCGCTTCGTTGAGGGTCGCGTAGCGGCGATTCGCAAAAACGACGAGCAGCATGTTGGTCGTGCCCTGCCGGCCTGCGCTCCACAGCGCTTCGGACGCGTAAAGGGTCGAGCCGTCGCCGATCGCCGCGACGATTCTTCGCTGCGGATGCGCGATCGCCCCGCCGACTGCTGCAGGCAGGCCCCAGCCGATGCCGCCGCTGCCATTGATGATGTACTCGCCCGCCGCCAGCTTCATCCACTGGCGAACGTCGGACGTGGACAGTCCCGACTCGTCGTACCAGATCGCGTCGCCGTAGCGCTCGAGGAGCGCTGCGACGGCGCGGGTGGGGTGCAGCGCGCGGCTGCTCTCGGCCGGTATTTCGAGAGAGGGCCGCAGCGACGCACTGCGCGCGGAGCGCTCGCGCGCGGGCAACCGCTGCGCAATCGCCCGCAGCGAGCCGTCGATGTCCGCAAGGCGCGCGAGATCGAATTCGCCGTCGCTCGCCTGCACGCTTGCGTCGGCTCCGAGCCATGCCTTGCGCTGAGGCAGCGACGCTGCGCTGTACAGCGTCGTCCTGAAACCGCGCCCGCCGACGAAGATCAATGCATCGCGATCGGCGAGCCGCTCGGAGATCTGCGTCAGGCTCGGCGGGAGATAACCCGCGTACCACGGCGACGCCGCCGATATCGGAAGCACGCCCGTATACGGCGCCGCGTAAACCGGGGCCTGCAGGCGCTCGGCGAGATTTTCGAGCGCCTCGGCGGCGCCGCTCCAGTGCACGTCTTCCGCCGCGATCAGCGCGGGACGTTTTGCCGTGGAGAGAAAGCTCGCGTACTCGTCCGCGCTCGCCGCGTCCAGCGACGGGAGCGAGGGCGCCCGGACCACGCCGGTTTCACCGTCGATCTCCTGCTCGAGGAGATCGGGCGGGCAGATGAGCGCAACCGGCTTGTACGGCGGCGTCAGCGCGGCCCGCAGCGCGCGCCGCAGGTTCGCAGCGGCATCGTGACGCGTGTTGAGCCCGTAGACTTCCTTGCACACGCTCTTCGCCATCTGCTCGAGCGGTCCCCACAGGATCGGCTGGGTGTGCAGGAAGCGGCGGTCCTGGCCGCCGATCAGTACGAGTAGCGGCGTGCCCGCGATGCCTGCCGTATACAGGGCGCCCATCCCGTTGCCGAGTCCCGGCGCCACGTGCAGGTTCACGACGCCGAGCTTGCGAGTCGCTCGCGCATAGCCGTCCGCCATGGGCACTGCGGAGATCTCCGACAGCGCGACGACGTAACGCAGCTTCGCGTGCTGCTCACACGCGGCGACGAGCGGAATCTCGGTCGTGCCCGGATTGCCGAAGATGACTTCGACGCCGTTCTTCTCGAGGGTCTGGAGCAGGTATTCGACGACTTTCATGCTGTGTGAGGCTCAGATTCGTGTCGACTCAGGCTTTACAGGACTTTCAGGCGCTTGCATGCCAGTCGACCTCGGGGACGATTCCGGCTCGGCAGCGGCGCTTCAGGGTCCGATGATGTTAGCGGCTTTTGCGCAGATAATGTGCGGTGAGGGGAGGAGACGATTCCGATGAGTATCTCGAATGGCCGCAATGCTTTCATCCAGCTGTTGCTCGACGAGGGCGTCACGCATCTCTTCGGCAATCCGGGCACGACCGAGCTCGCGATCATGGAGGCGGTGCCGAATTTCCCGGAGCTGAAGTACGTACTCGGGCTCCAGGAAAGCATCGTCGTCGGGATGGCCGACGGCTATGCGCGTGCGTCGCGCGCGCTCGCCGCCTGCAACCTGCATTGCACACCGGGCCTCGGCCACGCGATGGGCGCGATCTACAGCGCGAAGTTCTCGGGCTCGCCGATCATCATCACCGCCGGCCAGTACGAGCAGGGTTACGGCCTCACCGAACCGATGCTCTACGAGCCGCTGGTGCCGGTCGCCGCGCCGCTCGTGAAGTGGGCGGTCGAGGTGCAGCGCGCCGAAGACCTGCCCCGCATCGTTCATCGCGCCGCAAAGGTCGCGCTGACGCCGCCGACGGGGCCGGTGTTTCTGAGCCTTCCCGGCGACGTGCTCGATCAGGAAGGGCGCATCGATCCCGGCTCGCCCACACGCGTCGAGCGCGAGGTGCGCCCGTCGGATGAAGTCCTTCAGCGCCTCGCTGCCCGGCTGCTCTGCGCTTCGAACCCGATGATCATCGCGGGCCGCGAGATCGCCGACCGCGATGCGTTCGAGGAGGCGGGTGCCCTCGCGCTGCTCCTGGGCGCTGCGGTGTATCACGAGCCGGTCCCTTATAACGCGCGCTTTCCCAACGCTCATCCGGCTTTCATGGGTGACCTCACGCGCAGTCAGCCGAAAGTGCGCGAGACCCTGCAGCGTTACGACCTCGTCGTCTGTCTCGGTGCGGACCTGCTTCGCATGTCGCCGCGCAGCGATGTGGAGCCGCTGCCGGAAGGCATGCCGGTAATTCATATCAGCGAGCGCGTATGGGAGCTCGGAAAGAACTACGCGACCGGGCTCGCGCTGTGCGTCGACGTCAAAGCCACTCTGCGCGCGCTCGTGCCGCTGCTGCGCGCGCAGCGTACGCCCGAGCAGGCGCAGAGGGCGGATGCACGCGTAGCAAAATTCGGCGGGACCAACTGGTCCGCCCAGCGCGAGCGCGCCGCACGCGAAGTACAGGGTAAAGCCGATACGTCGCCGATCGATCCGCGCTTCCTGATGAAATGCATCGCGGACGCGCTGCCGCCGGAGGCGATCGTCGTGGAAGAAGCGGTGACCGCCGCGGCGGCGCTCTCGACGTTCGTGCAGGTGCGGGACCGTGGAAGCTACTTCGGTCTCGCGAGCGGCGGGCTCGGTTTCGCGATGCCCGGCGCGATCGGCGTGAGCCTCGCGCTACCCCGCCGCCCGGTCGTCGCGGTCGTCGGCGACGGCAGCTCGATGTACAGCATCCAGGCGCTGTGGACCGCGGCCCATCTCGACCTGCCGATCACTTACGTGATCGTCAACAATCGCAGCTACCGCATCATCAAGGATCGTCTGGTCGCGCTGCGCAAATCCGAGCGCTTCACCGGCATGGACTTGACGCGTCCGGACATCGATTTCGTCGCCGTCGCACAAGGCCTCGGCGTCACGGCGCAGCGGCTGACCCGCCCGCAGGACATCGAAGAGGCGCTGCGCGAAGCCATCGCAGCCGGGCGGCCGCGCCTGATCGAGGTCGTCGTGGAATAGCGATCCTTGCCTGTAGCGTCTCGGTTTGAAATTGAGACACGCTCTCCATCCGGCCGCGATTGCCTGAGCGCATCGGCGGGTTTATTCTTCGAGTGCGCTGGTTTGTCAGCGCCCCGCCCGCGGGAAGGGCTGCGCCCAACAAACATGGCATCGGTCAGATCAACTCCTTGATCCTGAATTGCGGGCACGGGACAGCCAAGGAGTCGTTATGATCGTCAGCCTCGTCGAGCTGCGCGAGCAGCTCACCTCCCGGACATCAACTCCCGAATTCGGTCCCGGCGATGCACGCCGGTTGAATCCGCTTTCGATCGAGCAGCAGAAGAAGCGCGCCAAGGAGCTGCTGCGCGAGTGGCGGGCGCGTGAAGCGAGCGCGCTCGAGCGTTTCCGCCGACACTGTCCGAGTGCTGCGGGCTCCGACTCCGGGCCGCGGCTCGGTGACGCACAGCTCGTCATCGCGCGCGAGTACGGATTTCGAAAGTGGGCGGACCTCAAAGCCCACGCAGACCATATTCGAATCGCGCGTGCAGCCACGCGGCTGGGGCGGCCTTCAGCGCTCGACAGCGGATATCGCACCCTGCATATCCGATGCGGCCACGACATCATGCACAAGCTCGCTGTCGCGGGATTCGAAGGCGGGTTCATGTGGTTCGCCGATCCCTACGTGGAAGGGCCGGTGCCGCGAACGAGCACGCTCGACGAGTTCGTGCGTGTGCGGGCGAGATACCTGGAGGAAATCTCCCTCGAAAAGAACGGATACGAACGCCTGCGCTCGTCCTACGACGACCTCGAGCTCGCCAAAGACTATGAATCGGTGAACCTGTGGCTGGAACACGATTCGTACGACCAGCTCATACTCGCCAGGCTGCTCGATTTTTTCAGCGATGCGTCGAAGCGACCGCCGCGGCTGCGCCTCATCACCGTCACGCATTTTCCGGGCGTCGAGCGTTTCAACGGCATCGGGCAGCTGCCCGCCGAGGCATTACGGGTCTTATGGAACGACTTCAGGGATGTCGACGAAGGCCAGCTCGCGCTTGGAAAGCAGGCCTGGCTTGCAGTGACTTCGCCGACGCCGGAAGCGCTTCTCGACCTGGTCAGAACTCAGACGCCGGCGCTGCCGACGATGAGCAGGGCGCTGGCGCGCCATCTTCGGGAGTTGCCTTCATCCGGCAACGGATTGAGCCTGACCGAGCAGCTGACGTTGCAGATACTTGCTGCGAAGGGCGCGATGAACGCCCCCCGGCTTTTCGGCTGGTATACGAATCACTATGAACCGCTGACGTTCATGGGAGATACGGGTTACTGGAACGTGCTGCGTGGATTGGCAGACGCTTCGCGGCCGGCGCTGCGGATACACGAACGCGGCGACATGCCTCGGGAGTCGAACAGACACTGGCAGGTGGAACTGCTGCCGTTCGGCGAAGACCTGCTTCGAAACAGGGCGGACTGGCTGAAGGCGAATACGGTCGAGCGCTGGGTGGGCGGCGTGCGCATCGATTCCCGTGACCGGTCCAACTGGCGATTCGATGACGCTCGCGGCGAAGTGCTCCGGGATTAGTCGTCGTATGCCAGCTCGCAGCCTCGTGCGCCCCTCAACCGGGCGCCCGGGGAGTCTCGCCTGAACCAGCCGGACCCGCACCCTGCGCGTCGATGTACTCTTCGGCCCGGCGCTTCGCCGATTCGAAAGCCGCATCTTCGGAATGGCTCTCAGCGCCTCTTGCGGTCGCAGGAGGCACGTTTACGCCGTCTATCTGGAAGATGCCCAGATATTCAGCGCCCGACTGGTTGACGGTGATTTTTATATGCCTGTCTCTGTAGGTGTGATCGAGCACTCTGGCCATGGCCGCTCCATTGGAAGGCGTTGTTGAAGGCGCTGCTTCGTGCTTTTCGGCTGTATCGGTCGAGTTGCGCCAGTCGCCCGCATATATAGCAACAGTTGTGCCCCTGAACCGGGCCTGACGGAGCACTGTGAATGCATCGGGTTGACGCCGGCGGCGCCAGGCAGCCGTTTTGCACGGCTGGAGCAATCGGGTGTCGGTAAGGAACGACCGGCTTGAAAATCGCGACCTACAACGTCAACGGTGTGAACGGCCGCCTGCCTCGCATGCTCGAGTGGCTCGCCGAGACGAGCCCTGACATCGTCTGCCTGCAGGAGCTGAAAACCGACGATACGAAATTCCCGGCGCGCGCGATCGAGGAGGCGGGCTATGGCGCGATCTGGCACGGGCAGCGGTCACACCACGGGGTCGCGATACTCGCCAAAGGCGAAAAGCCGAATGAAATTCGCCGCGGCCTGCCGGGGGATGCGGGCGACACGCAGGCGCGGTATCTCGAAGCCGAAGTCAAAGGACTCGTCGTCGCGTCGATCTACCTGCCGAACGGCAATCCGCAGCCGGGGGCGAAGTTCGATTACAAGCTCGCGTGGTTCGAGCGCCTGATCGCGCACGCCGAAACGCTCCGTAACCAAGGCAGGCCCGTCGTGCTTGCCGGCGATTTCAACGTCGTGCCCACGAACGCCGACATCTATAACGCGTGGGCGTGGAGATGGGACGCGGTGATGCAGCCCGAGACCCGTGAGGCGTATCAACGGCTGCTCGCGCAGGGATGGATCGATTCGACCCGTCACCTCCATCCGGCCGAGAGGATCTATACGTTCTGGGTCAACGCGCAGGCGTTCGATCGCAATGCCGGTTTTCGGATGGACTTCCTGCTGATCAGTCCGGATCTCGAGCCCGGGCTCGAGGCCGCAGAAGTCGACAGCGCGTATCGGGGGCGGGACAAGCCCAGCGATCATGCGCCGACGTGGATCGCTTTGGCTGACTAAAATTTGATCATCGCCGCTCGTTGCTGCGACGTGACGAAAAAAGTTACCCTGCAGGAATGTCGAAAGAACCCGCACCGGCCGACCAGGAACTCGATCCTACCGATCCCTATTTCCGCGAGGCGCAGATCTTCCCGCGTCTCAGCCAGGAGATGGCCGGGCGGATAGCCGCGTACGGCAGCGAAGAGAGCCTGCATGCCGGCACGCTCGTTTTCGAAAGGGGCGATCGCTCGGTCGATTTCTTTTTCGTGCTCGCGGGAAAGATCGAGATCTTCGATTCGGGCGAGTGCGGAGAGCCCAGGGTCATCACGGTCCACGGCGAACGGGAGTTCACGGGCGAGCTCGATCTGTTCAACGATCGCGCGGTCCTGGTCTCGGGCAGGGCGAGCGCTGACAGCCGCGTGGTGCGCGTGAAGCGCGGGGACTTCCGCCGGCTCGTCGTGGGCGAGCCCGACATCGCCGAGATCCTGATGCGCGCATTCATCCTGCGGCGGGTCGGCCTGATCAGGCACACGCAGGGCGGGGTCGTGCTGATCGGACCGGGGCACGGGGCCGACATGCTGCGACTGCAGCGCTTCCTCACCCGCAACGGCTATCCGCATCGCCTGTTCGACACCGAGGTCGACCCTGACGCGGGCGGCTTTCTGGAGTGCTTCGACTTGAGGGCTGAGGAGCTTCCGGTGGTGATTTCGTCGCGCGAGCGCGTGCTGCGAAATCCGACGACCTGGGCGCTCGCCGACGACCTCGGCCTCACCGAGGCCATCGATCCCGCGCGCATCTACGACGTCGCGATCGTCGGCGCAGGCCCGGCCGGGCTCGCCGCGGCTGTCTACGCCGCGTCCGAAGGGCTCGATACGATCGTGATCGAAGGCGTGGCCCCCGGCGGGCAGGCCGGCACGAGCTCGAAGATCGAGAACTATCTCGGTTTCCCCACCGGTATCTCGGGCGAAGCGCTCGCGGGTCGCGCGCAGGTCCAGGCGCAGAAGTTCGGCGCACGCCTGGCGATCTCGCGCGAGGTCGCAGGGTTCGAATGCGACGAGCGGCCGTATCGCCTGCGCCTGTGCGACGGGCAGGAGGTCAAGTCGTGCGCCGTGGTGATCGCCACCGGCGCGCGCTACCGCAAGCTCGAGCTCCCGAACTACGCGCAATTCGAAGGTCAGGGCATTCATTACGCGGCCACCGCGATGGAAGCCCAGCTCTGCGGCGGGGAGGAGGTCGTCGTGGTCGGCGGCGGTAACTCTGCGGGCCAGGCGGCGGTGTTTCTGTCGCGTACGAGCGCGCACGTGCACATCCTCGTGCGCGCGAGCGGGCTTGCGGCCACCATGTCCGACTACCTCGTCCAGCGCATCGAGCAGTCGTCGAAGATCACGGTCCACGCGCGTGTGGAAATCAGTGCGCTCGAAGGCGACGAGCGTTTGCGCGCCGTCACCTGGACGCATAGTGACACCGGCGAGACCGAGACGCGCCCGGTCGGCAACGTATTCATGATGATCGGCGCCGAGCCGAACACGAGCTGGCTGGGCGGTTGTCTCGCGCTCGACGCGAAGGGATTCGTCCGGACCGGCAGGAGCGCGGACGGCATGGCGCTCGCCTCGCCTTACGCCACCGAGAAGCCCGGCCTTTTCGCCATCGGCGACGTGCGCTCGGGATCGGTGAAGCGGGTCGCATCCGGCGTCGGCGAAGGCTCGGTGGTGATCCAGGCGGTACACCAGTTCCTCAATCCGGATGCGGCGTGAGGCGTGTTACCCGCACGTCGTTCGAGCGTCACTCGCTCCGCGTTAAAAGGTCGGCCACCGCACAGCTACAATGACGCGCGGCGCCGAAGAGCGCCGATTCCCCGGAGGAGGAAGTCCCGCATGCGTTCCATCATCGTTCGTGTTCTTGCAGTTCTCGCTGTGATCTGTGCCGTGCCGGTGTCGGCTGCGGAGTATCCGGCTCGTCCCATACGCCTCATCGTGCCTTTTGCGCCAGGCGGAGGCACCGACCTGCTCGCGCGTCTCATCGCGCCCCGCTTGAGCGAAGTGCTCGGGCAGCAGGTCGTCGTGGACAACCGCGGTGGAGCAGGGAGCGTCGTCGGCACTGAAATGCTGGCGAAGGCGCCTGCCGACGGTTACACGCTCGGCTTCATGGACAGCGCCTTCGCGATCAACCCGGCGATCCTGTCCACGCTGCCGTACAACCCCGACAGGGATTTCGTCATCCTCAACATCGTCGCCACGTCTCCGACCGTGCTGATCGTGCGTGCATCACTGGCGGCTAAGACTCTGCCCGAGCTGGTCGCGTTTGCGAAGACCAACCCCGCCAAGCTCACGTTCGGCTCGGCCGGTACGAATTCGTCAGGGCATCTCACGGGCGAGATGTTCAACGCGGCCGCAGGCGTGAAGGTGACTCACGTGCCTTTCAAAGGCGCGGGCGCCGCGCTGGTCGACCTGCTCGGCGGCCATATCGACGTCGCTTACGTGACGCCGTCCAGCATCGTCACGCACGTGCAGACCGGCGCGGTGAGAGCGCTCGCGATCACCGGCGCCAGGCGCGCCGCGACATTGCCGAATGTGCCGACCTTCGACAGTCTCGGCCTGCCTGCCGTGAACCCGGGCAACTTCCGATTCCTCGCAGGCCCGTCGGCCCTGTCGCGTCCGATACAGGCGCGCCTCGTCACGGCCATGGAAAAGCTCGCGCAGATGCCGGACCTGGCCGCGCGTCTCGCGGAGAACGGCTACGACCCGACATTCATCGGGCCGCCTGCGGCGCGCGAGTATATGGCGGCTGAATTCGTGAAGTGGCGCAAGGTCACGCAGCAGCCGGGGATGAAAGGGCAGTAACGCGGAATTCATGTGCGGACAGAGATCAGTGCACTCGAAGGCGCCGGGCGAACCGCGCGCATCCGGGTGTCGCGTGAGCGGTTTCACGCGCACGTCCCGTAAATTCCACACGCCCGCGGCGGCATGAGCGGCGTCGCCGCTCATCCGGGCTGCGACCGCGCAATCGCGCTCGCTGCGCAGCGGCGCGACGGGGCAGCGGCGAGTGCGACCGCCCATCCGGGTCTCGTCCTCGCGACGACCATACTCGCCTCCAGCCTCGCCTTCGTCGACGGCTCGATCGTGAGCGTCGGTCTGCCCGCGATCGGCCGCAGCTTTCAGGCGAGCGGCGAAATCCTGTCATGGATGGTGAACGGCTATCTACTTCCCCTGAGCGCGCTGCTGCTCATCGGCGGGGCGGCGGGCGATCTTTTCGGCCGGCGACGCCTGCTGCTCATCGGCGTCGGCCTGTTCGCGGGTGCGTCGCTGCTCTGCGCCGCTGCCCCCGGTCTGACCTGGCTGCTCGTCGGCCGGGTGCTGCAGGGCGCGGGTGCGGCGATGCTCATGCCGAACAGTCTTGCAATCCTCGGCTCGACCTTCAGCGGAGAGGCGCGCGGCAGGGCGATCGGGATGTGGGCGGCGTTCGGTGCGGCCGCCGGCGCCATCGGTCCGCTGATCGGCGGCTGGCTGATCGACGTCGTGGGATGGCGCGCGATGTTCTGGGTCAATATACCGATTGCCGCTGCGGCCCTCTACCTCGCGGCGCGGTACGTCGATGACGAGCGAAACGAGAACCGTCCTCCTCTCGACCTCGCGGGCGCCGCGCTGGCGACGGCAGGGCTGGGGAGTCTCACCTGGGGTCTGACGGTGGGCTCGCAGCCGGACGGCTCGGCCGCTCCTGCGCTTGCCGCAGCCGCGCTCGGCGCTGTATTCCTCTTCATCTTTCTCGTCGTCCAACGGCGGCGGGGCGAGGCGGCCATGATGCCGCTCAGCCTGTTCGCGTCGAAAGGTTTCGTCGGGCTCACTGTTCTGACCTTTCTCCTCTACGGCGCGCTGGGCGCGCTTTTCGTCCTCCTTCCCTATGTCCTGATCGAGGTGGGCGGATACTCGGCGACCCAGGCGGGTGCCGCGCTACTTCCACTGCCGCTCGTGATCGCGGCCGCGTCGGCGGCGATGGGCCGGATCGCGGTGAAGACAGGGCCGCGTCTTCCGCTCACCATCGGTCCCATGATCGTGGCGGCAGGTTTTCTTCTTGCGATGCCGATCGGCGGCGGGGGAAGCTACTGGACGACCACGCTGCCGGCCATGCTGGTGATCGCGCTCGGCATGTCGGGCGCGGTCGCTCCGCTCACGACGGCGGTCCTCGCTTCAGTCGCGCCGCATCACACCGGTGTGGCTTCGGGATTCAACAGCGCGGTCGCCCGCACCGGAAGCCTCATCGCGACTGCGCTCGCGGGCGTAGTTCTCGCGGCCCACGGCCCGGCCCTCGATGCGCTGTTCCGTCATGCTGCGCTGATCGGCGCCGCCGCCGCGTTCGCCGCGGGGCTCAGCGCGCTCGCAGGGCTCAGGAAAGCCTGATCAGTCCGCTTTCGCCCCGGATGCCTTGATCACTTTGGCCCATTTCGCGATGTCGGTCTTTATGACGGCGGCGAATGCCTCCGGCGTGCTTCCGATCGCTTCTGCGCCATCGGCGAGCAGGCGTTCGCGCATCTGCGGGGTGCGGACGATCTTCACGATCTCGGCATTGAGCCGGGTCACGATGGGGCGCGGCGTGCCCGCCGGCGCGAGCACACCGAACCACGCCCTGGCCTCATAGCCGGGTACACCGGACTCGGCGACGGTGGGGACCTGGGGCACTGCCGCGAAGCGTTCCGTCGTGGTCACTGCGATCGCCTTCAGCTTTCCCGCGCGCACCTGGGGCAGCGCCGGCGGCAGGTTGGGGAACGCGAGCTGGACTTCCCCGGACATGACCGCAATCACGGCGCCCGGCGCGCCCTTGAAGGGCACGTGGACCATGTTCACGCCCGCCAGGATCTTGAAGAGCTCGCCTGAGAGATGCGCCGTGCTGCCGTTGCCGCCGGAGCCGAACGACAGCGCGCCGGGCTTCGCTTTCGCCAGCGCGACGAGCTCCTTCACCGACTTCACCGGAAGCGAAGGATGGATGATGAGTATGTTCGGCGCCGACGAGACGAGGCTGATCGGCGCGAAGTCTCTGACGGGGTCGTAGGGGAGCCTGGGATAGAGGCCGACGTTCACCGCGTGCGAGCCCGCGCTCGCCATGATGAGCGTGTAGCCGTCCGGCGGCGCCTTCGCGGCCGCTTCACCCCCGATCGCGCCTCCCGCGCCGCCCCGATTCTCGACGACGACCGGCTGCCCCAGCACCCCGGTGAGCATCTGGCCTATGGCGCGAGCCATCGTGTCCGGTCCGCTGCCGGGCGCCGAAGGCACGATCATCCTGATCGGTTTGAGCGGATAGCGATCGGCCTCGGCCGCCGACTGTGCGAGTGCGCAATCGGCGGCGGCGCAGGCGAGTGCGACAGTCACGGCTAGAAGCTGGCCGGCGGCGGTGTTGACGCGTTTCATCGGTCTCTGCTTTCAGGTTCGGATGAGGATGCCTCGAGCTGTGCGCTCAGCCCAATCGGGGATCGCGCACGCTCGACAGCGGGCGGTAGGGGTGAGCGCGCATGACTTCTTCGTCGAGGTCGACGCCCAGCCCGGGCGCACCGGGGACCTCGAAGCAGCCGTGGGCCATCGCGGGATGATCGCCGCGCAGCACGTCGTAGTACAACCGGCTTTCACCGACCTGGTGCTCGAGTATCAGGAAACCCGGGGCGACCGCGCATACCTGCAGGCTCGCCAATGTGCATACCGGTCCGGTCGGATTGTGCGGCGAGAATGCGACGCCGTTGCGCTCGCACAGCTCCGCGATGCGCAGCATCTCTGCGTATCCGCCGGCGTATTTCACGTCGGGCATCACGACGTCGAGCAGACCGCCTTCGATGAATGGACGAAACCCGGCGACCCCGATCTGCTGCTCGGCGCCGGCGAGCCGCGTGCCGACCCTGTGTGCGATGTTACGCAGCCGCGCCAGCGCCGGGTAGTTCTCCGGGCTCTCGGAAATCGGACACTCGAACCAGAAGAGCTTCGCCCGCTCGAGCTCTCTGAGGACGCTCGCCGCGGTCGCTTCATCGAAACGCCAGTGACAGTCCACCAGCAGGTCGACGTCGGGACCGATCGCATCGCGCGTGGCGTAAATGCGCTCGATGCCGGCATCGATGTGCGAGCGGCTCAAGGCGCTTCCGAGCTCATCGGGCACGACACGGTCGAACGGCGCGATCTTGACCGCCCTATAGCCTTGTGCGAGCGCATCGCGCGCGCTCGCGGCAAACCCTTCGGGCGTGCGGTCTTCGGTGCGCCGGTTGATGTTGGCGTAGGTGCGGATCGCCGCGCGCTGCGGTGAGCCGAGTGTGTCGTGCAGCGGCTTGCCCGCCGCCCGGGCGCGCACGTCGGTCAACGCCTGCTCGAGCGCGCTGATGACCGAGTTGGCGACGAGGCCGCCGGGCGAGGCCGGCTGCACGCGCGCCTGGGTCAGCGCCAGCTCCACCGACACGCCGATGACGTTCGCGCTCAACCGCTCGAGATAGGCGAGCTGCAGCGTCTCCCAGCCGTATAGCGTCGCCTCTCCGTAACCCCGGATGCCGTCGTCACCTTCGACGCTTATGAAAAACCAGTTCGACTTCGCCGAGAGATTTACGACGAACGGTGTGACGCTCTTGATGATCATGTCGTCGATCAATATTTTACCCATTCAGGCCTTGCGGTCACCGCTCGGCATCCGGTCCTGAGGCTTTCGAACCGGGGCGGGCACGAACGAAGATCGGGATGCTTCAGGCGCGCTCAACTGGAATGCGTGTCGCGGCGACACCCGGCGGCGGGCTGTGGCGCACTGCGCCGCGCCGCATGATGGCTTCCTTGCCGCCGAGTCGCTCGATCATCGCATGCTGATCGGCGTGCGCGAGGCGATCGATCGCTTCCGGATCCACGATTGCGCGCAACTGTGCTTCGCACGCTTTGAGCTCGTCCGCGTAGCCGGGCGTGCCGGCCAGGTCGCAGCGCTCGAACGGATCGTTCTCGAGGTCGAACAGCATCGGCGCATAGCCGCAATAGTAGATGAGCTTGAAGCGTCCGCGCCGGATCATGAAAGACCCCGAAGGCGAGGCGACGGCGTGATACTCGGAGAGCACCGTGCGTTGCGGGACGCTGCCCTGTGCCGTCGCGAGCAGTGAGGTGCCCGGCAGGTCGGCATCTGCGGGCGCCGGCTCGACGCCTGCGCATTCGAGCACTGTCGGAAATACATCGACGAGACTTACCGGTTCCCTGGCCACGCGGTTCTCCGGCATTCCGGGGCCCGCGATGATCATCGGGATACCCGCCGAGTCTTCGTAGAGAGTCGATTTGGCCCACAGCCCGCGCGCGCCGAGATTCTCGCCGTGATCCGAGCTGTAGAGCACCCGGGTCGAACCGGCAAGGCCCGCAGCTTCGAGCGCGCCGAGCACGCGGCCGACGTTGTGGTCCATGAAGCTGACCGAGCCGAAGTAGGCGGCCAGCGCACGCTTCACCATCTCCGGGCCGGTGAATCCGCCGTCGTACGGGCGGCCCCGGCGCAGGGACTCGATGTACGGATGGCGCGGCCGGTCGCCCTCTGCGTACATGTCCGGCATCGGAATGTCTGCGTTTGCATACAGATCGAAGAAGGCCTGAGGTGCGACCAGCGGCGGATGCGGGCACACGAAACCGACATAGAGCACCCACGGTTTTCCCCCGGCGCCCGCCTCATTCTCCAGCCACTTGCACGCCTCGTCCGCGATCGAGCGGTCGTACCGCGTGTAATGCGATTCTCCCGGCCCCGCTTCGGGCCCCAGCTTCGCGGCGCCGTTACGCACGATCAACTCGTCGCGTATGAGTCCGACGACGTCGCCGTCACCGTCGGCGAGATGCATGGGCAGGATCTCCTCGCTGAAGCCGTTGCGCGCCGGGTCCGAGCTCACGTAGTGCAGCTTGCCGATCGAGGTGACGCGGTGTCCCTGCGCCATCAATCGATGTCCCCAGCTCGGAACGCTCCCGTCGTAGGCCGTGGCGTTGTCCCAGAAGCGGATCTGGTGAACATAGCGTCCGGTGGCGAGACTCGCACGTGCCGGCACGCAGATGGGGCAGCTCGTATAGGCGGAGGAGAAGCGCGTCCCGCGCGCCGCCAGCCTGTCGAGATTGGGAGTCTTTACCAGGGGATGACCGGCGCAGCCCATGACGCGCGGGTTGTGCTGGTCCGACAGGATGATCAGAAGATTACTGGTTTGCATGATTCGCTTTCGCTATAGCGCCGTGATTCGGGCTTTCCGGATGACCTCACCCCACTTGACCACCTCTTTGCCGACGTGCCGGCCGAATTCCGCCCGGCTCACCGTCACCGTCTCGCTCGCGTCGGCTGCAAGCCGCTGCCTCAATTCGGGGGACCGGAGTATCGCCGTGATCTCGCGGTGCAGAGTATCGAGTATGGCCGGGGGCGTCCGGGCCGGTGCGATCAGGCCATACCAGTTGTCCGCGTCGTAGCCCGCAACAGATTCGGACAGCGCCGGCAGGTCAGGGAGGGCCTTCGAGCGTTTTGCCGTAGTCACTGCGAGGGCGCGCAGCCTGCCCGACTGGATATGCGGGCGGCAGATGAGATAGTTCGTGAAAGACATCTGGATCTGCCCGCCGATGACGTCGTTGACGACCTGGGCGCCGCCCTTATAGGGAATATGAAAAAACGGCGCGCCCGCCATGGCGCCGAACAGTACGCCCGCGAGATGCTGCGCACTGCCCGCGCCGGGCGACCCGTAGCTCACAGCGTCCGGCTTCGCTTTCGCCAGGGCGATCAGCTCCCTGATCGAGCGTGCGGGCACCTGCGGGTTGACGTTGACGATATACGGTTGCGTCGTAGCCCAGATCACAGGGGCGAAATCGCGCTGCAGATCGTAAGCCTGCCTGCCTTGCAGGGTGGTGGTGGCGGCGTGCGTCGCGGAGATGATGACGAGCGTGTAGCCGTCTGCCGCGGCGCGTGCGCCGGCCTCGATGCCGATGGTGCCGCCCGCGCCGGGCCGATTGTCGACGATGAACGGCGCGCCGAGCTTTTCGTTGAGCCTTTGCGCGACGACACGCGCCAGCGAGTCGAGGCCGCCGCCGGCTACGCTCGGCACGATGACCCGCACCGGCTTGGATGGGTAGCCTTGCGCCTGCACCGCCGGCGCTTGTGCGAACGCGTGTGTATCGAATACCGCGTAGCCGGCCAGCACGAACAGCGCGAGAGCAACACGCATGTCAGTAATAGCTCGCCTTGGCGCCGGGCGGCGGTGAATAACGGAACGTCCCGCGACTCATGATCGCCTCTTTGCCGCCCACTTCGGCAATCTTCGCAGCCTGGTCGGCCTTGGCGAGCGCGTCCATCGCTTCCGGGTCGACTACTTTGCGCAGCGCCGCTTCGCACTCGATGATGGTTTCGGAGTACTGCGGATCCCGACCGAGGTCGTTGCGCTCATTCGGGTCGGCGTCCAGATCGAAGAGCATGGGCGGAAGGCCGACGTAGTAGATGTACTTGTATTTGCCATGGCGGATCATGTACGAGCCGCAGATCGCGCCGGCGGCGTGATACTCGGACAGGATCGTTCGCCGGGGCGTGTGTCCCTGTGCGATCTCGAGCAGCGAATGACCCGGCAGGTGAGTGTCCTGCGGATGGGCCCGTGCTCCGACGGCCTGCACGATAGTCTGGAAACAATCAGCGAGCGTGACGGGTACGTCGCACGTATTGCCTTCGGGCACATCCGGTCCTGCAACGATCATCGGCACACCGGCTGATTCTTCGTACATCGTCGATTTTCCCCACATGCCGCGCGTGCCGAGATTGTCGCCGTGGTCGGACGAGTAGATAACGCGAGTGTTTTCAGCGAGTCCGCTGGCCTCGAGCTCGGCGAGGATTTTGCCGACGTTGTCATCGAGGAATGACACCAGCCCGAAGTATGCGGTGATCGCGCGCCGCACCATCGGTGCATCGAAGGCGTCGTCGTAGCACAGGCATTTTCGCATCGCGTCGATAAACGGATGCCGCGGCCGCTCCGCCGCGTCATACATGAGAGGCCACGGCACCTGCGCTTCCGCGTACAGGTCGTGGAACTGCGGCGGTGCGATCAGCGGGAAATGCGGCGAGACGAACCCGACGTAAAGCGTCCACGGCTTGTCGTGCGCTTGAGCACCGTGCTCTTTCAGCCATTGGCACGTCGTTGCGGCGATCTTGCGGTCGTACTGGGTGTACTCCGACTCGCCGCGTCCGGCTTCAGGACCGAGATTGGCCGAGCCGGGGCGACGCGGCAACTCGTCGCGGATGAGCCCCAGCAGGTCACCCGTACCCCCGACGATATGCAGCGGCAGGATCTCTTCATCGAAGCCATTCACCTGGGGATTCGATTCCTTGTAATGAAGCTTGCCGATCGAAATCGAGCGGTGGCCTTGCTCCATGAGGCGATGTCCCCAACTCGGCGGAGAGCCCTGGTAGGCCAGCGCGTTGTCCCAGCAGCGCGTCCTGTGCACGTATTGGCCGGTCGCGAAGCTCGCCCGCGCCGGCACGCAGATGGGGCAGTTGGTATAGGCGTTGGTGAAGCGCGTTCCCCGCGCGGCGAGCCGGTCCAGATTCGGCGTCCTGATCATCGGATGCCCGTAACACCCGAGCACGCGCTTGTTGTGCTCGTCGGACAGTATGACTATCAGGTTGGTTGGTTTCATATGGGTATTCTCGGTCGTAACTGCAAAGGGTCGACGGCCGCGCAATTTACCGATGCGTCATCGAGGCAGGCACGTCATGCGCGCTCGACAGGAATGCGCGTCGACGCGACGCCCGGCGGCGGACTGTTGCTCACGGCCCCGCGCTGCATGATCGCGTCCTTGCCGCCCATCCGCTGCACCGTCGCGCGCTGATCGGCGTGAGCCAGCCGGTCGATCGCGTCCGGGTCGACGATTTCACGCAACTCCGCGCGGCATGCAGCCAGTACTTCGCGATATTCGGGGAGGGCCGCCAGGTCGTTGCGTTCGTACGGATCGTGTTCGAGGTCGAACAGCATGGGGGCATAGCCGCAGTAGTGGATGTACTTGAAGGGGCCGCGCCGTATCATGAACGATCCGGAAGGCGAGGCCACCGCGTGGTATTCGGACAGGATCGTGCGCTTGGGGAGCTTGCCCTGCGCAGCAGCGAGCAGCGAGGTTCCCGGCAGGTCGGAGTCCGCGCGATGCGGTGCCACACCTGCGCACTGGAGCACTGTAGGAAACACATCGACGAGGCTGACCGGTTCCGGCATCACGCGGCCCGCCGGCACGTCGGGCCCTGCGAGTATCAGGGGTATGCCCGCGGTCTCTTCGAACATCGTCCACTTTCCCCACAGCCCGCGCGCGCCGAGATTCTCGCCATGATCCGAGCCGTACAGCACACGCGTCGAGCCCGAGAGACCCGCCTCGTCGAGTGCGCCGAGCACGCGGCCGACGTTGTGATCCAGGA
>JAQGMV010000212.1 GCA_028292225.1 Betaproteobacteria bacterium
CTCCACCGATTGCTACGTCCAGAGCGACTCGAGAGTAGTGGCCGCCGTCGGCCTCAAAAATCTGATCATCGTCGACACGCCCGACGCCCTGCTCGTCTCGGATAAGCGGTGCGTGCAGGATGTCAAGTAGGTGGTGTCGGTATTGAAGCTGAGCAACCACGCGGCGCAACAGGTGCATCGCACGGTGCGCCGGCCATGGGGCAGCTACACCGTGCTCGAGGAAGGGCCGATGTACAAGATCAAACTCATCGTGGTCAAGCCCACTTCATCACTGAGCCTTCAGATGCATCATCACCGCAGCGAGCACTGGGTGGTGCTCAGCGGCGACGCGCAAGTCGTGAACGGCGAGCAGCAATTGATCGTGCGCGCGAACGAGTCGACTTTCATCCCGCCCGGGACGAAGCACCGGCTCGCGAACCACGGAACGGAAGACCTCGTCATGATCGAGGTCCAGACCGGAAGCTACGTCGGCGAAGACGACATCGTGCGCTACGAGGACGTATACGGGCGCGTCTGAAGAATCAGCCTGGCTGCGCGGCAGCGGGCGCTGACGCTGCGGCGCGAGCCGCCGCCTCGCCTGAACTGCCGTATACGACAAGACCCGGCGTCACATCGGTGAGCTGCCGCGCGAGCGACTCCCCGCCGATATCCACCAGCGCCGCATAAGCGAGATCGAGATTCGGGGGACGATGGCGCAGGTTGTGCGCATCGGTCGCGACGACGGTGGCCCAGCCGCGTTCGATGATCGTCAGCGCCCTCTGCTGCGCGGGTTTCCCGAACTGCCCCAGGATCGAAGCCCCGGTGAGTTGCAGCAGACAACCCATGTGCACGAACGGCGCGATCTTCTCGACGTTGCGGATGACTTCTTTATTGCGCTCCGGATGCGCGATAAGCGGCCGGATATGACGCGCCATGAGCCACTTGATCAGCTTGTCGGCGCCGATCAGCAGATGGCTGTGCGGGAATTCGAGCAGCATGATGCGGTAGCCGGCGAGCTCCCCGATGAAAGGGATCTGGTCCTGCTCCACCATCGCGATGATGTCGGATGAAATCCTCACCTCGCCGCCGGCGCGGATCTGGAGCGGGATCTCCTGGTGCTCGAGCACGCGCTGGAACGCGGTGCACAGCTTTCTGATCGTCGGCCCGCTGTTCTCGTACCGGCCGGGATGCACGTGCGGAGTCATCACGGCGGTATGAATTCCCGCTTCAACCGCGGCCCGCGCCAGATCGAGGGAATCTGAGAGGGTTTGAGCCCCGTCGTCTATGCCGGGAAGGTAATGACAGTGCAGATCGATCACGAGGTTGCCGGAACGACGGCGTCTCCACGGCCGGCCACCTTCGAGGTGTTCGTGTAGCCGTCATACTTGTAGTAGCTGCCGGTATAGGCGCCGTAATAACGCTGCGCTCGCTTGAAGTCGAGTTGGTTGAGAGTCACGCCGAAAAGCCTCGCCTCGACTTCTTCGAGCGCGCGGATGCAGCGGCGTACCAGGGGATACGGCGTGCTGTCGGCCTTGACGACGAAAAGTACGCCCGTTGCAAGCTTGGAGAGCACGAGCGCGTCACTGACGAGATGCACCGGAGGCGAGTCGATGATAAGGATGTCGCACGTGCCGGCAAGCGCCTTCACCAGCCTCTCGAAGCGCTGCGACAGGAGCATCTCCAGGGGATTCAGCGGCGCGGGTCCTGCGCTGATCGCGTAGAGCGACGAGCCGGGAACGCGTTGCAGGCATTCCTCGAAAGTCGCCGCTCCGGTCAGCAGGCTGGTCAGCCCGGGCTTCGTCGGGTCGAGGCCGAGCTTCGCGGCGACCGACGGACGCCGGAGGTCGGCGTCGATCAGCAGCGCGCGCTTGGTCTGCGCTTCGGCGAGCGCGAAGTTGATCGCGACTGCGGTCTTGCCTTCACCGGGCACCGAAGAGGTCACCAGCAGAGTCGGATTCGGCTCGTCGCTGGACGAGAGCAGCACACCCGTGCGTGCCGTGCGTATGGCCTCGGAGAAGACCGACGTCGGGTCTTCGAGGTAGTGACGCCCCACCGATTTCGCCTCGCTGGCGCCGAGCAACGGCAGCATTGTAAGCATCGGCCGCTCGAGCTTCTCTTCGACATCGTCGGCGGACTTGAGCGTGTTGTCGAGCCGCTCGAGGAGCAGCGAGATCAGCGCGCCGAGCAGTATCCCGAGCACGAACGCAACCGACGTGGCCTGTTCCTTTTTGGGCTTCACCGGGTACTGCGAGGCGCGCGCCTCGTCCGTGACGCGTGCGACGGTATTGGTGTCGATCTCCTGCGACGCGCGTGTTTCCTTGAAGCGGTTGAGGAACATGTCATAAATCTGGCGGTTCGTCGCCACCGCACGCTCGAGAGAAGCGAGCTCGAATTCCTTGCGGTTGATGCTCTGCACGTTGCTTTTCGCTTCACTGAGGCTGCGCTCGACCGCCTTCTCGTTCGCCTGCGCCAGCTCGTATTCGTTGCGAAGACTGGCCACTACCGACTGTACCTGCTGAGCCATTTGCTCGCGCAACTTCTTGAGCTCGGACTCGGCCTGCAACATCCTCGGGTGCTCGGGACCGTACCGAAGCGCGAGCTCGTCCAGCCGCTTTTGGGCTTCGCGCTCGGAATCCCTCAGTTGGCTCGCAAGACTGTTGTGCATGACGATCGGCAGAACGTCGAGCTTGTCTTTCGAAGTATTGACCTGGTTGTAGGCGTGCTCCGCCGCATATCGCCTCTGGCGCGCGGCGACGAGCCGCGTGGTCAGGTCGGCAATGTGGCTGCTCGCCCCGCTTTGCGCGAGGCCCTGCGTATTGATGATACTGGCGCCTTCGCGATACGCCTGCAGCGCGCGCTGGGCATCTTCGACGTTCTTGTTGAGTCCCTCGAGGCGGTCCCCGAGCCACTCGCTCGCGCGTCCCGTCATCTCGAAGCGCGCCTGCCGGTCGCTCTCGATATACGTATCGGCGATGGCGTTGGCGATCTCGGCCGCGGTCGCCGGATCGGCGGACTCGAAATGGATCTTGATGAGCTGGCTCAGGCGTATGGGCTCGACGCTCATCCGTCCCATGAGCGATCCGATAGCCGCCTCATGCAGCGCGTATTCGGTCCACTTCGGCTCCGCTACGGTGAAACCGAGTTGCTGCTTCAGGCGGTCCTGCCAGCCTTTCTCGCGCTGACGCGGATCGAAGTCGGGATGCTTGGTCGGGTCGTATTTGTCGACGACTTTTACCGCCAGCGCTCGCGCCTTGAGGATCTCGGCTTGCGTCTGGAAATGTTCTCTGCCGTCACCGACGTTGGCATACACCTCTTCGGTGGGGGAGACGCGCGCGCGATTCTGCTCGACGAGCAGCGTCACACTCGAGCGGTAGATCGGCGTATCGGTGTTCACCACGAGCCACGTCGCTATTGCGATGGCCGTGGCGAGCCCGAGGATCATCCATTTGCGCTTGGCGATGCTGCGCCAGTAAATCACCAGATCCATCGTCTGGGTGCTATGGCGCAATGCACCCACGATGGATTGCGAGGGGACTACTGCGGTCTCGTCGGACATAGGGTCGGAGTGCTCTCTGGAGAAAGTGCCAACGCTACTATCATAGCTCAAAGGGCAGCTGTCAGTAGCTCGCGATAAACGCCTAAAGTTTTTTCAAAAACAATAGTTTGGTCGAAATCCGCAACGGCGATTTCGCGGGCGGCGCGACCCATGCGCAGGCGCTCCGCAGGCGACTCGTACAGCGTCCTTATGGCCGCCGCGAGGGCCTTCGCGTCGCGCGCAGGCACCACGAGCCCGTTAACGCCCTGTTGGACCACTTCCCGGCACCCCGGAACGTCGGTCGTGACGATCGGCAAAGCGCACGCAGCCGCTTCGAGCAGGCTGCGGGGCACCCCCTCGCGGTAGCTCGGGAGGACCGCGACGTCGATTTCTCGCAGCAGTCGCGGCATGTCCGAAACGTGCCCCAGATAAGTCACCGACCCGGCTTTCTGCCACTTGGCCACCTGCGAGGTTGGCACGGATGCCGGGTTGCCCGGGTCGGGGGAGCCGGCGAGCAGGAACTCGACTGCAAGTCCCTCGGCGCGCAGGAGTCTCGCCGCTTCTATGTATTCGCGTATGCCTTTGTCCCAGAGCAGCCGTGAAGCCAGCAGCACGCGCATGACGGGCATAGCCTGGCGCTCGCCGTCATGCGGCCTGAACAAGCTCGTGTCGACTCCCGATCCCATGATGAGGTGGGTGTGGTCCTTACCTGCGAGGCGCGACGCGACAAATGCCGCGACGTCGTCCTTGTTCTGTAGGATCAGGCACGAACCGTCTCCGCTCAGGGCGGCTCTAATCAGCCTGCGAACGATCGGACGCAGCAAGCGCGCGCGAAATCCGTCCGCGGAAAAAACATAGCCCAGTCCGGTAACAGCATTGACCCGATTGCGTATTCCGAGCCAGCGCGCAATGAGAGAACCATATACCACGCATTTGATCGTAAAGTGATGCACTATGTCCGGCTTTTCAGCGGCATAGACGGCGGCGATCCGCCGCACCAGAGCGAGCTCACGGCCTGGATTCAGGCTGCGGCGGTTCATCTCCAGCCCGATCCACCGAAATCCTTCCGCCCTCAGGAGCTCGCCATAAGGTCCGACCGGCGAGAGCATGACCACTTCGAGCCGCTGATCACGCAGGTACTTCGCCAGCGCGAGCCGGAAGTTGTACAGATACCAGTCGGTATTTGCGAAAAAAATGATTTTCAAAGGATTCGCCGGTGAGGTGTCACAGTTTGAGGCGCGGCTGCAGCGCATCGATCAGGGTAAGGCCAGGGGTATAGGCCAGCGTATGCGTCGCGATGACGCGCCAGTCCCAATCGGGCAGGAGGTCGGCGACCGGGGCCTCGGCGTAGTCGGTTGGCGTGAGCAACGTCACTTCGTTGAGCTTCACCGCGTAGCCGTAACGCACCGAACAGTCCTGGGCCGGGCGGTACAGCTTCCCACCGCGGCGGAACATCGCGCCTGCGGGACGCGCCCGTCGCACGTCTGACACGACCGGGTTCGCCGCATGGGGCGTCCAGTGTGTATCGGTCAGCGACGGCGCGTGAAACACGAAAAGCTCTTCACAGTAGGAAGCGCCTTCATTCTCACGCACGCCCACGAAAAGCCACCACTGTCCCTCGTGCTCGAGCACGGTCGTGTCGACGGCGTCGATGTCCTTCAGCAGAGTCGCGACGTGCTGCCATCCCGATGGGAAGTCGATGCAGCGATAAAGATCGACAGTGCGATTTTCAGAAGATTCCGGGATCATGAAAAAGTCGCCGGCATGCTCGAACACGCACGGATACGACAGGTGGTAGTCGCGCTCGAGCACCTTGGTCGCCGGCCCTTGCGGCGTGCCTTCGTCGTCGAGCACGAGAACGGAGATGTGGCCTTTGCCGCTGGCGAAGGTCAATTCCTCGATGAAGACGTAATAGCGATCGCCCTTGCGCACCACGTGGGGATCGGCCCAGAAGCAATCCTTCGGCGGAATGATCGTCGTGAACTCAGCGCCCGCGGTGCACGGCTCGTCACCCGCATGCACGAGCAGCACCCATCGATCGAGCGCAAAGTGACGGTGAAGAAAATCCCCCGCGCGGCGCCTTATGTTGCGCCCGACGTGCACCGCAAGTTGCGGGGCCGTCGGAACGCGTCGCGTGTCTCCGGTGCTGCCGGGGCGCCGGTGCTCTTTTACGAGCACGGCAGCTCCCGCCCGATGGAGGGCCTCGAGCGTGCGCGGCAGCAGCGACGAGATCTTCCAGTAGAGCGCGCTGCGGTTGAGCTTGACCGAGTAGCGGTTGGTGCCGGAGACCGACGTGGCGAGCGTTTGCGAGCTTCCGGCACGGTCAGCGACCAGTGCAGACTCGATCACTGTCGCGTCCAGACACACAGGCCAGAACCCGGCTGCCGTGGCGTCATCCGCGGACCACCCGTCGTGCGTCAGGCGCCACACGCCGTAGCGCGAAGACTGCTGCAGGTCAGCGCCGGGAAGCGAGCCGCCGAGATGCACCCACACGTCGAGATCGAGTGCTTCGATACGGACCGCAATGGTGACGCCGAGCTCGAGCGCTCCGCTGCTGCTATTCACCTTGATCGTTTCGACGCCGGAACGGACCCCGGCGTCGTCCCACGCGAACGCATCACGTTCACACACGATCCCGGCCTCGAGCGCCTCGACCATCGCGTGCAGCGGCGCGCGCAACAGGCCCCCTGCTCCGCCGGGCGCTGCCTGGAGCGCGAGCGCATCGCGTTGGTCCTTGTTCTGTTCGTCCAGCACCGCCACCACGATCTCGGCATAGTCCGAGGTTCTTATGCGCCGCAGCATCGATGCTTCCCATGCGCGCAGGTGCTCGCTGCCGAGCACGATGCCGATGCGCAGCTTCGCTGCTGCGGCCGCGGGCGCGGGAGCGGCGAGCTGCGCCGGCGGTTGCGCGTCGGGCGCTTCGCTCAGGCGCATTGGCGCTCGCGAACCGGCAGCGACTGCTCGTCGAGCCACGCCTGGAACATCAGGATGTCCCACAGCCAGTACTGCCAGTTCCTTGCGCCGGAGAGATGCTCTTCCCACAGCCGGCGTATCGGCTCGGGGTCGAAATAGCCGCCGTCCCGGAGCTTTCGCTCGCTCAACAGGTTCTCGGCCCAGTCGCGCAGCGGCCCGCGCAGCCACACGTCGATCGGCACGCCGAAACCCATCTTCGGCCTTTCGATGAGCTTGCGCGGAACATAGCGGTAGAGCACTTCGCGCAACGGCCACTTGCCCTGGTTGTTCCGGATTTTCATCGACAGCGGGATGCGCCACGCATACTCCACCACGCGGTGGTCGAGCAGCGGCACCCGGCTCTCCAGGCTGTACGCCATGCTGGCCCTGTCGACTTTTACCAGGATGTCGTCGGGCAGGTAGCTCACCGAGTCCAGATACATCATGCGCGAGGCGAAATCGTCGAGGTTCGCCCACTGGGCGGGGTCCGACAGCGCGGTCGACATCTCACGTGAGTCGTACACGATCGATGACGGATCGCTCCAGTGCGAAGCGAGCCCCTGATAGAACACTTCCGGTGAACGCATCCCGAGAACATTCGCGAGCTTGTGCACGCGCTCTCCGGTGATCTCGCGGCCAGAGGCGCGGCTCATGACGGGCCTCAACCTGCCGAGCAGCGCGTCCCACGAGTTCTGCGAAAGCGTCCTCAGCGCCGCTGCGGCCGCATTGCGAATGCCGTAAGGCACCCGTCCGACACGGTTCCAGATGCGGCTTCCCCAGAAATAGCGCACGTACCCGCAGAACAGCTCGTCACCGCCGTCGCCCGACAGGCTCACGGTGACTTTGCTCCTCGCGAGCTGTGACACCAGCATCGTCGGGATCTGGGAGGCGTCGGCGAACGGCTCGTCGTAGGTCTGCGGGAGGGTGGGCACGACGGCGAGCGCTTCACGCGGCGTCACGTAGAGCTCGGTATGATCGGTTCCGAGATGATCGGCGACCGCTTTCGCGTACACCGCTTCGTTATAGCCGTCCTCGTTGAAACCGATCGAGAACGTTTTAACAGGCCCCGTCGCCTGGGCCTGCATGAGCGCGGCCACGGTCGACGAATCGACGCCGCCCGACAGGAATACACCGACCGGCACGTCGGCGATCGTGCGGATCCTGACTGCGTCGCGCAGGAGTGCGTCGAGCTCTTCGACGACGGCACGCTCGTCGGTCACCAGCGGGTCGGCGGCGCCTTTCTCCGCGGCCTCGCGCATGCTCCAGTACGGGAGCGGCTCGCACGTCTGCGTCCGATCGGTCGACACGATCAGATGATGGGCGGGCGCGAGCTTGTGGATCTCCCTATAAATCGAGCGCGGCGACGGCACGCAGCCGTATCGGAGATAGGTCGCGAGCGCATCCCGATCGATTTCCCCGCGCCACGCGGGATGCGCGCGCAATGACTTCAATTCCGACCCGAAAAGGAACGAGTTGCCGCGCCAGCCGTAATACAGCGGTTTCTCACCGATCCGATCGCGCGCGAGGTGCAATCTCTTCTCGTCGCGATCCCACAGCGCGAACGCAAACATCCCGTTGAATCGGCGCAGCGCCCCGTCGATGCCCCAGTGCTCGAATGCGGCCAGCATCACCTCGGTATCGGAGTGGCCGCGCCAAGCGATTCCGAGGGTATCGAGCTCGCGGCGCAAGTCGAGGAAGTTGTAGATCTCGCCGTTGAACGCGATCAGGTACCGGCCGCTGGCCGAGCGCATCGGCTGATGTCCCTCGGCGGAAAGGTCGATGATCGAGAGGCGCCGGTGGCCGAGCGCGATCCCCGATTCGGCGTCGGTCCACGTGCCGCGGTCGTCAGGCCCGCGGTGCTCCAGCGTGTCGGCCATCCGCCCGGCGACTGCCGCCATCGCGTCCGAGGCGACGACACGGCTGGTCTGGAGAAAGCCTGCGAATCCGCACATGGTGTCCTGGTCCCGTACTTAAGTGGTGGCAGTGCGCTGCGGCTGCGCACCGCGATTTTTCGTGAACGCGAGCACCAGCGCATCGATCTCGGTGCCGCCGTCGATCGTGTGCTCGGAGGTCATACGTCCATCGACGAGCCTGAATACCGTGGCTTTTTCGCCGCCGCGATTCTGAACGATCACGAGCCGTCCGTGTTCCGGCAGCGCGTCGATCAGGTTGTGTAGCGCCAGGGTGAGACGCTCCTCTGTGAAGTACACGCGGTTCAGAATGTTTGCCGCCACGATCAGGTCCGCTTTCTCGCCGCGCCACGGCTCGAATATATCGTATTGCTCGACGCGCACGTCGCCCCGCGGGTGCGACTTTACGCTCGGGTTGACGAGGAGCACGACCTGCCCGCCCGCGTCAGACTCGGGTGCCGCGGCGAAAGCGCGGCGTGCGATCCCTCCGAAGGGCGGCCATGCCCCCGCGGTGTCGTCGTACAGGACCCACGCCGGCGTCGAGATCAGTACGCATTTGCCGCCGGGCGCGTGGAAATACGTGGTCGTCCCGCGTCGGGAGACGCTCACCTCGAGGTGCTTGTCGGTCACGAAGTAGCGACTGAAAGCTACGGCGTCCATTACGTCGAGCGACGTGCTCCCGTCGGAGGCGCCCACGTCCAGTATCGTGGGCGCGCGCGCGAACTCGAGTTGCGCCAGGCGCTCGAGCGTCCGCGGAAATCGCGCTTTCTGCGTCGTCTTGAAAGTGGTCGCGAATTTGAACGTCGACACCGCCTCGGTGAAGTCGCCGGGCGTGAGACTTTCGGTGAGCAGGACGAGAGGATCGGCAGCCGACGGCAGCACCCGCGTGACGATGCGCGGCCAATAGGCGCGGTTAAGCTTGACCGGTACGCGCACGCTGGTGCACTCCCATGTAAACGTCCTCGTATGCGCGCACGACCGCGTCTAGCGAAAAGCGGTCGACGACCCGCTGTCTCGCGCGAGCGCCGAGTTCCAGCCGGCCCGCCACATCCAGGTCGATCAGGGTTTCGATCGAGGCGGCGAAAGCGCCGGCGTCGCCTGCCGCAACGCATAGACCGGTGTCGCCGACGACCACAGCGGAGTCGCCCACGTCCGTCACTACGCACGGCACGCCGCAACTCATCGCTTCTCCGATGACATTGGGAAAGCCTTCGCCGCTGGACGAGGAGGATGCTGCGATGTCCAGCGCCGCGGCGAGGAGATGTATGTCATCGCGTCGTCCGAGCAGGTGCACGTGCCGGCGCAGCCCGTGTCGCTCGATGGCGCTCAGGAGCTCGGCGTTGGATTCGTCCACACGATCGCCGGCGAGCACATAGCTCACATTCGGGAAACGGCGGTTCACGATTGCAGCGGCCTCGATGAACTTCGCGTGCTGCTTCATCGGATGGTAGCGGCCGATGAGTCCCACCAGGACCGCGTCCGGCGCCAGGCCGAGGGCGCTGCGCAAGCTGCTGCGTGCCGCCGCAGACGGACGGAACAGGTCGGTATCGAAGCCGTTGGGCAGGATCACCCGCTTCGATGCCGCGTAACCGTAACGTTGCTCGTGTTGCAGAGCGCTGCTCGCGGAATTGTTGATGATGAGCTGGGGCAGGAAGGAAACTTTTCCGCCGAGCCAGATGCTCAGCGCCGTCGCACGCGGCGTGTGCTCCGCGTCGACGAGCGAGCCGCGAATCGCCCATAAAACCGCGCGGCCGCTTCCGGTGAATGCCGATGACAGCGTTGCGGCCAGATTCCCGTGATACATCCACCCCTGCACGATATCGGTCGAGTGCTGCGACAACTGCGTCGACAGGCGGAACAGCGTGGATGCGTTCATGCCAAGCAGGCGGCATTCGATACCGCTTTCCCGGAAGCGATCGAGCATGCCGTCCGAGCGGGCCGACAGCGCGATCACCAACGGATCGAATCTGCTGCGGTCGAGGCGCGACAACAGTTTCCATAGCATCATCTCGGCGCCTCCGAGCTCGAACCTTCCGAGCACGAAGGCCAGACGCACGCGTTGCGGGCAGCTCAATTCGCGAGAGGGTCTGTCAAACGGCTCGACGGCCGACTGCGCACCAGAACGGCGCGCCGCTGCTGAACTCGATCTGCGTGAGACCCGCGTCTTCCATCATGCGTCGGATCTGTTCTTTCGAAAATCGCTGTTCGAGGCGCGTGCCGAAGCGGTCCAGCGCGTCGGTGCGCAGTGTGTAGAAGCTGCGCTTCCGATAGTACGCGAGGGGAAACGAAGCGACATCGGCGCCGAGCGTCTCCGCCACGAGCGCGGCGCGGCTGACCGGCCAGTAGACGAGGGCGGCAATGACCTGCGACGCAGCGTAACGCGCCGGATGCGGAAGCCTGGAAGTCACCCGCCTGACCCAGTCCGAGACTCGCCATATCGCCCGAAACCACAGGGGACGATTATCGAACGCGTAGTAGAGGTAGAGCAGAAAGGGCGCGCCCGGCTTGAGCCTGCTCGTGCAGGCCTTGAGCCCCGCAAGGGTGTCCGGCACGTGGTGAAGAACGCCGAGGCAGTAGCCGAAATCCTGCGAGCCATTCGCGAGCTGTGGTGAGCTCACGCTCGCGCACTCGAAGCGGCAATTGCCGAATGCGGCGAGGTTTTTGCGCGCCACATTCAATGCCGCGGCGCTCGGATCTATACAGTTGAGCGTTCCCACGCGCGGCGCGACAAGCTGCGCCCAGCGACCACTGCCGCAGCCCATGTCGAAACCTTCGGCGGCGGGCGGGAGGGCGTCCCACGGGAAGATGCCGAAGTAGTCCTGGAAGACGTCCCGCCGCTCGGCGTCCGAGAGTCCGCTCTGGTCGAAGCGGCTCCACTCGTCTCCAAAACCCGCGATGACCTGTTTGTCGGTGTTGTCCGCGGCGCTCGTTGCTTCAGGCGGTGTCATGCGGTCGGCGTCGTTTTCCCGCCGGCACGCTCGATGCGCGGGTCGAGCCGTGGAACAGGTGCGCCCGAAACGCGCCAGCGCGCGCGCGCCGGCAGCGGCCTGGCGTGCTGAATGATAGTCTCGGCCAGGTCGGTCCTGAATGCCGCCCCCACGAGGAAGGCGATGGCGAACATGCCGTGCGCCTCTTCGAGCACGTTGTGGCTGAACAGGCCATAAGCGGCGAGAAACATGGCATAGACGGCCAACGCTTTTCCGACGTCCTGCCCTTGGGGAGTCAGCGCCGAGCGCGCGATACGGCGCCCCCGCCGGAACATGATGATGATCAGCGACACGTAGAGCGCCAGACCGAATATGCCCTGCTCCGCCATCAGCGCCACGTACATATTGTGTGGACCGGCGCCAAGGCGCTCCAGCGTGGTCGCGCCGATGCCATTGCCGATCAGCGGTTGTTCCAAGAACATGTCGCGCGCATGCGCGGCGACCCACCGGCGTTCTTCGCTCGAGGAATCCTCCTCGCCTTCGAACCAGCGCAGGCGTTCGACCGATTTCTCCAGGTTCGACGTGTCAGACGAGACGATCAGGGTGTCGTAATACACCGCCGTCCCAGCCACCAGCACGGGCAGCGCTGCAAGGACGAGTATCGTTTGCGCACGATTGAGCAGCTTCAGCATGATCGCACCTGCGATCGTGACGAGCGCGAAAATGAATCCGGAACGCGACAACGTGGGGGCGACGCCGATCACGGCACCGATGAGCAGTAACGCCCGAAAACGCATCGGCACGAAAGGCAGCGCTGCGATAGTGCCCATCACCACGAACGACGCGGCCGCATTGGCGTTCATGAAAAATCCGGCGCCGCGCCCGGCGATCGAACCCTCCACCCCCTCGGGCACGAATCGGTAGGGGCGCATGAGGTCGAACCAGTTCGCAGCGCACGCGAGCACGAGGCAGCCGACGATGACGAGCGCCAC
>JAQGMV010000213.1 GCA_028292225.1 Betaproteobacteria bacterium
TCCTTGTCCAGCTCGATGATCTTCTTCGCGAAGACCACTTCTTCGTGATTGGGCGAGTATTCCTCGTTGACGATCGTGACCTGCCCCGGATGGATGCAGCCTGCGCCGTCGAAACCGAAGCGGCGCGAGCGGCGCACCATCTGCCGGAATTTCTCCCAGTCGCCGAAGCTCGCGACCGTGCCGATGAAGCCGAGAGGCATGACGCCCGCGGCGCGCGCGGCGATGATCATGCGTTGCTTCGGGTGCAGCAGCACGTCGTCCTCGGGCTGCATGTCGCATTCGAGCGCAAAATCCTCGCCGCCGATGTTCATCGCCACCACGCGCGCGCTTGCGCGAGGTATTTCGTCGATGCGGCCGAAAGCGTCAGGCGTCTCGATCATCGTGATGAACTTGGTATGGCCGACGGTCATGCCGCGTTTCATTTCGAGCTCGGTCACGACTTCGTCCAGGAGCTTCACATGAGACGCGCTGTCGGCTTTGGTCACCGCGATTCCGTTCACGTCCGGACAGATCGAGTGCTCGAGATCGCGCACAGTCATCGACAGCGGCCGGTTGATACGCACGATGACGTCGGCGCCGCCTTTCTTCACGCGCGCGGCCGCTTTCTCGACGAGCGTGCGCGCGCGGTCTTTCTCGGCCGGAGGCACGCTGTCCTCCAGATCGAGCTGTATGACGTCCGCGCCTCGCGTATGCGCCTTATCCACGTATTTTTCGACGTTGACCGGCACGTACATGAGCGAGCGCCAGACGGGAAGATCGGGTTTCATGATCGGAACTCCTTCTTTGGTAAACGGGAAGCGGTAAACGGTAAACCGTGGAAGCGCAGGCTCTGGGACAAGCCGACTGACCCGCCCCGTGTAGTCTTCGCGACGACCCCGGCGCAAGCCACCAGGCGGCACGGTTGACCGTTTACCGTTTACGATTCGGGTTTTACTCCAGCTGCAACCCCGCATCCTTCACCACCTGTCTCCACCGGTTCACTTCGGTGAAGACATACTGGGTGAATTCGGGTGGCGTCATCGGCAGGGGCTCGCCGCCTTCGCGTGCGTACTGCTCTTTCAACTGCGGGGTCTGCATCGCTTTGCGAAGCGCGTCGGACAAGCGGTTCACGATCTCCGGAGGCGTCTTGCCCGGCGCGGCGAGACCCCACCACAGCTCGCTCACGTAGGGCACGCCGCTTTCACTCACGGTCGGTATGTCCGGCGCGAAGCTCGAGCGCTTTTCGCTCGCCACGCCGAGCGCCTTGATGCGGCCGGCTTTCACCTGCACCAGCGCGGACGGCAGGCTCGTGATGACGAGTTGCACGTTGCCGCCGACGAGATCGACGATCGCCGGACCGATGCTCTTGTAAGGCACGTGCACGATTCTGATGCCCGCTGCTTTTGCAAACAGCTCAGTCGCCAGATGATTGCTGCCGCCGGTCCCGGAAGAGCCATAGTTGAGCTCTCCGGGGCGCCTTTTCGCGAGCACGACGAGCTCCTTCACGCTTCTGACCGGCAGCGACGGGTGCACCACGACGATCATCGGACTCCTGGTCATCATCCCGATATAGGCGAAATCCCTGAAAACGTCATACGGCATCTTCGCGCGAATAGCGACGTTCGTCGCGAAAGAGGCCTGCACGTTGAGGATCGTATAGCCGTCAGGCTCGGCACGCGCGACGTTTTCCGCACCGATCATGCCGCCCGCACCGGGCCGGTTGTCGATGACGATACCCTGCCCGAGGATCGGCGCCATGCTCTGCGCGGTGGCTCGCGACAGCGTGTCGTTGCTCGCGCCGGGCGTATACGGCACGACCAGGCGCAGGGGCTTCGCGGGATACGTCTGTGCGACGGCGGCCGCGCTGGCTGCGGCGGTCGCGACCAGAAAGAGAGCGTGGAGTCGTCGCGTCGTCATTTCGGGGTTTCCACGGCTCCATGGCGTCGAACCCGGCGATAGCCGCATAAGCGGGGCGCCGCGTAGCAGCGTGAACCTTTATCGGCGATCCGCGCCGTTGGCGAGCTGCTTCTCGACCAGACGGATTTCGTTCTTCAGCAGCGTTGCGAGCTCGGTCACGCGCTTCTCACTCATGCGGCTCGATATCGCGGACACCGACAGCGCGGCGAAAGCGATCCCGCTCTGGTTGTGCAGCGCCTGGCCGACCGATCGCACGCCTGCGAGCGTCGGCATCTCGCGCACCGCGAAGCCGAGCTTTTGCGCCCGTTTCACCTGTGCGAGCAGGCTCGTCGGAGTCAGGCCGTATTCGGGAAGGCGTGGCGTGATGCTCGCGATGACGTGTTTCACCTCTTCTTCGGAGAGCGCGGAGAGGATGGCGAGGCTGCCGGTGCCCACGCCCAGCGGCCGGCGCATGCCGATCTCGAGCGTGAAGGTTTTGATCGGGAACGTGCCTTCCTGGCGATCGACGCACACCGAATCGAGGCCGCTGCGCTGAGTGAGAAACACCGTGTCGCCGGTTGCGTCGGCGATCCGGCCCATCGCCGGATGGCAGATCTCGCGCAGGTTGAAGCGCGGCGCCGCGGTCAGCCCGAGCTCGAACACCATCGGACCGAGAAAGTAGCGGTGCGTCTCCGGGTCCTGCTGCACCATGTCCTCGAGCGTGAGGCACTTCAGCATGCGGTGCACGGTCGGGCGCTGCAAACCGGTACGGCTGGCCAGATCGAGCAGCCGCGAGCCGGTGCGATTGTGTGCCGCGATTTCGCGCATGAGGGTCAGAGCGCGTTCTATACTTTGCGTGCCTGAGAGGCGGCCGTCTTCGTCGCTGCTGGTTTTCTTCGCCATCGGTGTGGGGGTCTTGAAGTCCGGATCGTGAGAGCTGCGGCGAATTATGCCACCGCACCGGCGATAGCGGAAGAATGTCCGCGCATGCTATCTTTCCCGCCGTTTTTCAATCCATTATTTCCCTGATCGAGTCCATACTATGACTGACTTGTCTTCGACTGCCGGCGTCACGCTGGCCTCCCCAGGCGCGCGCTTTCGTCAAGCCGTCGCGCAGGAAAAACCGCTCCAGATCGCCGGGACCATCAACGCCTACGCGGCGCGCCTCGCCGAGCGTGTCGGTTTTCGCGCGATCTATCTGTCCGGCGGCGGTGTCGCCGCGGGTTCGCTCGGCCTTCCCGACCTGGGCATCAGCACGCTCGACGACGTGCTCACCGACATTCGCCGTATCACCGACGTGTGCAGCCTGCCGCTGCTCGTCGACGTCGACACCGGCTGGGGCGGCGCATTCAACATCGGGCGGGCGGTCAAGTCGCTGATCAAGATGGGTGCGGCCGCGATGCACATCGAAGACCAGGTGCAGCAG
The DNA here is from genome assembly GCA_028292225.1 of Betaproteobacteria bacterium. GTDB lineage: Bacteria > Pseudomonadota > Gammaproteobacteria > Burkholderiales > SG8-41 > JAQGMV01. The sequence goes on from JAQGMV010000213.1 coordinate 3,302, forward strand.
AAGCGCTGCGGGCATCGGCCGAACAAGGAAATCGTCAGCAAGGACGAGATGGTCGACCGGATCAAGGCGGCCGCCGACGCGAAGACCGACCAGAGCTTCGTCATCATGGCGCGCACCGACGCGCTCGCGGTCGAGGGGCTGCAGGCCGCGATCGACCGCGCGTGCGCGTGCGTCGAGGCCGGCGCCGACATGATCTTTCCGGAAGCGATCACCGAGCTCGAGATGTACAAAAAATTCGCCG
>JAQGMV010000215.1 GCA_028292225.1 Betaproteobacteria bacterium
GAAGAAGGCATATTCGCGGGCATCTCGTCGGGCGGCGCGATGTGGTCGGCGCTCGAGGTCTCGAAAGAGACCGAGAACGCGGTGATCGTCGTCATCATCTGCGACCGCGGCGATCGCTATCTCTCGACCGGCGTATTCCCTGCGTAATTTGGTAGTGCGGCGCGTCGCCATTGCGGCGGCCACATTCGCGGCGGGCGCGATGGCGGGGACCGCGTGGCTCGCGCATGCGAAAGAGATCTCCCTCGACATAGACGACATCAAAGCGCCCGCTTTCTCGGCGCGTTCGGTGCGCGCGAGTCTTTCCGGTCCCGGATTGCGCGAGCTCACGCTGCGGATCGACCGTCTGACTGTCGCAGGGCGCGACTGGCGCAAGGTGAGCCTCACGTGCGCCGATCTGCAGACGTCCGGGCCTCGCATGAGCTGCACCCGCGGCGTGCTCGACGTCGGCGAGAAGATACCGCTGAGCTTTTCGTATACGACCGGCAGCGGCGACCTCGCGTTGGAGCTGAAACCCGCCGCGGACGAGACCTGGCAGGTGACCGGCCGTGTGGCCGGCGCCCAGACCGCGATCGCCGCCAGGCTCGTCAATGTGAGGCTCGAGCGCTTTACTGCGCTGCTGCCGTCCTCCGCACCGAAGCTGACCACAGGTCGTGCGACAGGCACGATCGACCTCCGCGGATCGGTCGTCAAAGCCCGGGTGCAACTCGACGGCATCGGCTTCGCCGACTCGAGCGGCCTGCACGCCGGGGAAAAAATCGCCGGGACGGTCGAGCTCGATGCCGAATCGAAAGCTGACGCGTGGCGCTGGCGAGCGCGCGTCGGATGGCGCGCGGGCGAGGTCTTCTGGCAACCGGTCTTTCTTTCGGGCGCAGGTCAGCAGCTCGACCTCGAAGGCGTGACGAGTCGGGGCGTAACCGAAGTCAGCGGCGGTACCCTCGTGTTTCCGCGGATCGGGACGATTGATTTGAAAGGCGTGTGGGATCACGCCAGCGGAGCGGTGCGATACGCCGAAGCGCGGACTTCAGCCGTCGGCATCGCGTCCGCGTACGATCAGATACTCAAGCCGCTGCTTCAGCAGACCGTGCTGTCCGATCTGCGCGGCGACGGCGAGCTCGGCTTCGCCGTCGTCGCGGACGGCGACGGCTTGCTGTCCGCGGAGGTCGAGCTTCGCGGCGTGTCGTTCGAAGATCGCGAACGCCGACGCTTCGCCCTCTTCGGCGCGAGCGGACGCATTCCGTGGCGGCGAGGCGAGGTGACGACCGGCGAGCTCACGCTCAAAGGCGCCGAATTCCTGAAGGTGCCGCTGGGCGCGACCCGGATTCCCTTGCGCCTGCGAGGCACCGGCGTCGGCATCAGCGCGATGCGAGTGCCGGTATTCGACGGCGCCGTTCAACTTCGCGATTTTGCCGCGGGCGCGACCGACGACGGCTGGCGCTGGCGCTTCAGCGGTCAGGTCGAGCCGATCTCGATGACGCAGCTCACCCAGGCGCTCGGGATGCCGACCATGTATGGATCGGTTTCGGGTGTGATTCCGGAGCTGCGTTACCGCGGGCAGATCCTCGCGATGGACGGCGCGCTCGTGATCAAGCTCTTCGACGGCACCGTGACGGCGGCGAACGTGCAGCTCGCCGAGCCTTTCGGCCGGGCGCCGCGGCTGCAGGCGGACCTCGAGATGAAGGGCCTAGACCTCGAGCTGCTCACTCGCGCGTTCGACTTCGGCACGATCACCGGCCGCATCGACGCACGGGTGAGCGGCCTCGAGCTCTCCGACTGGCAGCCTGTGCGTTTCGACGCGCAGCTCGCGAGCAGCGCGGGAACTTACCCGCGCAAGATCAGCCAGCGGGCGGTGCAGAACATCTCGGCGCTCGGCGGGGCAGGCGCCGCCGCGGCGATACAGCGCAGTTTCCTGCGCTTTTTCGAGCAGTTCGGTTACGACCGCATCGGCCTGTCCTGCCGCCTTCGGAACGGCGTGTGTGAAATGGACGGCGTCGAGAAAGCGCCTCAGGGTTACGTCATCGTGAAGGGCGGCGGAATCCCGGCGATTTCGGTCATCGGCTACAATCGCAGCGTCAGTTGGGGTGAGCTCGTCGATAGACTGAAACGGATCACGCAGGAAAACGTTAAGCCCATAGTGAAGTAGAAATTCCGGAGTGCAGCGCGGATGACAGGCAGGGCAGGGTGGAAGATCGTGGGCGTTACTCTGGCGTGCATGCTCGCCGGTTGCGTCACCATCAACATTTATTTTCCGGCCGCGGCCGCCGAACGGGCTGCGGACCGCATCATCGACGAAGTCTGGCAGCTCAAACCCGACGCCGTGAAGCCGAAGACCGACAAGCCGGCGGGAACCCCGTGAAGGACCCTATGATGACCCGCCTCGGCGCGCTGCGCGCCGCCCTGCTCGTGCTCCTGCTCGCCGTTGCAGGTTTCGCGGCCGCACAGGCCAACCTCGAAATCAACACGCCTGCCATCGCCGCGCTCCAGCGCAGCATGCAGGATCGCCACGGGCAGCTCCAGCCGTTGTACGCGAGCGGGGCGGTCGGCCTCACCCGTGACGGCAACGTCGCGCTGCGCGACGCGAACGCCGTCCCCCTCGCCCAGCGCGCCCAGGTCAATGCGCTCGTCGCGGCCGAAAACCAGGACCGCGCGGCTCTTTATCGCGAGATCGCGCGCGCGAACGGAAAGCCGGAGTGGGAGAGCGATATTCGCGCGACGTTCGCCCAGCGCTGGATCGACAAAGCGCAGCCGGGCTGGTACTACCAGAACGCGAGCGGCGCCTGGGTCAAAAAGTAGTGAGCCCCGTACTCGTCTTCGATATCGAGACGGTTCCCGACGTCCCGGGCATACGCAAGCTCCACGGCGTAGACGCTGACGTGCCCGACGCGGACGTCGCCGCGATGGCTTTTCAGCTTCGCCGCCAGAAGACCGGTCACGATTTTCTGCCCCTGCACCTGCAGCGCGTGGTCGCGATCTCGTGTGCGCTCTCGGACCGCGATGCTTTCAAGGTCTGGTCGATCGGCGCGGGCACCGAAAGCGAAGGCGAGATCATCCAGCGCTTTTTCGACGGTATCGAGAAATACACACCGCAGCTCGTGTCGTGGAACGGTTCGGGTTTCGACCTTCCGGTGCTGCACTACCGGGGGATGATCCATTCGGTGCGCGCGCCGCGGTATTGGGATACCGGCGACGACGACCGCGAGTTCCGCTACAACAACTACATCAGCCGCTATCACATGCGTCATTGCGACGTCATGGATCTGCTCTCCCTCTACCAGGGGCGGGCCGTTGCACCGCTCGACGAGATCGCGCAGTTGCTCGGGCTTCCCGGCAAGCTCGGCATGGACGGCTCGCAGGTGTGGGACGCGTACCAGGCGGGAAAGCTCGCGGACATCCGGAACTACTGCGAGACCGACGTCGTCAATACCTACCTCGTGTTCCTGCGATTTCAGGCGATGCGAGGCTCGATCACCGCCGACCAGCACCGGGCGCAGTGCGATCTCGTGCGCGCGGTGCTCCAACGCAGCACCGAGCCTCACTGGCAGGAATTCCTGTCCCACTGGCAGACCGCCTGAATCGCGGCGCGATGCGCGCCGCAGCAACGATCCCCCCATCACGTGCAAAAAACCGAAGTACATGCGGCTGCCGCGCCGCTGCGTATCGAATCGCTCGACCAGGAGGGCCGCGGCATCGCCCGGCGCGACGGCAAGACGATCTTCATCGAAGGCGCGCTGCCCGGCGAACTCGTCACCGCGTCGATCTTCCGCAAGAAACCCAATTTCGAGATCGGTCACGCGCAGACCGTGCTCGAGGCCTCGTCGTCACGCACGACGCCGCGCTGCGTTTACTTCGGCGTTTGCGGCGGCTGCGCGCTCCAGCACATCGATTTCCCGACCCAGGTCGCGGCCAAGCAGCGCGTGCTCGAAGACGCGCTCCGGCACATCGGTAAAGTCGAGGCGGAGGAAATACTGGCGCCCATACAGGGGCCAGCGTGGGAGTACCGGCACCGCGCGCGCTTCACCTCGCGGTATGTAGAGAAGAAAGGGGGCGTGCTCGTGGGCTTCCACGAGAAGCGCAGCAGCTTTGTCGCCGACATGACGAGCTGCGAGGTGGTGCCCGCACGGATCTCGGCGCTGCTTCCCCTGCTGCGCGAGCTCGTCGGCGCGCTGACGATCCGGCACCGCCTGCCGCAGATCGAGCTTGCGGTCGGCGAAGGCGCTGACGTCCTGGTACTGCGCGTGCTCGAGCCTCCGACCGCAGCCGACGAAGCGCTGCTGAGGGCTTTTGCCGACCGGCATCGGGTCCATCTGTACCTCCAGCCAGGCGGCCCGCAGACGATCACGCCTTTCCATCCGGCGGCCGCCGCTGATCTGCATTATGTCCTGCCCGAGTTCGACGTCAGGATCTACTTCGAGCCGACCGACTTTACCCAGGTGAACCACGCGGTGAACCGCGTGCTCGTGCGCAGGGCGCTTTCGCTGCTCGCGCCGGAGCCCGGCGAGCGCGTGGCGGATATGTTCTGCGGCCTGGGCAATTTTTCGCTGCCGATCGCGCGTCTGGGGGCCGAAGTGCTCGGGGTCGAAGGCAGCGATGCGCTGGTCGCGCGCGCGAAAAGCAATGCCGAGCGCAACGGCCTCGGCGCGCGGGCCCAGTTCCGGTCGATGAACATCTTCGAGATCGATGCGGAGCGCCTCGCGGGCTTCGGCCGCTTCGACCGCATGCTGATCGATCCTCCGCGCGACGGGGCGATCGAGCTCGTCAAAGCGCTCGGAGCCGAAGGCCTGCGACGGATCGTCTATGTCTCGTGCAACGCCTCGACGCTTGCCCGTGACGCGGCCGTGCTCGTGAATGAAAAAGGCTATGCGCTCAAAGCCGCGGGCGTCGTGAACATGTTCCCGCACACCGCGCACGTGGAGTCGATCGCGCTGTTCGTTCGGGATGCGTGACAGGCACGGGTTCGTGCCAAAGAAAAAGGGCGCCGAAGCGCCCTTTTTTCATGCTGCGTGCGTGAGGTCAGTCCCGCTGGCCGGTCAGCGCCATCAGGAGCTGGAGCAGGTTCGCGAAAATGTTGAAGAGGCTCATGTAGACGCCGGTGGTCGCGACGATGTAATTCGTTTCTCCGCCGTTCACGATGCGGCTCACGTCGTGCAGCAGGAACAGCGAGAACACCACGATCACGAGCGTGGAGATCGTCAGCGCGAGTGCCGGGATCTGCAGGAACATGTTCGCGACCATCGCGATCAGCAGCGCGATCATGCCGACGAACAGGAACTTGCCCATGAATGAAAAGTCGCGCTTGGTCGTCGTCGCGATCGTCGCCATCACGAAGAAGATCACGCCGGTGCCGGCGGCGGCGAAGCCGACGAGCTGAGGTCCGTTCCGGAGCGCCAGCGCCACCGTGAGCAGCGGCCCGAGCCACCAGCCGAGGATGAAGGTCATCAGCAGCAGGAGGGCTATGCCCAGGCCGCTGTTGCGGTTTGCGACGATGGCGAACTGAAGGCCGATCACGGCGGCGAGCATCACCAGCGAGGTCACGATCGGATGCTGCATGACTATGGCTGTGGTACTCATCCCGATCATCGCGCCGATGATCGTGGGGATCATCGTCACCGCGAGAAGCAGGTAAGTGTTGCGCAGGACGCGCTGCTGCTCCGTGCCGATTGCGATCGGGGCTGAATATGTGCTGCGTGGGTGCAGTTCAGGTTGCATGAAAGTTTCCCTCCTTTATGTCGAAACCATGTGGGGTAAGACTATAGAACAACCCTCTAAGTTTCAATGAAACTGGTGCGAAATCATTAAGTTCACAGCGCAAGTCGCCGCGAAAAGTCATTAACAAACGTAATCCGGGCTTTATTCGGGTTTTACGACCACGGTCGGCGCCTTCGTTCCGGACGGGAAAGTCACGAGGTAGTTCGCCCGGGTCCCGCACTGATCCACGACCCAACGCTCGAGGGCGACAGTGCCGCCGCCGTGCAACTCCAGAACCTCGGTATCGGCGATGCGCGGGCTCCTGCAGCCCGGATTTGCCTGGCCGGCCTGCGCGAGCACGCGCGCGCTCACGTCGCGCCGCAGTCCCCAGGGCGCGAGCGTTTCGCCCGGGACGCTCGCGCAGCCGGACAGTGCGCCGAGAAGGACGAGCAGGAAACCGGGCCTACACTGTGGGCGTGGCGTGTGCAGTGACAACTTCACTCTACAGTCCTTTCGATTTGTGCCAACATCGTTTCCTGCAACGCGCTGCCCATGGCGAGCAACAATCGGGAGGAAATGCATGGCGTGGGTTGATTGCATGCGCTTGAGGCGCGTGGCCACAATCGTCAGAGGCGTAGGGTGGACCGTTTCTACCGTCATATTCTGCTGCGCCGCAGTGCTGACGTTCGTGACCGAGAACGAGCACGGCCTGATGATTTTCGCAGCGCTCAGCGCCGTCGCCATGGTGGTGCTCGGCCTCACACACGGGATCGCATGGGCATTCGACCGCCGCGGCGACCGGATCGTCACGCGTTAACGGCCCGCACGTGACGGGCTGCAGCTCGTGGCGGAGGCGGTATCCTTGCACTACTCGTCTAACCCCGTCTGATTGTGTCTCGCAAACCCCTGTTTTACCTCTGAAAGCTCCCAAAACGTCGTCTTGACTTGTCCGAACTGGTCCCGCACTATCTGACGCTGAAATGTGGGTAGGCCAGCGGGTATACAGTTCGGCGGAGACATGGCGAGGGCGATCAACAAACTGTCGGCGAAGCAGGTTCAGAAGCTGAGGCACGTCGCAGGCTATCACAACGACGGCGGCAACCTTTACCTGCAGGGCGGGGCAGTAGGCTCATGGGTTTTCCGTTACACACTCCGGGGGCGTCCGAAAACTGCGCAGCATGCGCGCGATCACGTCGAGATGGGGCTCGGCTCGCTCTTGGCGCTGTCGATCGTCGCCGCACGCGAGCGCGCCGCCGAGTACCGGCGCCTGCTCGCCGACAAGCTGGATCCTGTCACTGTGCGCGACCAGCGCCGCGCGCAGCACGCCGTAGACGCCGCAAAGGCCGTCCTGTTCAAGAAATGCGCCGAGAGCTACGTCGACGCGCACCGCGCCAGCTGGAAGAACGGGAAGCACGGCGATCAGTGGACGAATACCCTGACCGCTTACGCCTTTCCAGAATTCGGCGCGATGCCGGTTCAGTCGGTCGACACCGGGCTCGTGCTCAAGGCCCTCGATCCGATTTGGAAGACGAAGCACGAAACAGCTACCCGGGTCCGCTCCCGTATAGAGGCCGTATTGGATTGGGCGAGCTCACGCGGTTACCGCAGCGGCGAGAACCCGGCGCGCTGGAAGGGCCACCTCGAGAACCTGCTGCCTAAGATCGAGAAGCGCAAGCGGGTAAAACACCACGCCGCACTGCCCTTCAATGAGATCGGCGATTTTCTGGTCGCCCTACGCGCCCAGGCGGGCGTCGCGGCGCGCGCGCTCGAACTCGTGATACTCACGGCCACCAGGACCGCCGACGCGCGTGGGGCGCGCTGGACCGAGGTCGACACCGCTGCCGCCGTCTGGACCATCCCGGCGGCGCGGATGAAGGCGCATCGTGAGCACCGGGTGCCGTTGTCCCCTCGCGCTGTCACGGTGATCAAGGCTATGGAGGCTCTGCGGGACGGCGATATCATCTTCCCCGGCGGCAAGCGAGGGCAGCCACTGTCGGTTAACGGCATGCTTGCGCTGCTAGAGCGCATGGACCGCGGCGATCTTACGGTTCATGGATTTAGAAGCACCTTCCGCGACTGGGCCGCCGAGCGCACCAACTACGCCCGGGAGGTCTGCGAGGCAGCGCTCGCGCACGTCGTCGGCGATCAAACGGAGGCCGCATATCGCCGTGGCGATCTCTTCGACAAACGGCGCGCACTGATGACGGAGTGGGCGCGATTCTGCGAATCCCCGAAGCGCGGCGACGTCATCCCGCTGCGCGCGAAAAAGGAGCACGCGAAATGATGATCGACCTGAGCGAGAGTGAGATCGGCCTGCTACGCGGGGCGATTGCACCGGAGGCCGCGATCTGGCGGCGCCTCGCGGCATCTGACGCCGAACTTTCACACGACGAGCAGGTAGCTTTCCGAGTCCACGCTGACGAGCATGAGGCGTTGATCCGGAAGTTGAGCCCGACTCCGCAATAGGCGTTTGGAGCAACCGGCGCCGGCGGATACCCGGCACAGCGGCCGAAAGCGGTGTTACCAGCACCGGGTCCGGCTCGATCTCAACAGTAAGCCTCAAGGAGCTGACGCTATGACGCACCACCCGCCGTAACCCTTCCAGCGCTTCCCGCAGTTTCCGACGACCCATTCGAAACAACGCGGAGTGAAGGCGGCCGGCGGGCGTGTTACCAGCACGGTCCCACCGGCCTGACCACACCGCGAACATCAAGGAATGTTCACGCCATGGCTATCGACAATTGTAAGTGCGCTTCAACTGAAGCCGAACTCGGAAAACGTACTAGCTCCAACGGCTTAGCCGCAGAACCTCCCCGGCGCGACACCAGCCGCGCGCTTGACCAGGCGGAGTTCCACCTCAATGAGACCGATGCGCTTCTGCAGGCTGTAGCTCAGCAGTGCGCGCTTGTGGGAGACAATTGCGACGATCTCAAGTCGTTCACGGTTACGCTCGAGGCCCTTGCGGACAAAGGTCGCCTGCATGCCTCCGAGGCGATCGAGCACCTGGTGGATGCGCGGAGCGCTGCGCCGCGCAGCCTCGATAACAGGGGAGTGGCCGACAACGCCACGGCGATTGAGCAGTGCGCCCAACGCTATTTTGACGAGCTCGTGCGCAATCCGACCGCCGCGTCACTCGGTCTGTGTTTGAACGACCTCGGATTGAAGCTCACAGCGGAAGCCGAGAACGACCTGGATTGCTTCGGCGCGGAGCTCCACAAGAGGCTTGTGGAGTTTTTGAAGATGCGGCCTTCCCAGAGCAGCAGCTCCGAGCCTACGCTTACATACGCCGGCATCGTTTTCGAGAGCGGCATTGTCCTGCTGCAGGATTCAGCAGGCGAGGCTTTGCGCGTACCGGTCAATGATCTCGCACGTGATGACGCAATGGTTGCGCGGATCCCGGGTGTGGATGCACTCCGCATCGGTATTGAGTTCGCGCACTGGACCTCGCGGGCGCCAAGCGTGCTCGAGGATCTCGCGGGGATTTCCACGCTCGCTCTCTCCATGTGTGCATTGGCCCACGATGCGTTCAACCATATGGCGCCGCCGGGCGGCCCGGGCCTTCAGGCTCTGCGGGTGATGACTGAGAAAGTCGGATATCTCGCAGATCGGCACTCCCGCCAGTCCTTAGTGGGCACCTACGACGAATGGATGGCAGTGTAGTGTTGCGCAGGACGTGTGCCACGTTCCTGCCGGCAGTTGGCAGCGGGAGCCGGTGCCTCCCGCGGTAAGATGTTGTTCCTGAGCCTAGCGCGACGGCGCGAAAAGCGGGCCACCTTCACCCGCCTGGCTCAGTCCCACGATGAAGGCAGCAAGGAAAGGATGCTGACGTGAGCGTTCAAAAAGCGCCGACGCCGTCTGTTCTCGCCCCGTGGTGGCGCTCCTATCAGTCCAAAGCAAGCGACGATCTCAAGCGGATTGCCGACGCGTTGTTGCACTCGGCAGCGCTCGCGGCCTACTGGAAGAGCGCCACGACAACGCTGATTCGTGCTCATCCAGAGGCCGTCGAGGAGACCTGCGTGTATACGGCGGTTTTCGACGCCGGCCTCATGTGGTCGTTCCTGAATCCGGCCGAGCTGGGCCTGCATATCACAGGGACAGTCGAGCGACCGACCTGCAAAACTCAACTCCGGCGACAACATAAAAACGACCGATCGCGTGCTTCAACGGCCGCGGGGCACCTGAAGAATGCTGCCGAACTAATCGCCGCTTGGGAATGCCGGTTTCTGAAGCCGCGGCTGGCGACTTCTTTGTTTGATGCAAACGGTCCGACCGCAAGGAGTGATAATCAACCGCGCACTCATGAGGTGCTGCAAGCCTTGGCAACTGCGCTCGAAGAATTCAGCGGGACCGATGGGCTGGCAGACGTTGCATCGCTGAAGAGCCAGAAAGCTTCCTGGCTCGACTATGTGAGACGCGTTAGGCACGACCTTTCAGAAATCGAGCGGAGTTTTAATGTAGAGCTGCAGCCAACGGTTGTTCAATGGCAAGCGGTTGTCGCGGCTGTCACCGGCAAAGAACCCGATGTTAGGTCCGTGAAGAACGCACTGGACGACTAGCGGCAGGGTGAATCCGGGGGATTTTTCAGTAAGTACGAGAAAAAATCCCCATTTGCATTTGGCATGATCTCTCCGATCATCGCCTGGGCTATACCGCCTCCCCTCTCGCGGCTATCAACTTCGAGGTTCCTCAGATCGAGTTTCGCTCCTCGCGACGGTCGAAATGTTATTGGGGATTTTCAGGTGAACTCGCACCAAAATAACCGATTCTGAAAGCGCGTTCTTTCCCGTATTGTCCTGTCTGATTTCTCTCACGACAGGATGTTCGAGACATGACGACATTACGGCACATGCTGCGCAAGCCCGCGGTCATGAAGGCTTACGGCCGTTCGCACGCTTCGGTCTACGTCGACATCAAGCGCGGCGTGTTCCCGCCGCCTGTGCGCATGGGCATGAAAGCCTCTGCATGGCCGGAGGACGAGGTCGCCGCCGTCATTGATGCGCGCATCGCCGGGCGAACTGACGATGAAATCCGGGAGCTCGTGAGCACGCTAATTGAGGCGCGTAAAGCGGGCCGCGTCGGCGGGTAGGAAGGTGACGACGCTTGAGCAGGCCATCGCGCAAATGCGCGGGGCAGGAATGCCCGATTTCCCGCCGGGACATCCACGGCTTAATACTGACCGCATCGTCAGATTTGGGCCGAAGAGCAAAGCTTGGTACCGCCTGTACGAATTCGTCTCTTGCAACGGCAACCGCTACATCGCGGGAGCATACGGGATGTGGGGCGAGATCGACGCGTCCAAGGTCCAGACGGACTGGACCGGGCTCGACGAGCTCGAGCGCGACCGCATCCGGGCGTCACGGGACCAGCTCGACGCGCGCGAGCGGGAGAAGCGCGCCGAGCGGGAGCTGCATGCGTCCCGGCGCGGCGTGCAGCAGTGGAAGGACGGCAGCAAGACCAAGCCCGAAGGTGTGGAGACCTACCTCGACCGCAAAGGGGTGCAACACGAGGCGGGCATACGTTACGCGCGGGCGGACGGCACGGTGCTCGTGCCGATGATCCGCTACGACATCGCGCTCGATAAGCAGGCGGAGGAAAACTACACCGGTCCTCGGCGGTTCGTCGGGCTGCAGAAGATCGCGCCGGACGGCACCAAGCGATTTAATAAGGGCGTCAGCATGGAGGGCGCTGCCTGCCGGCTGGGTGCGGCGCCGAAGGCAGGAGAGCTCGTTCTGGTCACCGAGGGCCTTGCTACCGGTCTGACGCTGCGCATGGCGACGGGCAATCATGCGGTGTTCGTCGGGTTCAACGCGGGCAACCTGCCGCGCGTGGCCGAGATCCTGCGCAAGGTCTATCCAAAGAACGCGTTCCTCATTTGCGCCGATGACGATGCTTACCTCGTCTCGAGTCTCAACAAGCTGCTGCGCGAGAACTACGGCGCGGCGGATATTGTGCTTCCTCCCGTTCATGAGCGCGCGCTGAACACGAAGCACGGGCCCGGCTTGGTGAGCGCGGAGTATGTGGCCGATGCGGACGGCGTGCAGGGAATTGTCGGTGCGCTGCGCTACAACGAGCGCACGCACATGCTGTCCCGGCAGAACGCCGGGCGAACCTACGCGCATCGCGCCGCGGCGGCGGCGGGGAACGCGACGGTGGTATATCCACGCTTCCGCGATCGGCCCCTGATCCTGCCGGCGGAGCCGGACCTCGTCGACAAGCTCACCGATTTCAACGATCTGCACAACGCGGAAGGTCTGGAGGCCGTGCGTGCGCAGCTCGGCGCCGAGATCTCGCGCTACGAACTCTCGGCCCAAGTTCAGAAAATGGTCGACGAGCGCCTCCAGGAGACGAAAAAGCGCAAGGCGAAAGCGGGTGCGGACAAGGACAAGCCACCGCCGCGAGCGATCGACTGGGCCAGGCTTTCGCGTTACACGCTCATCTATCCGACCGACACGCTGTGGGACGCGGAGTATCGCCAGATCGTTAAGCTCTCGGCCGTCAAGATTGATTCGGGTGACGCTGCCGTGAACGCGTGGCTACGGAGTCCAGGCAGGCGCACAGTAAACGCCGACCAGGTCGTTTTCGACCCGGGTAGCACGTGCTCAGCGGAGTGCATCAATCTCTTCAATGGGATGCCGATGAAACCGTGCCCGGACGGCAGTTATCTGAAGATTCTGCAGCTCCTCCAATACTTGTGCGGAGAAGCTGAGCAGGACCACTGTCCGATCTTGGATTGGGTGCTGCGCTGGCTTGCATACCCGCTGCAGCATCCGGGCGCGAAAATGCAGACCGCGATCGTGATGCACGGCGCTGCCGAAGGTACAGGGAAGAACCTGTTTTTCAGGGCGATGCAGGAAATATACGGCGAGTACGCGGGCCTCATCACACAGGCGGAGCTAGAGTCACCCTACAACGCTTGGATCAGCCGGAAGCTCTTCATCGTCGCGAACGAAGTGATATCCCGCGCGGAGATGAAGCACCATGTAGGGCGCTTGAAGAATTACATCACCGAGCCGTTTCTGCCGATCACGGAGAAGTACTTGCCGGCGCGATACGAGCAAAACCACATGAACATGGTTTTTCTCACGAACGACCTACACGCGCTGCAACTGTCTCCGCGCGATCGCCGATACACCGTGATCCGCACTCCTGGGGCGCTGCCGGCCGCCTACTACAAGGATGTAGCGGCTGAGCTCGAGGCCGGAGGTGCTGCGGCGTTCTATTACTACCTTATGAACCTGCCGCTAGGCGAGTTCAAAGAAAGCACACAACCTTTGCTCACCTTGGCCAAGGAAGAATTGATCGAGCAGAGCTACAACTCTGTGCAGTACTTTCAGGTGCAACTGAAGAGTGGAGAGATCGGGAACGTGCCGTATGGCCCGTGCCTGATGCAAGACTGCTACGCGCTGTACTTGGCGTGGTGCCCGCGTGTGGGGCACCGCAATCCGCTTCCCGAGAATCGCTTCTCGACCGAGCTCGCAGCGATGAATGGTGTGCGCCACGTCAGGAAGGCACGCGTTATCGATCCAGATCGTCCGGAGGAGCGCACGCTCGTACGATCGCTGTTGAAACAGAAGGCAATCTTTGAGATGGGCGTTCGTCCCGAGGATCGCGACGAAAATCAGTGGAGGGATGAAGGAATCGCTGTGTTCCGCGAATCCATGCAGCAATACCTGCGGGGCCGGCGTAGCCGTAGCGCAGGCGAGCAGGGACTTGAGGGGCACGGCGATGCGGCGGGCTGGTAATTACACGTTCACCGGGCGCGCGAGCCCGGCTTGTGCTGCGCGCGCGCAGCTTGACGTGGGAACCGTCGAATCATCTTGGGAACCATCATGGGAACCATGCTCCACGCTGCAACTTGTTGAACCTAAAGCGTATGGGAACCATGGGAACCATGTTTTTAAACCCTACACGTGCGGGCGCGCACACTCACGAGCGCGTGCGGGCATGCAGGCACGGGCGCGCACGCGCGTGCGTGCATCTCGTTTTTATCCCTCCCATGATTCCCATCATTCACAAGTAAAAAATAATCAAGGACTTGCCGTGGGAACCACGGGGCAATCGATGGTTCCCATGCCGTTCCCACGTTCACAGCATTCGGATCAGGGAGGTATGTCACATGATGGGGCGAGAGGAGTGGAGGCCGTGGGTGGTGGCCAGGGGCGGGCAGTGTATGACGTGCGGTGGTGCGATCACCAACGCACTCACGACGGCGGGCACGGACCAGCCACGAAGCTCGCTACCTCGATGATCAAAGGCTCGACGGGTGCATGCCCTCACCCTTATAGATTTCACGGGTCCTTCCCCAGCACTTTGAGCTTACGCGCAAAAACACCCCCTTTCGCCTCTAGTTTCACCACATCGGACGGCACTTCCTTCCTTCAAAGACTGTTGACTGGTGGGAGCTTTCTCAATGCGTGACGTCGTTTCTAAGGGCGATCTCGCCCGCAATTTCGGGGTTACGGAAGCAACGCTCACCGAATGGGAGGAGAAGATCGCGTTCCCGCTTCCGGAGTGGGACCAACAAAGCTCGCAAGAGGTATACGACATCGCCGCCATCAGTGCCTGGACCGACGTGGCTCATACGCTTATGGCCCGAGAAGAGACGGCAGAGCTTTTGAATCGGTTGCAGGCTGGTACTGGTGGACAGGCGAGCTCATGAGCCGCCTCGTAAATAAGGCCCGTCTCGCGGAGTTGCTCGACACATCAGAGCGCGCCCTCACCGACTGGCAGGAGCAAGGTATGCCAATTGAGCACCGCGGCGAGCGCGGCGAGTCGCACGAATACGATGTGGCGCGCGTATTCGCGTGGTACGCGGAGCGCGAGGTAAGAAAAGTGTCACGGGAGACACAGAACGATCGCTACACGCGGCTCAAAGCGGACATGCTCGAGCGCGAACTCGCGGAGAGGGACGGAAGCCTTGTACCCGTCGAGCAGATCGCTCCCGTTTGGAATGGTCGCGTGCTGGCCGGCGCGGCGTTCATCCTGGGTCGCCATTCGCGCTTGGCTGGCCTACTCGAAGCGACGCCCGGCGTGGAGGCCAAGCGTGCTCTGCTGAAACTGGAGGACGCCGCATTCCTCACCAAGCTAGGTGTGAACGGCGAGCGCTACACGGTCGAGCTCCAGGCGCTGCTCGACTCCCTGCCCGCCGATGTCGTGGAGGCGTTTCATCGTCGACTTGAGCCGGGGGCGCCTGCGGGCGCCGAACGCGACATGCTCGATCAATCACAGGAGCTGTGACGACGTGGCTACGCCCGATGAGTTTGCGTTTCTTCATCCTGCATTCCGGCAGCCGCTTACTCGATCTTTCAGGGCGGTCTATGTAGCCACGCAAGTCGTTGCTGAGAGTCGGCTCAAGCGCCCGTACGCGGATCTTGCGTATAAGTGGGACCCATCGCGCGGCGATCGTTACGACCGCGTGGAAGAGGCTGGTGGTGTAATTCACCAGCCAGCGAAGGCCGTCGGGCTCGAGACCTTCCGCGTCATTTCCGCTGCGCTGCTACTGTTCGAGTTTCTGAACGTCACCGAATGCCTGGAAGATCTCCGCGGAGAACCGACTGCGGAGCGGCGTCTTCGTGCTGAACGCGATCTCGCTCTAGCCCTCCAGAGCCTCATGCGCTATGCCGGCAACATGGACCGAGTCCTGGGCCCTGTCGTCGACGTCGAAACGGTCCGGCGGCAGGCGATGAAAAAGAACTCAGACCTAGCGGCATCGACGCGCAAAGACGCCACCGTGCTCGCCTGGCGCCCTGTCCTCGACGAGTACGATCGTCTCTACAGGCACGACAACCTCGAAGCCGCAGCGCGAAAGCTTCGCGAGACGATGGACCTCCAGGTGGAGACGAAGACGATCAAGGCTCACTTGCGCGAGCACGCGCCACTCGCTGTTCGCAAAGAGTGGCGAGCGGCCGCCGCAGTAAAGCCCGGCCGCGTCGTTCGCACGCCGAGCGGCCGCGAAGCGACGGTGCAAACCCTAACGAAAAAGGGACGCGCCCGCTGCGTCTATGTCGATGATGGCGATGACGTGGAGCTCAAAGTCAAAGATCTGCAGGTGATCGCGCCGAACTGAAGCGCGCCACTCGGTCCCGCCGAAACCGTCCCAAGTCGCGGTGACAGTATCCCATCACCGCGACTTGGGACAGACGGCGCTCGGCGAGCAACTGTAACGTTCCCCTTAAGCGCTGAGTCCTCGGCGCTCAAAGGGGAGCAGACGGCGTTGAACGTTCCACATGAAACATGCGCAGGCTACAGACCCGCGCCTACGCGCGGCTTCTTCCTGTCGCAACGTCGACTTCCTTTTTCATTGATCATCACGCGTGGCGAAGCTGGCTCCTTTCGCGCTGCGCGTGCTGTGGGTGTGGTGCCGTC
>JAQGMV010000250.1 GCA_028292225.1 Betaproteobacteria bacterium
GCGCGCGGGATGACTTCGCCGGGCCCGATCTCGCGCGGGGAGTTCGGACCTCACGTCGGCGTTCCGCGCATCCTCGATCTCCTGAAACGTCACGAGGTGCCGAGCTCGTGGTACATCCCCGGGCACACCCTCGAGAGCTATCCCGACGCGTGCCGAAGCGTCGCCGATGCGGGCCACGAGATCGGCCATCACGGCTGGACTCACAGGCCTCCCGCGTCGCTCACGCGCGAGCAGGAAGAGCACGAGCTCGTCCGCGCCAACGAATTGATCCGTAAGCTGACCGGCCGCCATGCGCGGGGTTATCGCTCCCCGTCGTGGGATCTGAGCCCGCACTCGGTCGAGCTGCTTTTGAAGCACGGCTTCGTGTACGACAGCAGCATGATGGGCGACGACTACACGCCGTACCTCGTGCGCCGGGGTGACGTGATCACGCTCGAGCAGCCAGCGGTCTTCGGCGCCGAGACGAAGCTGATCGAGATGCCGATCAGCTGGACGCTGGACGACTATCCTCACTTCGAGTTCCTGCGCACCCCGACGACCATACTGCCGGGCAATATGAATGCCAACGCGGTGCTCGGCAACTGGGTCGACGACTTCCTCTACCTGCACCGGAATCTCGAGTGGGGCGTGATCACCTACACCTTCCACCCGTTCGTGATCGGGCGCGGCCATCGCATGGTCATCCTCGACAAGCTCATCAGGACGCTGAAAGACCACGGGGCGGTGTTCACGACGCTCGAAGACGCCGCCGCCGAGTACCAGCAGCGCTTTGGTCAAGCTCGATAAGGTCTCCAAGCGTTACGGCTCGCGGGTCGCGCTGCAGCCTGTCGACCTCGAGATCGCCCGCTTTGAGACGACCGCGCTGATCGGACCGAGCGGGTGCGGTAAATCCACCCTGCTGCGGATGATCGTCGGCCTGGTGCGGCCCGACACCGGGTTGGTTACGATCGGGGAGGCAATCCTCACGCCCCGGAACGTCGAGGGGCTGCGTCACCAAATCGGTTACGTCATCCAGGACGGCGGACTGTTTCCGCATCTCACCTGTGCGCAGAACGTCGCGCTCCTCGCGCGCCATCTCGGGCTGCCGAAAGCGCAGATCGACGCGCGGCTGCAGGCGCTGTCCGACCTGGTGCATATTCCTGCGGATGCACTGAGCCGTTACCCGCAGCAGCTCTCCGGCGGCCAGCGCCAGCGTATCGGGCTCATGCGGGCGCTGATGCTCGACCCGCCGCTCCTGCTTCTGGACGAGCCGCTCGGCGCGCTCGACCCGGTGACGCGTTACGAGCTGCAGACCGAGCTGAAGGCGATCTTCGAGCAGCTCTCCAAGACCGTCGTAATCGTCACTCACGATATGGGCGAAGCGGGTTTTTTCGCCGAAGACATCGTGATGATGCGGGAAGGTCGCATCGTGCAGCGCGGCAGCATTTCGGATCTGCTGGAGCGGCCTGCCGAGCCTTACGTATCGCAGTTCATGCGTGCCCAGCGGGTCCCCGGCGCCCCGGAGCCGGCATGAGCAAGCGTATCTTCCTGTGGGTGCTCTGCACGCTCTGCGCGTGGTGCCACGCGGAAAGCATCAATGTCGGCTCGAAGCGCTTTACCGAGTCCTACATCCTCGGCGAGATCCTGACTCAGACCGCGCGGAACGCCGGCGAAGCAACGGTCACGCACCAGCAGGGTCTGGGCAATACCGCGATCGTTTTCTCGGCGCTCAAGAGCGGAGCCGTCGACCTGTACCCGGATTACACCGGCACCATCGCCTTCGAGCTGCTGCGCCTGACCAAAGCGCCGACCCTGGACGAGCTCCAGCGCCTGCTCGCCCCGCACGGCATCGGCGCCGCAATCCCGCTCGGATTCAGCAACACCTACGCGCTCGCGGTCAGCGAGGCGCGCGGCCAAGCGCTCGATCTCGCGCGTATCTCGCAGCTCGCGCGCCACCCGGAGCTCAAGTTCGGGCTCTCGCAGGAGTTCATGAATCGGCGCGACGGCTGGCCGGCTCTGAAAGCCGCCTACGGCCTGTCGCACGAGCCGCGCGGGCTCGACCACGGCGTCGCTTACGAAGCGCTGGCGGCAGGGCAGATCGAAGTCATGGACGTGTACTCGACCGACGCGAAGATCGTCCGTTACGGCGTGCGGGTGCTCGACGACGACCAGCGGTTTTTCCCGCCTTACGACGCGGTGGTGCTCTACCGGCTCGACTTCCCGGCCCGTTTCCCGAAGACATGGGCGGCACTGCGGTCGCTGGAAAACCGCATCGATACGGCCACGATGGCGCGCATGAATGCCCAGGCCGAGCTCGACGGGCGGCCTTTCAGGCAGGTCGCCACCGATTTCCTCGCCGGCGTGACCGATTCGGGGGCAGGGCGGAGCGCCGAGGGCGTGCGGGAGCGCTCCTTCGTGTCGGCGCTGTTCGGCCCGGATCTCGGCCGGGTGACGCTCCAGCACCTGGCGCTGGTGCTCGCGTCCCTCTTCCCCGCAGTTGCGGTCGGCATTCCGCTCGGGGTGTGGGCGCACCGGTCGCGCAGGGCGGCCCCGTTCATCATGGCGGTCGTAGCGCTACTGCAGACCGTGCCGGCGCTGGCGCTGCTCGCGTTTCTCATCACCCTCATGGGCCGCATCGGCCCGGTGCCTGCAGTGGTCGCGCTGTTTCTGTATGCGTTGTTGCCGATCGTGCGCAATACCACCACCGGACTCGCCGATATCCCGGCGCCCCTGGGCGAATCTGCGCTGGCATTGGGACTTCCGGCGCGAACGAGGCTGCGCACCATCGAGTTGCCACTGGCGAGCCGCAGCATACTCGCCGGGATAAAGACCTCCGCCGTGATCGGCGTCGGCACCGCGACCATCGCGGCGTTCATCGGAGCCGGCGGCTTCGGCGAGCGCATCGTCGCGGGGCTCGCGGTGAACGACACGACCATGCTGCTCGCGGGGGCGGTGCCTGCGGCCGTTCTCGCATTCGCAGTCCAATGGGGCTTCGACGCCCTCGAGCGCTGGCTGGTGCCGGCTGGACTGCGCATGGCCGACGGTCGCGGCCAGTAGGGACCCGGCCGCGAAGCGCATGGTTGGCATTCCGGTAAGCTGCGACGCCGAGTGAACTTAATGAAACGAGCCCGGTCAGTGCTGTATCGCATCGCTCCCGCGCGTCCCACGGCATGGGGCCGGACGGTTATACTGTGGCCTTTGTCTGGCCGGTAATGCCGCTCGACTTGGAAAAAAAAGCTGAGTTCAGGGACGGAATCGATGAGCGATCGCGAGATCGATCAGCAGTTGGTCGAGCGTGCGCAGCGAGGAGACAAGCACGCCTTCGAGCTCCTGGTAAGCAAGTATCAACGCAAGCTCGGGCGTCTGCTGTCGCGGTTCATACGCGACTCGACCGAGGTCGAGGATGTGACGCAGGAGGCCTTCATCAAGGCCTATCGCGCGCTGCCGTCGTTTCGCGGCGATAGCGCGTTCTATACGTGGCTCTACAGGATAGGAATCAACACCGCCATAAACTACCTGGTGGCGATGGGGCGACGCGCGCCCACGACCACCGACATCGACAGTGAAGAAGCCGAAGGCTTCGAGGACGGAGACCAGCTTCGCGACCTGAACACGCCGGAAAACGAGATGATGAGCCGGCAGGTCGCCGAAACGGTGAACCAAACACTGGAAGAACTGCCAGAAGAGTTACGCACCGCCATCACCCTCCGGGAGATCGAAGGGTTGAGCTATGAGGACATCGCAAACATCATGAATTGTCCGATCGGCACGGTGCGTTCGAGGATATTCCGCGCGCGTGAGGCGATTGCGGAGAGACTGCGACCGCTGCTCGGCACGAGCAAGGATAGGAGATGGTAAAGATGGACGGCATATCCGCATTGATGGATGGCGAGTTGGAC
>JAQGMV010000276.1 GCA_028292225.1 Betaproteobacteria bacterium
GAAGCTTCGCCGAAGTGATCGAGCGTGTCGGCGACTCGCGCCTTCGCATCTACCTCTATCACATCCCCCCTGTCGCAGTGGTCGGCATCACGACGAAGCTCGTCGAGCGCCTGCTCAAAGCGTATCCGACCGCGATCGCCGGAATGAAAGACAGCTCGGGCGACTGGAACAACACCAAGCTGTTCCTCGACGCGTTCGGCAAACAGGGCTTCGACGTCTTCGTCGGCAGCGAATCCTTCCTGCTCGCGAACATGCGCGAAGGCGGCGCGGGCTGCATCTCCGCGACCGCGAACGTGAACCCCGGCCCGATCGACAAGCTCTATCGCGAATGGAAGAACGCCGACGCGGACGAGCAGCAGAAAAAGCTGGATGCGGTGCGCAACGCGACCGGGCAGTACGTGATGATCCCCGCGCTCAAAGCGGTCGTCGCGCACTACGCGAAAGACCCGGTGTGGACCAAAGTGCGCCCGCCGCTGGTCGAGCTTACGAAAGAGCAGGCTTCGAAAGTGATCCAGGACCTCGAGAAACTCGACTTCGAGATGCCGGGATTGGGACGGAAAAAAGCGACGGCTTAGTTCCAGTCAGTGCTCCGTTCGTGCTGAGCGGTAGACGGCATGAACGGAGTCACAACGCCGCCTTTCGTGCTCAGCCTGTCGAAGCACGAACGGATTAACCGCAAAGCTGCGCACCGCAGCAGACCGTTCGCCCTCCGACAGGCTCAGGGCGAACGGACCTGCACTACAACTTCACACCTGAAGCTTCTTCCCGGTAGCTCACGATCGCCGTCTGGTCGACCTGCGCTCCGAGCTGTTCAGCGGCCGCGGACCAGAGGTCCATGGGCGCACCCATGTTGCCGATCCCGATGGACGCGATTTTTCTCACCAGAGCGCGCCGCGGGCCGTGATCGGCCAGATCGCTTCGACGCGGCCGTTGCGGATGCAGATGAAGTGGTCGTAGAGGTTCACGGTGGGGTCGCAGTGGCCCGGGATCAGCTTGAGCTTGTCGCCGACCGCGTACCCTGTCGCGCCGTTCAGCTTGATGACGCCGTGCTCGTCAGCCGCCTTGATGTACTCCGCAGGGCCGCCGTCGGCGATGCGCGGCATGCCCGAATCGATGCTCGAGGCTTTCAGCCCCGCATCCACGATCGCGCGCTCGGAGCCCGTGTGGCTCATCACGGTGGTCCACACGAACAGGCTGTGCTCGAAACGGGGGCTGCGGCTTTCCGTCCAGTCGTTACGGGCGTAATCCCCGTCCATGAAGATGTACGACCCCGTCTGCAGCTCGTCGTAGACCTCGCTGGCCACTTCGAAAAGATAGGTTCCGGTCCCGGCGCCGGTCGCTTTCGGACATTCGATACCCGCAGCCTTCAGGAGCTCGCGCGTGCGCTTCACGTGCGCCGCTGCGGCTGCGATCGCGTTCTGGCGCTCTTCGACTTTGCGCAGGTGCTGCGCGGTGCCCTGATAGGCCTGGAGCCCGCCGAATCGCAGGTTCGCGCTCCCCGCGATCTGCTTCGCGAGCACGACCGCCGGCTCGCCCGGCTCGACCCCGCAGCGGTTCGCGCCGACGTTGATCTCGACGAGCACGTCGAGGGTCACTCCGGCTTCGCGCGCGGCTTCGTCGATCGCCTTGATGTTCCCGGCGTCGTCCGCGCAGACGGCGATCCGGGCCTGCTTCGAGAGCGCGGCGAGGCGCTTCAGCTTGAACGCGCCGACGACTTCGTTGGTGATCAGCACATCGGTCACCCCGCCTTCGACGAGCACTTCGGCTTCGCTCACTTTCTGGCAGCACACGCCGACCGCGCCGAGCGCCATCTGGCGCATCGCGATCTGCGGGCATTTGTGACTCTTGGCGTGCGGCCGCATCATGATTTTGCGGTCGCCGAGGGACTCGGGAAGACGTTTCAGGTTGCGCTCGAAAGCGTCGAGCTCGAGGATGAGCGCCGGCGTGTCGACTTCGGCGAGCGTCATGCCGATGGTGGCAGGGGGATATAGAGGCATGTTCTTTCTTGTCGTAAATGGTGAATGGTCGATCGTAAATCGTGAACGGCTGGAGTGGTAAGCGCTAGGACCGGCTTACGATTCACCATTCACGACTTACGGCTTCTCGGGCTCGAATCCGGGATCGTAGTGCAGGCCATCGTACCGTCGGCGGCCTTGCCGATGAGGCCGTGCGACCGGTCTTTGACCGTGAAGAACACGATGTCACCGTCCTGCGTCGCGACGGTGGAATGCACGACGTTCGCCGGGAAGCACAAAAGCGTGCCGGGACCGCCTTTGATCGCGCCCTTGTTGCGCGGCGCGGGCGCTGCGTTGTTGCTGTCGCTCATGCAGGAATCCTCGAGTGCACGGGAGAGCGGCCAAGGATAGAGATGGGTGTCGAGTGCGTCAACCGCGCCGGCACGTAGTAGCATAGCCTTAAGGTCACGGCACACAGAAGCCGGCCCCGACGGAGGAGGAAAGACATGCGCGTCACACGTGTGGGAAGCGTTGCGCTGTTGTGCGCGGCCGCGTGCTCTGCGCCGGCACACGCACAGAGCGAGTGGAAACCCGCCCACAATGTCGACATCGTCGTCGCTTCGGCAGCGGCGGGCTCGTCGGACCGCACCGCGCGCGTTCTCCAGAAGCTTCTGCACGGCAACGCGGCGTTTCCGAGCATCTCGGTGACCAACCGCCCGGGCGGCGGGGGCACCGTGGCATGGACTTTCCTCACGCAGCATCCGGGCGACGCGCACTACATCGCGACCTTCTCGCCCACCATGCTCACCAACCAGATCCTCGGCTCCTCGAAGCTGGGACATCAGGACCTGACGCCGCTCGCGATCCTGCTGCGTGAATACATCGTCTTCGCGGTGAAGGCGGATTCTCCGATCAGGAATGCCGCCGACCTCGTCGCACGCCTGAAGAAAGACGTCTCATCGGTGAGCTTCGCGTTCGCGACCGCCGCAGGCAACCACAACCACGTGCTCATCGGCCTGATCGTCAAAGCTGCCGGGGGTGACCCGCGCAAGGCGAAAGTCGTGATCCAGCCTTCCGGCGGGCAGGCGACGACTGCGATGCTCGGCGGGCATATCGACGTGCTCGTCGCGGCGCCCGCGAACGTGATTCCCCATCTGCAGAGCGGAACTGCGCGGGCGATCGGCGTGAGCGCGGCACAGCGGCAGGGCGGCGCGCTCGCTGCGGTGCCCACTTTGCGCGAGCAGGGCATCGACGCCGCATTCTTCAACTGGCGGGGCTTTGTCGGGCCGCGCGGCCTTACGCCGGCGCAAACCGCGTTCTGGGACCAGGCTTTCGCGAAAGCGGTTCAGGGCGAGGACTGGAAAAAGGATTTGCAGGCCAACGCGTGGGCCGAGGATTTCATGGCCAGCGCCCAGGCGCGGCGCCACGTCGATGCCGAGTACGAAGTGATGAAAACGGTGCTGGTGGAGCTCGGCGTAGCACCGGCGAAGTAGCTCGAGGACGTCAACAAAAAAGGAGGCAGGTATGAAGGTGCAGGTGTTCAAATGCATGGCAGTGTGGGCTATGGCGCTCGTGATGGCCGCTCCGGCGGCGGCGCAAAGCTGGAAACCGGCGAAGACCGTCGAGCTCGTCGTCGGCTCGGCGCCGGGCGGCGCGCCTGACGTGATGGCGCGGCTGGTGCAGAATATTTTTCAGGGCGGCGGGCTCGTGGCTTCGAGCACCGTGGTGAACAAGCCCGGCGGCGGCAACACGATCGGCTGGGCATATCTCAACCAGCACGCCGGCGACGGCCACTACATCGCGACCTACTCGCCGACCGTCATCGGCAACAGGATCATGGGCACGAGCCCGTTGAGCTATACCGATTTCACGCCGCTCAACATCCTCGCGCGCGAATACGTCGTCTTTGCCGTCAAGCCCGACTCGCCGATCAGCTCGATGAAAGAGCTCACTGCGCGGCTGAAGAAAGACCCGCAATCGGTAAGCTTCGCGTTCGCCACCGCGCGAGGCAACCACAACCACATCGTGCTCAGCATGTATCTGAAGTCGATCGGGCTCGAGCCTAAAGTCGCCAAGGCGGTGGTGTATCCCGGCGGCGGGCCGGCGATGACTGCGATGCTCGGCGGCCACGTCGACGTCTACGTCGCTTCCCCCCGCAGCATGCTGCCCATGCAGAAAGAAGGGCGCGCGAAAATCATCGGCATTTCCGCCCCGCAGCGCCAGCCCGGCGCGCTCGCCGAGCTCGTCACGATGAAAGAGCAGGGCTACGACGCCGTGTTCTTCACGTGGCGCGGGTTCATGGGGCCGCGAGGGCTCAAGCCGGCCGAGGTCGCGTACTGGGACGCGGTGTTCGAAAAGCTCGCGAAATCGGAAGAGTGGCGCAAGGACACCGAGCAGCAGTTCTGGAACGCAGATTACCTGCTGAGCGCCGAGACGCGCAAACATCTCGATCGGGAGAACCAGCTGCTGACGGGCCTGCTGACCGAGCTCGGGCTTGCGAAGCAATAGGATCGCGACGACAGACGATCCAAACCGCGGTCAGACCTCGATTTGCACACTGCGTAAATCGAGGTCCGACCCCACGATCAAAGGAAGGGAGGTCTCGGAGGGAAAGCTCGGTTTAGCTCCGAGTCGTTATCGAGTCGCGGCTGCGGGCGTTCTTTGCCCGCATGGCTGCATCGCCGCGGTGGTTTGCGTCCGAGGCGTAACTCGCCGTCATCCCTTTGCATCGGCGACGAGACCCGCCTGCTCGATACCGTAAACACAGCACGCCTCGTCCTCGTCGCCCGTGCCGCCGCTGCCGCCGGCTGCGCCGAGTATGTTGCCGTCCTTGTCCTTGATGAGCGCCGCGCCGGTCTGGGGGAGGAACTTGCCTTCGGCGGTGGCAGCGAGCGTCACGAAGAAATTGGGATTGTCCTTCGCGCGATTGAACAGCGCCCTGCTCGATGCGCCCATCGCGACCGCGCCCCACGCTTTGCCTTTCGCGACGTCGAGGCGGAACATGCTCGCGCCGTCTTCACGCTGCGCCGACACGACGTGCCCCGCTTCGTCGAGCACGATGATGCCGAGCGGTTTGACTTTCATCTCGCGGCCTTTGGCGAAACCCTGCTCGATGATCTTGTTGGCCTGGCTTAGGGTGAGCTTGGACATGGCGGACTCCGTATGGGGGATTTTTCGAGTATGTTACACGACCGAATGACCGCGGTTCGAAGCGCAAGCGGAACGACCGAAGGAGCATACCGTTGCACATTGCACGTCACCTCGCGCCCGCAGCGCAGTGCATACTCGCCGCCTTCATGGCCGCCACAGGCTGCGCGTACGCCCAGCAGGACTATCCTTCGAAGCCGGTGCGCATCATCGTGCCCTCGGTGGCGGGCGGCGGGACCGACTCGAGCACCCGGATCGTCGTCGCCAAGCTCGGTGAGACGCTCGGCCAGCGCGTCGTCGTCGACAACCGTCCCGGCGCAGGATCGATCATCGGCACCGAGATGGTTGCACGCGCGGCGCCGGATGGTTACACGCTCCTCGCCGCGATCAGCTCGGTGACCATACAGCCTTCGATGCAGAAGAATCTGCCTTTCGATCCGGTGAAGGATTTCGCGCCGGTGTCGGTTTTCGTCCGGCTGCCCAACGTGCTCGTCGGTCATCCTTCGCTGCAACCCAGAAATGTGAAGGAGCTCGTGGCTTTCGTGAAGACGCGCCCGGGACAGCTCTCGTTCGCATCTGCCGGAACCGGATCCAACCTGCATTTGTGCATGGAGATGTTCCTCAGCATGGCCGGATTGAAAATGGTGCACGTGCCTTACAAAGGCGCATCGCAGGCGATCGCCGACGTCACCGCGGGCTACGTCCCACTCATGGTCACGAACATGATCACCGGCACCGCGCAGTTCAAGGCCGGAAAGCTTCGCGCGTACGGCGTCACGAGCGCGAAACGCACCGCGGCCGCACCCGAGATCCCGACGATCGCCGAGCAGGGCGTGCCCGGATACGAAGCGGTGCAGTGGTACGGCCTCATGGCGCCCGCAGGAACGCCGCGCGAGATCGTCGCGAAGCTGCACAAGGGCGTCGTCGCTGCGCTCCAGGACAGGACGGTGAAAGACCTCTTCGTCGCCAGCGGCGCGGAGCCGGTCGGCAACACGCCGGA
>JAQGMV010000292.1 GCA_028292225.1 Betaproteobacteria bacterium
CGCACGACGTCGGCGAGACCCTCGCATTCGACCGCGTGCTCGTCGTCGAAGCGGGCCGCATCGTCGAGGACGGCGCGCCGTCGCGGCTCAAAGCTTCGAAATCGCGTTATCGCGAGCTGCTCGACGCAGAGAACACGGTGCGCAGCCAGATGTGGCAAGGCGCGCAATGGCGGCGCCTTCGCATCGACGACGGCCGGATCCAGGCGGGCGGACCGCACGCGTTGCCGTTGAGCCGGCCTCACCCGCAAGTGCGGGCCGCGAAATGACCGCGATCAGTTCATCGTTGCCGCACGAGCCGCGCCGCTATTCGAGCGCGGACGTCGGGATGAGCGCGCTGCAGTGGCCGTATTCGAGGCTCGGCGAAGCGCTCGAAGAGCTCGCACGGCGCGCCGCGCTGAAGCCCGCCTCGAAGGACGTTCCCATTCCACCGAGCGCGCTCGAAACCGATGTCGCCGACGATCTCGGACGCTGGGTCGAATGGGCTGCGGACCGCCTCGGCGTCGAGGCGGAACCGGTAGACACCGCTCACCCGCAGCTCGGACAGGTTCTCATCGGCGCGGGACCGGCGCTGTTACAGGCGGCGACAGGCGACGGCCTTCGTTTCCTCCTCCTGCTGCGCTCCCGCCGCGGCGTGGCTCACCTCATCGGGCCCGACCTGCGGCTGCATCGGTGCGGCGCCGAAGCGCTGCGTGCGGCGCTCTCCACACGCTACGAAACGCCGCACGCCGTGCAGATCGATCGCCTCCTCGACACTGCGCGAGTGCCGGAGCGCAAGCGCGACCGCGTGCGCTCGGTGATGCTGCGCGAGCGCCTTGCGGACACGCGGATCGGCCGCTGCTGGCTGCTGCGCGTGCCGGCGTCCGCCGGTTTCTGGCGCCAGCTCGCGCACGCGCGCGTGCCGCGGCGGGTGGGCGCGATGATCGGCGTGTTCGCCGTGGTCTACGCGCTCGAAATCGTCGGCTGGGGCCTGATCGGGCGCACGACGCTCGACGGCCGCCTGGATCTGGGCTGGCTCGCGGCGTGGGGCCTGCTCGTGCTCTCGCTGGTTCCGCTGCGCCTGCTCGGGGGATGGCTCGACGCGATCTTCGCGCTCGACGTCGGCCGCATGCTCAAGACGCGGCTCCTCGCGGGCGCTTTGAACATGGATCTCGAAGCGGTCAGAAAACAGGGCATCGGCCAGCTCCTCGGGCGCGTCATGGAATCGCAGGCGCTCGAGTCACTCGCGTTGAACGGCGGCTTCGGCGTGCTCGTCGCGGTGCTCGAGCTCTTTTTCGCAGCGGCCATACTCGCGGCGGGCGCCGGCGGGCTGCTGCACCTGCTGCTCCTCGCCGGCTGGCTCGCAGTCTCCCTGTCCTTGAGCTGGAGATACTTCCGCCGGATACGCGCGTGGACGCTCATGCGGCTCGACATGACGCACGATCTCATCGAGCGCATGGTCGGTCACCGGACGCGGCTTGCGCAGGAACGCGCCGAGCGCCGCGACGAGCAGGAAGACCGCGCGATGAAGGACTACCTCAACACCTCGCGCTCGATGGACCTGGCCATCGCGCCCGTCGCCGGCGGCATGGCGCGAGGGTGGATGCTGCTCGGCCTCCTCGGCCTCGCGCCGGCGTTCGTGAGCGGCACCGCAACCGCGACCGGGCTCGCGATCGCACTCGGCGGGATGCTCCTCGCCAACCGCGCGCTCTATGGCATCTCCGGCGGGCTCGCCGCCCTGTTCCGCGCGGGGCTCGCGTGGTCGCAGGTCTCGACCCTCTTTCATTCCGCCCGGAAAAGCGCTGACAGCGGGCCTTTTCTGACGACCGCGCAGATCGCGGGCGAGCGCTCAGGCGACGCGGCGCCATCGAAGCTCATCGACGCGAGCAGTCTCGTCTTCCGCTACGGCGCGCAAGGCGAAGCGGTGCTGCGCGGCGCCGACCTCGTCATCGATCACCATGATCGCATCCTGCTCGAAGGCGCGTCCGGCGGCGGCAAGTCGACCCTGGCCTCGCTGTTGACGGGGCTGCGCACCCCCGACTCCGGATTGCTGCTCATGAAGGGGCTCGATCGCCACACGCTGGGCAACGCCTGGCACAAGCTCGCGACCGAAGCGCCGCAGTTTCACGAAAACCACATCCTCTCGGGCACGCTCGGTTTCAACCTGCTGATGGGCCGCAACTGGCCGGCAACCGATGAAGAGCTGCACGAAGCGAAAGAGCTCTGCATCGAGCTGGGCCTGGGCGACCTCCTCGAGCGCATGCCGTCGGGGATGATGCAGAGGGTCGGCGAAACCGGATGGCAGCTCTCGCATGGCGAGAAGAGCCGGATTTTCCTCGCCCGCGCGCTCCTGCAGAACGCGCAGCTCACCGTTCTCGACGAAAGCTTCGCAGCGCTCGACCCTGAGACGCTCGAGAAATGCCTGAATTGCGCGTTCAGCCGGGCGCGCGCCCTGATGGTGATCGCGCACCCCTGAGGGTCTTGCCGGCCTGTTCGTTCAGGGCATGTGTTTTGCTGACTTCCATCCGTTTCACAGGATGCAGGGTAAGGCACATGAATCGGTGGCGTTTTTACCAGGGCCTACGCAATGAATGGCGCTGGTACAAACTGGACGAATCCGGTCAGGTGATCGGCGCGGCGGACCAGGGCTTCGAGGAATTGACGGCGTGCATGCAAAACGCCGCCGCACACGGATTCGATCAGCACAGCTATCGCGTCCACCCGCGAGACGGCGGCACGATCAGCCTTTCGTGATTCGCCTGCGCCCCGCCGTTGTCATGATTTCCTGACACCGCACCCGCACCGGGCGCGCTACAGTATTTCCGAGCGTACTCGCGCCCCTCTGCGGGATGCGCTTGCCGTCACAGTCCCCCCAGCAGCATGGCGGCCGCCGCCGGCGCGCCTTGCGCGCGCCGGCGGTTTTCTGTTCCCGCCCTCTAGTCGAGCGGCTCGAGCTTGATGATCGACGCGCCGTGATTGTTGCCGACCCAGAATGTGACCGGCGTGGTCGAGCTGTCGACGAAGACGCGGCGGATGTTGGTCGAGCGCGGCAGCAGGTATTCGGTGAACTGATCGGTCTTCGTGTCGAGCCTGGCGATGCGGTCGGTCGTCATGGAGCCTGTCCACGCGTTCTCGTTCCTGTCGAGCGCCACGTCGTACGGCGCGAAATACCGCGTCGGCACGACCCACTCCTTGAACTTCTCGGTCTTCGTGTCAAACATGCCGATGCGATCGCCGCGAAACTGTCCGAACCACAGCCGGTCCTGCGGGTCCATCGAGCCGCGGCGCGGCGCGGACCCGGCGGTCGGTGTCTCGAAAAGCTTCACTTCGCCGGTCTTCGCGTCGATGCGACCGATGTGCCGCTGCCGGAAATCGGTGAAGTACGCGTTGTTCTTCGAGTCCGCGATGACATCGTAGATGTTGTGGGGCTCCTTCGAATCCTTGAACGGCGCCCACGTCTCCATCTTTCCGGTCTTCAGGTCGACGCGATGCACGCCCGCGAAGCCGTTGTTCTGCGACCAGACCTTCCCGTCCACGTGAGCGTAGAACGGCGAGACCATGTTGAGCTGCGTCGACGAGAGGTTGTCTTCCTTCGGCGGAGTGAAGAGCTGGAATTTCTCGGTCTTGCGGTCGAACCTGGCGATCGACGCCTGGTACATGTTGCCGAGCCACAGGTTGCCCTCCTTGTCCGGGCGCAGCGCGAGCACGCCGGTCGGCCATTCGGGTTTTGCGATCGCGATCTCGTATTCCTTGACCACGCCGGTCTTCGGGTCGAGCCGTCCGATGCGCTGCTCGCCGAAGCTCGAATACCACGGGATGCCGTCTGCGTCGAGAACGACGTCGTGCGGTTGGATGACCGGCCGCGGAAGATCGTACTCGGTGTAGATGACGCGCGTCGCGCGGCCTTTTGGACGCGGCGCGGTCGTAAGCGTGTAGCTCCACGTCGGGCCGCTGCTCAGGTTGATCGTCGCAAGATAGTCGCCGACCGCCTTGTACACCTGCACGCGCGAGTCCCCGCGCTCTTCCATCACCCGCTCGCCTTTACGAATCTGGGGCGCGGCGGGAATGCTCTGGTTGACGTACGCCTGCATGCGCGGGAGCACGGCCGTCAGAAACTGCTCCGACGTGTATTTCGAGCGCACCACACGCTCGAGCGTGTGGCACGAGACGCAGTTGAGCAGCAGGCTTTTTTCGCGCGGATCGCCCGGCGCGCTCGCCATCCAGTCCGCGTTGGTCAGGTGTGCCGCGAGGTCGGTGGTCTTCTGAAGCTTGATGTCGGCGCTCGCGGTGTTCTGCGGGCGCACTTCGGCGCTGATCGGCGCGGCGAGGTCGAAACCCGCTGCGCGCGTCTTGAGGGTGTATCTGCCGGGCTCCAGGCGCGACGCCGGGAACGCATAGCGCCCGCGCTCATCGGTCACGACCGTAGTGGTGATGGTCGAGCCGTCGCGCTTGGCGCTGACGAGCACGCCTTCCATCGCGCCTTCTTCGGCTGAAGTGACGGTGCCCGTGAGCGCGGCAGGCGCTGCAGCGGCGCCGTGCACGTTGTAGGCGGTTAACTGAAGGACAAGTGCAGCAGCGGAAAAGAAAAAGCGGACGAAAGTGCCGGGGCGCATCGTGATTCCTCCTGGGTGTGTGCTGAACTACGCGATTCACCCTGCTTTTTTTGCGCTGCAGCAGTGGAGGCTCACGCTGCGGACTAGGCTGACACTCCGCAGCCGCAGTGTCAAACGAAAAGCCCCGCCGGAAGCGGGGCTTTTGATCATGCGGTCATGCAGGACTGTGGAACACCGCTCCCGGCTTTACTTTCCGTCCTTGTCGAAATCCCCGGGCAATGCGCGCTCGACGCGATCCCACGCCGCGCGCGCAGCCTGCTTGCCGTGCTCCCAGCCCAGGCGCGATTTGCCCCGCGCGCTTTCGTAGCTGCGCCCCAGGTCGCTTTCGATTTCCTCGAAGCGACGCCCCTTGTGTTGCATGCGTGCCTCCCAGCCGGTGCGGTACGCAGGCGCGTAATCGTCATACGTCATGCCGTTCCGGTAATACGATTCGCGCTGGAAGTTCTCACGCCAGTACGCGTCTTCGACCGTCGGATCGAAGTGCTCGGCCACGGCTTTGCCTGCAAGCCCGCCTGCGATCGCGCCTGCAGCGCTGCCGACCAGCGTTCCGATCGGGCCCGCCGCCACCGTGCCTGCCGCAGCGCCGGCAGCCATGCCGCCGAGCGCCGCGCCGACGCCGGTACCCACCGGATGCGCTCCCGGTGCGCAGGTGATCGGATCGCGGTTCGCGTCGGGTTTCATGTCTTTGGTCGTAGCCATGATGTCTCTCTCCGTGTTGTTGAACGACCTGCAGGACGAGGCAAGCTCCATGCCGCCACTCGGTTACGATACCCGCTGCGCCGCATCAAACCGGAGACACACGAATGCGCTCGGCCGTCACGCTCTGTTTCACAATCGCCACCTGCGCGACGATTGCAAACGCTCACGCGCAGTCGTATCCCATCAAACCGATACGCCTCATCGTGCCGTTCGCCGTCGGCGGCGGCGCGGACATCCTCGGGCGTCACTTCGGACAGAAGCTCGGCGAGCAGCTCGGCCGCACTGTCGTGGTCGAAACGCGAACCGGTGCAGGCGGCAACATCGGCGCGGAGCTGACCGCGAAAGCGCCGCCCGACGGCTATACCATCATGCTGACCACCAATTCGATGGCGGTGAACACCACGCTCTATCCGAAGCTCGCGTACAACCCGCTCAACGATTTCATCGCAGTCGCGCTGGTGGCGACGGTTCCGCTGGTGCTCGTCGTTCATCCTCTGGTGCCCGCGAAGAGCGTGAAGGAGCTCGTCGCGCTCGCGAAGAAACGCCCCGACGGACTGAACTTCGGCTCGAACGGCAGCGGGACCACGAGCCATCTGTCGGGCGTGCTGCTCGGCGATCTCGCGAAAGTGAAGATCACCCACATCCCATACAAGGGCGCAGGCGCGGTGATGACCGCGCTGCTCGGCGGCGAAGTGGACATGGGTTTCGTCGGCGCGATCGGCGCGACGCCGCATCTGAAATCCGGGCGTCTGCGAGCCCTCGCCGTGACGACTGCACAACGCTCGACCGCGATGCCCGACCTGCCGACCATGGCATCGTTCTATCCCGGTTTCGAGACCGACGCGTGGTACGGCTTCTTCGTGCCCGCCGGGACCCCGTCGCCGATCGTCAATCGCCTGAATGAAGAGATTCAGAAAGCGCAGCGCGCGCCGGACATGCGCGCCGCGATGGCGCGAGACGGTGCGGAACCGACGAGCATGGGGCCGAACGAGTTCCCCGCATTCTTCAGGCGTGAAGTCGAGAAATACGCGAAGCTCGTGAAGCTCTCGGGCGCCAAACCCGAATAATAATAATCGGGGACAGACCCCGATATTCACATCTGTGAATATCGGGGTCTGTCCCCGATTTTCTGATTGTCACAGATGTGAATATCGGGGTTTGAACCCGGGCGGCTCCTCGCGGTCCCAGAAATATGCTTCGATCGTTCGCCTTCATCCTGTTGTACGCCGCGCTCGTCTGCACTGCGGCCATGGCGCTCGATGCGCACGCCGACAGCGCGCGCCGCGAGCTCCAGCTCCGTCAGCAACAGGACGCGCTCAATCTCAACCTCCAGCAAAGCATGCGCGCGCGACGCTACGACCTTTCACCCACCGACGCGCAACGACTCGACCAGCTCGATCTCCAGCAGCGCCTGCAACAACAGCAGCTCGATCAGCAACAGCTCGAGCTCTCGAGGCGCGACGCCGCGTCGCTGCCGCCGGGGGCAGGCGACGCGCATCTGCGCGCGCAGCGCGACGCCTACACCCAGGAGCGCCAGCTCCAGCTCCAGCAGTTCGAGCTCGACCGCCAGCGGCTGCTCCAGTCCGCGCCTCGCGATCCGCTGCAGACGCCCGCCGGCGGTCAGCTTCGACTGCCGTAGCCACCACGCCCTACAGTAATCGATCCGATCTACCAGGGAGATTCAATGGATTTACAGCTACGCGGCAAAACCGCGCTCGTCACCGGCTCGACCGCCGGAATCGGCTTCGCCACCGCGCGCCAGCTCGCCGCCGAAGGCGCGACGGTGTACCTCAACGGCCGCTCGCAGGATCGCGTCGACACCGCGGCACAAACCATTCGGGATTCGGTTGGCGGCAACGTGCGCGGCATCGCAGCCGATCTCTCGACCGCCACGGGCTGCGCGGCACTCACCGCACAGCTTCCCGACGTCGACGTCCTCATCAACAACATGGGGATCTTCGAACCCAAAGCGTTCGAGGAGATCAGTGATGCCGACTGGATGCGTTTCTTCGAGACCAACGTGCTGAGCGGGGTTCGGCTCTCGCGCCATTACCTGCCGCGCATGCGCAGCCTCAACTGGGGCCGCGTCGTTTTCGTGTCGAGCGAGTCCGCGCTGCAGATCCCCGTCGAGATGATCCACTACGGCATGACCAAGACCGCTCAGCTCGCGATCGCGCGAGGGCTCGCGGAGACCACCATCGGCAGCGGCGTCACGGTCAACAGCGTGCTTCCCGGCCCTACCGCTTCCGAAGGCGTCGCGACCTTCGTGCAGCAGATGGCCGACACGCGGGGCGTCGACTTCAAGGAGATGGAGCGCGAGTTCTTCACCACCGCGCGACCCTCCTCGCTCCTCCAGCGCTTCGCAACGCCCGAGGAAGTCGCAGCGATGATCGTCTACGTCTGCAGCGCGGCGGCTTCCGCGACCAACGGTGCGGCGCTGCGCGTCGACGGCGGCGTGGTTCGAGCGATCGTCTGACGCATCGTCACCTCGCGCGCACGAGCAGCGCGGCGCCTGTCAGCAGCAGAACGGCCGCGAGTATGAGCGGCGTCGCGAATTCGCCGCGCGAGCCGGCGAGAACGCTCACTGCGACCGGGCCTGCGATCTGCCCGAGCGCAAACCCCGCCGTCATCGCCGCAATGAACGCGTTCGTCTGAAGCGGCGCCGCTTTGCGCGACTCCTGCATCGCGGTCGCGGTGATCACCATGAAGTTTCCGCCGACGCTGAGCGCCGACACGACGATCGCCCAGGTACCCGACCACGCCAGCGGCAGCGCGGCGCCGATGCCCATCGCGGTCTGCGCCGCGATCCAGGCTTTGCGCGAGTCGACGGACCTGGGCAAAACCGCGAGCACGAACGTCGACAGCGTCGCGGCAAGACCGAAGATCGGCCACGACCACATGAAAAGCCGCGGGTCGCTCAACGAATGCTTCGCCATCGCCGGAAGAAAGGTCGCGGGAAGGATGTAACCGAAGCCGAAACAGCCGTAAGCGAGCACGAGCCTCACGCGCTCTGCGTTCCACGCAAGCTTCGCCGCGCCGGCCGCGGGCGCCGCGTGCGCTGCGGGCTTTGACGAGATGAGCCTCCACGTCGCGGCAGTGAGCAGCATCGCAACGGCGCCGAGGATCAGCCACGCATGCGTCGAATCGAGGTCGAGGTGCACCAC
Source organism: Betaproteobacteria bacterium (assembly GCA_028292225.1). Lineage (GTDB taxonomy): Bacteria > Pseudomonadota > Gammaproteobacteria > Burkholderiales > SG8-41 > JAQGMV01. The sequence continues at coordinate 8,453 of JAQGMV010000292.1, forward strand.
CGCGACACAGATCAGTCCCGCGCCGACGATGCCCGTGCCGACCCCTGCATAGACCGACGCGTTGAGCAGCGGCCTGCCCACCGCGGCGAGCCGCTCGAGCGCCCACGCCGATACCGCGATGAAGACGAAAGCGCTTGCGAAACCCGCCAGGGCACGGAGCACCAGCCACGGTGCGAAGCTCGTGAAGGCCGCCATCGCCGCAGTCAGCGCGGCGATCGCGACGAGCCCGACGCGAATCGCCGTCGGCGGCCTCACATGCAGGACGGCTGCGGCGAGCGAGCCTGCAAAATAGCCCACGTAATTGCCCGCGGCCAGCCACCCGGCATCGGCGACCCGCATCGCGTAATCGTCCTGCATCAGCGGAAGAACGGGCGTGAAAGCGAAACGGCCGATTCCCATCGCCACCGCAAGCGCTACGAATCCTGCGAAAGCAGTCGCCGCGGGACTGATGCTCGACGACGAAGTACTGCGTGTGCTGCCTGATGCCATGCACCCATTTTAGCGGCCCGCCATTCATCCAGCATAAAAGCCCGCATGGCTTTAATGTTCTCGACACCATACGTTTCATTCCGAACATCACTCACCACGGCCGCAACCGCGATGACGAACGAAGCTGAATAGGAAAGGAGGTCCACGCAGGGAAACCCTGGCTTTCCCTCCTTGGCGTGATCGGCGAGCCCGAGCGTGGCGAGGGAAACCTCGATGTCCCTTTGGCGTAGACCAAGCCGCGGCTGCGGACTTTTTTTGCCCGTCTGGCTCCTTCGCCGCGGCAGTTCCCCCCTGAGGCGTTTACCGAGCTTCCGCTAAGCTTTATCCTTCGGCTCTTTTATGAATACCCCCGACAACCCCATCTCCCCTCCGCCTCCGCACACGAGCGGCGGCGCGATCACGCGCGCGCAGTTTCTGAGCATCTTCGTCGGAGTGTTCCTCCCGATGCTGATGGCGGCCCTCGACCAGACCCTGCTCGCGACCGCGACGCCCACGATTGCAGCCGATCTCGGAGGCCTGCGCGACAGCTCATGGATCGCGGTCGCGTATCTGCTCGCGTCAGCGACGATCGTGCCTTTGTACGGCAGGTTCGGCGACCACCGCGGCAA
>JAQGMV010000319.1 GCA_028292225.1 Betaproteobacteria bacterium
GCCACAGGCAGAAGGTGCAGCGCGACTTGCAGCCCCTGCCGGTGTAGAGCGAGATGTAGGGGTGCTTCAGATACCCGATGAAATAGTTTTCGATTTCGAGGTCGCGCTTGTACACCGGCGTCACGAACGGCAGAGCGTCCATGTTTTCGAGGATCGGGCGCTCGGCGTTGTGCACGATGTTGCCGCTGGCGTCGCGATACGAAAGGCCGGCAATCCGGCTCCAATCGCGCCCTTCGGCCACTTCCTTGATCGTGAAATCGAACTCGTTGCGCGCAACGAACTCGATCAGGGGGGAAGCGGCGAGACTCCCCTGAGCGTCTACGGCGACTTTCGCGCCGATCATGCCCGTCTTGAGCGACGGGTTGGCGGCTTTCAGCGCTTCGATCGTTTTCACGTCCGACGCGAAGGACGGCACGGAGGTGTGCAGGACCGCGAGGTCGAATTCGCCGGCGCGCTTCGTGACGTCGGCGAGACTCAGCCTGTGGGGCGGCGCATCGATGAGCGTACTGCCCTCGACCAGCGCCGCGGGTTGCGCGAGCCATGTCGGGTACCAGAACGACTTGATCTCGCGTCTCGCCTGGTAGCGCGAGCCCGCGCCACCGTCGAAGCCGTCGAAGGACGGCGCCTGCAGGAAAAGCGTACGCATCATGAGCGGGGTTCTCTCACGGGAAAGAGCGTGCCGTCGGGGCGCACCTGGTAGGCGCGGCCGCGCCAATGGACAACGCTCACGAAAAAACTGCCGATGTAGATCGCAAAGGAAAGGGCATCGCGTGCCGGCGCAAGCCACCATGCGTCGCGCCGTATATGCAAAGTATGGTCGACCTGACGCTGAAGGACAAGGCGGGATGCGACCGCGAGCGCGACGGCGGTCCACGCGAGCCCGGTGAGGCCCGTGGCGCACACGGCGAGGAGCGCCAGCGGCAGCGGGTGCGTCAGGAGCGACCCGGCAAAGCCCGCGGGATCGACCGCGCGTATCGTGCGGGCCCACCGCAGCTCGTGGTCCACGAGCTCGCGCCAGGACCGTTCGGTGCATGCATGCGCAAGCACCCCCGGCGCGATGGCGACCTCGAGCCCCAGACGCCGCACCGCGTCGCCTATCGCATAATCGTCCGCGAGGTGTTGCCCGAATGCTTCGAAACCCCCGATACGCGTAAGCGTCTCGCGCGTCAGCGCCATCGTCGAGCCGAAGCACGGGTGCGCGAGCCCGAGCGAGCGGCCGACCAGGACGCTGGGCAGGAAGTGATAATCAATCGCCATGCGCGCGAGCCGGGACCACACGCCGCGCATCGGCACGCCGCGATAGAGCCACGTAACCAGGCCGACCCCGGGACCGCTCAGCTCGGCAACCGTGGTGGCCACATAGCCGTTCGCGACGGCAATGTCGCTGTCGGCTACGATGAGGACGTCGTGCGACGCGTGCGGGGCCATGCCGACCAGGTTCGCGACCTTGTCGTTCAGGGCGGTCGAGACGCCGGCGGTAAATACGAGTTGCAGGTCACGGCCGGGCAGGTCGGCGATGAGGCGCTCGACGACTTCGACGGCGGGATCGTGAGGGCTGCGCACGCCGAACACGATTTGCACGTGTCCCGGGTAGTCCTGAGCGCAGAACGACGCGAGATTTTCGTAAAGACCCGGTTCGTCGGAATATAACGGCTTCAGTATGGAGACCGCGGGCGCAGCCCCGGGAACGCGGTGCGCGCGCAGGTCGAGGCGCCGCACCCGGGCCGCAGCGAACAGCGTATAGCAACACGCCGCGAGGGAGAGCAAGAGCAATACCGACGACACGGCCGTCACGAGCAGTCCTGTCATGCGCCCATCATATTCTGTGCCGCTGTTGTTGGCGCTTCACGCAGCATGGTCTATGCTGGCTCACCTGCACGTTTCCGGCGACATGAAACAACACCTTCATTTTTTTCCACGCAGCGGGCTGCGTCTCCTCCTGACAGTCATCGTGGTCTGCATCGCATCGGCCGGTTGTGCGGGTGTCCCGCGCGCCGGCGGAGAAGCGAACGACGATCCGCTGGAGCCGCTCAACCGCAAGATTTTCTACGCCAATCGCGTCCTCGACGGGGTCCTCATCCGGCCGGCCGCCGAAGCTTACCGCAGCGTCGTGCCGTACTTCGTGCAGGACCGGTTCCGCAACGTGCTGGACAATCTCGCCGAGCTCAGGATACTGGCTAACAACCTCCTGCAGCGGCGCTGGAGCGCGGCCGGCACGACCTTCTCGCGCTTCGTGCTGAATTCGACGGCCGGCGTGGCGGGGCTGTTCGACATTGCGACGAGCGAAGGGCTGCCGCGCCAGTCGGGTGATTTCGGACAGACTTTGCATGGCTGGGGTCTGGGCGAAGGGATCTATCTCGTACTGCCGCTGTTCGGGCCGTCCAACGTGCGCGACGCGATCGGTCTGGGCGTCGACCTGTACTCGACTGCGCCGGGCCCCTATCTGCCCCATTCGAGCTCGGATGCAGTGAACGCAGTGCGCATAGCCGACGGCGTGGATCAGAGGTCGCGCAACATCGAGGGTCTCGACGTGATCGAGCAGGGCTCGCTCGATTTCTATTCCCAGCTGAAAAGCATCGTGCGTCAGCGCCGGCAGGTGACGTTGCGCGAAGTGCGCCCGGTCAAGGATGATCCGGCGAACGACGACCTTCGCGACCCGCTGGCGCCACCGGTGCCGGACCCGGCGCCGGCCAAGAAGCCGAGCGGCGGTGCTTCGGAGCCGCTTTTGGACCTGCAGGCGGCCGATGATTCGACGACGTCGGAAGAGGCGCTCGATCAGCCGCCAGAGAGCAGCTTGTCCGCGCGCGCGCTCAACGAGCGCTGAAGCGCCTCGGGGCCGCCCGACTTCAGCAGCGAGGCAAATTCCGCGCGCCGTGTCGCGAGCTCGCTGATAGTGCCGCTCAGGTAAACATCCACGATTTTCCAGTCGCCGCCGGAGCTACGCAACAGGTAGTTCAGCGACACGGCATCGCCCGTTTTGGGAATGAGCCGCGTCTTGACGATTCGATCGGCGCCGCGCTCGACCACGTTGGGATCGACTTCGAAGCGCTCGCCGTTGTATCCGTCGAAGCGGTTGGCATACGTGGCGATGGTCATGCGCGAAAACGCCGACGTGATCGCGTTCTGCTGCTCCGGCGTGAGCGACGTCCACGCGGGCCCCACCGCAATTCGCGTCATCGCAGGCAGATCGTAGGTCGCGGTGATCACCGGCGCGAGCTTTTTGTAACGCCCTTCGACCCCGAGACGCTGCGCTTCTTTCATCGTCTCGAGGAGCGTCGAATAGAAGCTTTTCACGCGGGCGACAGGATCGCCGCTCTGGGCGTAGGACTGCGGCATCCCGATGAGCATCGTCGCGGCGACGATGATAAGACACACCTGGAACCTTCGTATCACGTCGTGCACGAGACGATTTGAACAATGGCAGCGGAGTGAGCGCACCTGGCCGTTCGGCTTGAACCGATCGCAATGAAATCGACTAATTTATGCAATTGACGCGCCAATGCCCCGGACTTTTGCTCGGACATTTGTGGAGACGCTGGTGCGCGGGCCACTTATCCACTCTTTTACCGCTGAATTCATTTACGAACAAGACTGTCCATTGCCGAACGCGGCTCTTCTCCCATCCTGCCCGGTCTTCAGTCTTAGCGACAACGGTGGGCGCCTTTCAGACGTGCGCAATGGAGCATCTCGGCGTCGAGCCCACGCTCTCCGCCCTCAAGGCGCAGACGGATGGCGGGGCGGGCATGGTCTACAAGGCGCTGTACGGGGACGACATCGGCTGCGACGACTATATGCATCAGGAGCTGGCGGACATCGTGTTCAATTTCCGCGTTCAATGCCGGATCGCAGCGCCCAAGTTGCTGCGGAGGGTGCTTAACGACATGGGCGCAAATCCGCAGCTCGAGGTCGCCGGGGATATCGTGCAGGCGACGATGGCTGCGCTGGCAGACATGGACGCGAGCGAGGTTTACCGGGCGCTACAAGCCGGCCCGCATCAAGGACTACCAGGACCTCGCGGCCAGGCGTCCGGCGCTAGCAAAAATCCTGAAGGGCTGGCTGGACCGCGCGAATTCGTTTCCGGATCTTTAACCAACCGGGCGCTCGCGTGAGCACGCAAGCTTCGGATAAACTCGCCCGTTCTCTGGGTGATCTGCACGGCTTGCGTCCCGGCACTGCGGCGGACGATGAGCCCGGATGGTGAAATTGGTAGACACAAGGGACTT
>JAQGMV010000342.1 GCA_028292225.1 Betaproteobacteria bacterium
CGCGCACATCGAGTATCTCGGTTCGGAAGAGGCGATCGCGCGCGCCAAAGGCGAAATCTTCGAAGGCATGAGCGCCAATGGCACCGCGGTGATCAATGCGGACGATCGTCACGCGCCGATGTGGCGCGAGCTCACGCAAGGCAGGCGCTGTATCGATTTCGGCCTCGAGCGGCCTGCGCAGGTGACCGGGACGTACCGCTTACATGAGCTCGAGAGCGAGATCGTTCTGAAGACGCCGGCAGGTGAAGCGCCCGCGCGCGTCGCCGCGCCCGGCCTGCACAACGTGCGTAATGCGCTCGCCGCCGCGGCTGCGGCGGTGGCGCTCGACATCCCGGTCCCGGTGATCGCGTCGGGGCTGGCACGCTTCTCGGGGATCAAAGGACGCCTCCAGCGTAAACGCGCGGCTGGCGGAGCTTTGATCCTCGACGACACCTACAACGCCAATCCCGAGTCGGTGCGCGCCGCGATCGACGTGCTCGCGCAGTCTGCCGGCCGCACCATCCTGGTCTTCGGCGACATGGGCGAGCTCGGCGCGGCTGCGCCGCGGCTGCACGGTACGCTGGGCGGCTATGCGAAAAGCGTCGGTATAGAGCGCGTGATGACCCTCGGTGAGCGTGCGGCGCTCACCGCGAAGGCGTTTGGTCCGGGCGGACAGCATTACGACAGCATCGAAGAGCTCATCGCAGATCTGCGGGGCCGACTCGGACAGGATGTCACCGTACTGGTGAAAGGGTCCAGGTTCATGCGCATGGAGCGCGTGGTCGAAGCGCTCGAAGCGACTGATGCGAAATGATGAATGCGGAACGCGGAATGATGAATAAAAGCGCGGTTGCGGTTCCCTTCCGCATTCGCATCGGAGGTGCGCAATGCTGCTAGAGCTCTCCCAGTGGCTCGCCAAGGACATCCGCGCCTTCAACGTGTTCAACTACATCACGTTGCGCGCGGTGCTCGCGTGCCTCACGTCTCTTGTGCTCTCGTTCGTGGTCGGTCCGGCCATGATCCGCAAGCTCACCGCATACAAGATCGGGCAGTCGGTCCGCGACGACGGCCCGCAGTCGCATCTCGCAAAAGCGGGCACGCCGACGATGGGCGGCGCGCTGATCCTCGTGTCGGTAGTCGTGACGACCTTGCTGTGGTCCGACCTTTCGAACCGCCTGGTGTGGGTGGTGCTGACCGTGACGCTCGCCTTCGGCGTGATCGGCTGGGTCGACGACTACCGCAAGGTCGTGCATCGCAATCCCAAGGGACTTTCGGCGAAAGCGAAGTTCTTCTGGCAGTCGGTCTTCGGTCTGGCCGCAGCGTGTTTCCTCGCATTCTCGACCAACCTGCCGGCGCAAACCGAGTTCATCGTGCCGTTCGTCAAACAGGTCGCGTACCCGCTCGGCACTTTCGGTTTCATCATCATGAGCTACCTGGTCATCGTCGGCACGAGCAACGCGGTGAACCTCACCGACGGCCTCGACGGGCTCGCGATCATGCCGACGGTCATGATCGGCAGCGCGCTCGGCGTCTTCGCCTACGTCGCAGGCCACGCGGTCTTTTCGAAATATCTCGGTTTCCCTTATATCCCGGGCGCCGGCGAGCTCGTGGTGATCAGCGGCGCGCTCGCGGGCGCGGGTCTCGCGTTTCTGTGGTTCAACGCCTACCCCGCCGAAGTGTTCATGGGGGACGTCGGCGCGCTGGCGCTCGGCGCTGCGCTCGGGACGATGGCGGTGATCGTGCGCCAGGAGATCGTGCTGTTCATCATGGGCGGCGTGTTCGTCGTCGAAACCCTGTCGGTGGTGCTGCAGGTCGCGTCGTTCAAGCTGACCGGCAAGCGGATCTTCCGAATGGCGCCGCTGCACCACCACTACGAGCTCAAAGGCTGGAAGGAAAATCAGGTCGTGGTCAGGTTCTGGATCATCTCGATGATGCTCGTGCTCATCGGGCTGTCGACGCTGAAGCTGCGTTAACGGTGAACCGTGAAATGCTCGATGTATTCGGAATTCCGCGCAGCCGGTCACGGCTTACCGTCAACCGTTTGCCGTTTACGGCTTTTTTGAATGTACGACTGGAACAACAGGAAAGTGCTCGTGCTCGGACTTGGTGATACCGGTCTGTCGATGACGCGCTGGCTCGCGCGGCACGGCGCTGTCGTCAGCGTCGCCGACACGCGCGCGGAGCCGCCGCACGCGCGGGCGCTTGCCGCCGAGCTTCCCGGCGTTCGCGTCGCGACGGGCGCTTTCGATCACTCGCTCTTCGCGCATGCCGAGGCCATCGCGATCAGTCCCGGCATCGATCCGCGCGAACGCTCCATTGCGGACGCAGTGCGTCGCGGCGTTCCGATGGTGGGCGACGTCGAAATTTTCGCGTCCGCGCTCTCAGGTGTGACGCACGCGCGCAACGCTGCGCGGCCGAAAGTGATCGCGATCACCGGATCCAACGGCAAGAGCACGGTCACGTCGATGACCTTTGAGGCCGCGCGCGCCGCGGGCAAGGCGACGATCGTCGCCGGCAACATCGGCGTGCCGGTGCTCGACGCGATCGCCGAAATCGAAAACGGCGCGGCACTACCCGATGTCTTCGTGCTCGAGCTGTCGAGCTTTCAGCTCGAAAGCACCTCGAGCCTCGCTCCGGACGCGGCGACCGTGCTCAACGTGACCGAAGACCATCTCGACCGCTATGACGGCATGGACGACTATGCCGCAGCCAAGGCTCGCGTTTTCCAGGGCAGCGGCGTGCAGCTTTTGAATCGCGACGACCTGCGCACGATGAGCATGAGCCGCGCGGGTCGCACTGTAGTCACATTCGGCTCCGGCGCGCCGCGCGCCGAGGGCGAATGGGGCATCACGGGCAACGCGACCCTCGCGCAGGGGCGCAACGAAGTGATGGCGATCGGCGAGTTGCCCGTCGCAGGCCTGCACAATGCCGTGAACGCGCTCGCTGCGTTCGCGCTCGGCGCGGCGATCGGACTCGATCCGCAGGCGATGCGCGAAGGTCTGCGGCGTTACCGGGGTCTCCCGCACCGGCTCGAGAAAATTGCGCAGGTGCGCGGAGTCACCTTCTACGACGATTCCAAAGGCACCAACGTCGGCGCGACGGTCGCTGCGCTCAAAGGCATGTCGAGCCCGGTCGTGCTGATCGCAGGCGGTGACGGCAAAGGCCAGGATTTCTCGCCGCTGGCCCCCGCGGTGGCCGCAAAGGCGCGCGCGGTCGTCCTGATCGGACGCGATGCTCCGCGAATCGAAGCCGAGCTGGCGGGCGGCAAGGTTCCGCTGCTGCACGCGAGAACGCTCGAGGAGGCGATAGACATCGCCTACCGCGCGAGCGTGGCGGGCGACGCGGTCCTCCTGTCTCCGGCATGCGCGAGCTACGACATGTTCAGGAGCTACGTGCACCGCGGAGAGGTTTTCGTTCAGGCGGTGCAGGCGCTGGCCGCGCGTGTGGCGGCGGGGGCGCAGCCGTGAGCGAAGCGATGTACTACAGCGAAACCCGCAAGCGCGGCGCAGTCCCCGAGTACGACCGCGCGCTCGTGTGGTGCACGATCCTGCTGCTCGCACTCGGGGTCGTGATGGTCTATTCGGCATCGATCGCGATCGCCGAAGGCGGACGCAGCACCGGTTACCAGCCGACCTATTTTCTCGTGCGTCACGCTTTCTTCGTGACGATCAGCTTCGCGCTCGCCGTCGGCGCGTTCCAGGTTCCGGTGCGGCTGTGGCAGCAGGCCGCACCTTATCTGTTCGTCGGCGGCCTCGTGCTGCTCGTGCTCGTCCTGATACCGGGCATCGGCCGCGAAGTGAACGGCAGCCGCCGCTGGATCTCGCTCGGGATCGCCAATCTCCAGCCTTCCGAAATCGTGAAAGTGTTCGTCGTGCT
>JAQGMV010000357.1 GCA_028292225.1 Betaproteobacteria bacterium
AGCACGACCGGGTTCGTCGCGGCCGCGACTGCACCGGCCGCTTCGAGCCTGGCGATGAGGTCGGCGCCGCCGAAGCGGGTGACGTGCACGCCGGAAGGCACCGGCCATTCGGGCGCGACGTCGCGGAGCACGAGGAGATGCGAGTCATACCGGCCGGCGCAACTCGAAGCCCAGTCGAGTACGATGCGCTCCGCGCCGCCGAGCGCAAGGCTGCCTATCGCCGCGGTGACTGCACACGGCGCACACGGCATCAGCGGCAGTTGCTCGCTCGCGCGTTCCGGTGCGAGCAGGCTTATCGGAAGCGGCGTGTCCATGACATCGTCCCCGCACCAGAATGATGCGACGGCGTCGCATCGTGCACGCCCGGGTCATCTGTGCCGGATGCACGCGTGCGCCGTGCTAGCATGGAACTGCTGGTCATCCGCGGTTCGTAAACCTACACATCGAGGAGCGCATGAAAGTCCCGGCTTTGTCGTGTCTCGTGCTGATTGCGATGGGCGCTGCGTCCTCGACAGTGTACGCACAGTCCAAACCCGCAGGCGGCGAGTATCCCAATCGCGTCGTTCGCATCATTCTTCCACAGCCCGGCGGCGGGGGCACCGACGTGGTCGCCCGCACGGTCGCGCAGAAACTGACTGAAGCGTGGGGCCAGCAGGTCATCGTCGACAACCGTCCGGGCGCGAACGGCATCATCGGCAGCGAAGCGGTGATGAAGTCGAAACCCGACGGCTACACCTATCTCTACGGCTTCACTTCGGTGCTGACGATGAATCCTTCGGTGTACAAGTCGCTGCCTTACGATACGCTGCGCGACTTCGTGCCCGTGACGCAAACGGTCACGAACCAGTTTGCGCTCGTCGTGAATCCGTACCTGCCGGTGCGCACGGTGAAGGAGCTCGTCGCACTCGCGAGATCGCGGCCGGACGAGCTGCTCTACGGCTCGTTCGGAGTGGGCAACCAGACACACCTGACGACCGAGCTTTTTCGTCTCGAAGCGAAAGTGAAGCTGGTGCACGTGCCTTACAAGGGCGATGCGCCTTCGATCACCGACCTCGTGGGTGGCCAGGTGGCATTGATGTTTTCACCGGTGGTCGGTGTGACCTCGTTCATCAAGTCCGGACGCCTGAGGCTCCTCGCGCTCTCCGGCGAGAAGCGTTCGGCCGCATTTCCGGATACGCCGACGATGATCGAGGCGGGTTACCCGGGTGTCGTCGCGACGGGCTGGGGGGGCTTGCTCGCGCCCGCAGGAACACCGCAGGACATCGTGCAGAAGACGCAACGTGACGTCGCGCGCGGGCTCGCGGCGGCGGATGTGCGCGAACGCCTCGCCGCGTCGGGTGCGGACCCGGTCGCCAGCACGCCCGAGGCGTTCACCGCGTGGATCAAGTCGGAGCTCGAGAAGTGGACACGGGTGGTGAAGGGCGCGGGCTTGTATCACAGCCAGTAGGCCCGCCGGTTGCGCCGCAATACTGCGACCTCATGATCCGTTCGTGCTGAGCCAGCGGTAGCGCGGTCTAAGCATGAACGGCAACGCGGCGTTCACGCGACCAGCACCGCGCGCCCGACGATTTCGCCGGCTTCGAACGCCCGGTGCGCGATCACCGCGTCCTTCAGCGCAAATCGCTTCCCCACGATCGCCTTGATCCTGCCGTCGGCGATCAGCTTCACCGTATCGGCGACGTCCTGACGGCCTGCGGAGCGGTTGCCTGTGATCATGCGTTCTTCGGTGAATATCCACGTCGGGGTCTCGAGCACGCTGCCGCGAGGGAAGTAACCCATGATCACGAGCCGCCCGGCGGGCGCAAGCGCGCTTAAAGCGGCGCTCAGGGTGTCCTTGCTCGCGACGAAATCGAGCACGACGTCAGCCCCCCAGCCGTCGGTGAGGGCCTTCACCTGGTCGGTCCAGTCGCCGTCCTGCGTGGACACTGTCGCGTCCGCGCCGCATTCGAGAACCGCAGCGATCGAGCGCCTGGAGCGGATCGCCGCGATGACGCGTCCGCCGCACGCGCGCGCGGCCTGCACCGCGTGCAGTCCCATGCCGCCGCCGGCGCCGATGATGAGCACGTTCTCGGCCGGCCTGATTGCCGCCCGTCCCGCGCACGCCTTGACGACCGGCCCTATGGTATTCGGGACGAGACACGCTCCTTCGAACGACACGGCGTCGGGCAGGGGGACGCAATTGCGGGCGGGCACGCAGACGTATTCGGCGTAACCGCCGTCGCGATGAGCGCCGATCATTCCGCCGCGATGATTGTTGAGCCCTGCGCACAGGGTCTCCCGCCCGATCCGGCAGTACCGGCAGTTGCCGCAACTGATGTTGTTCGCGACGACCACGCGCTGGCCCGGCGCCACACCCTGCACGTCGGCACCGAGCTCGACGACTTCGCCGGCGGGTCCGTTCCCGATGATTCGCGGGAGCTCGGCCTGCGGCAGCGCCCTGCCGCTGCGAAATTCCATCTGGAAGAGGTCCACGCTCACCGCGCCTACGCGTAAGCGCACCTCTCCGGGTTGCGGCTGTGGAGTCGGCATGCGTTCCCATCGCAGGTTCTCGGGAGGGCCGAACGCTCTCAGTACCATCGCTTGCATCGCCGTTGCTCCGCCGTGAATCAGAAGCCGCATATTACAATCGACTCGATCATCATCGACACGGGACGACCATGGACCTCGAACATCCGCGCGACATCCGCGCGGCGATCCGCAGCGGCAAGCTCACGCGTACGACCGCGGGCCTCGCCCCCGACTACGTCCAGGCCAATCTCGCGATCCTTCCCCGCGAGCAGGCCTACGACTTCCTGCTGTTCTGCCAGCGCAACCCGCAATCATGTCCGTTGCTCGAGGTGACCGACGTCGGCAGCGCCGAGCCCATGCGGGTCGCGCCGGGCGCGGACCTGAGGACCGACATTGCGAAGTACCGCATCTACCGCAACGGCGAGATCGTCGACGAAGTGACTGACGCGACGCCGT
>JAQGMV010000403.1 GCA_028292225.1 Betaproteobacteria bacterium
CGGTGCAGAATCTCGTCGATACGCGTCTCGCGCAGAAGATCTCGCAGCTTCCCGGCGTGGGCCTCGTCTCGCTGAGCGGCGGTCAGCGTCCCGCGGTACGCGTGCGCGCGAACCCGAAAGCGCTCGCGGCCTACGACCTCGGTCTCGAAGACCTTCGAACCGCGATCTCGAACGCCAACGTGAACCAGGCCAAGGGCAGCTTCGACGGCCCGACGCGCGCGTCCACGATCGACGCCAACGACCAGCTCCGCTCCGCCGACGACTACCGCTCGCTCGTCATCGCGTACCGCAACAACGCGCCGATCCGCCTCTCCGACGTTGCCGAAGTGATCGACGGCGCCGAGAACAAGCACCTCGCCGCGTGGGCGAACGGCAAGCCCGCGATCATCGTCAACGTGCAGCGCCAGCCGGGCGCGAACGTGATCGACGTGGTCGACCGCATCAAGGAGCTGCTGCCGAACCTCCAGGCGACGCTTCCCGCCGCAGTCGAAGTGGGCATCCTCACCGACCGCACCATCACCATCCGCGCTTCGGTGCGCGACGTGCAGTTCGAGCTCCTGCTCGCGATCGCGCTCGTCGTGCTCGTCATCTTTCTTTTCCTGCGCAACGTCTCGGCGACGATCATCCCGAGCGTCGCGGTGCCGCTGTCTCTCGTCGGCACTTTCGGCGTGATGTACATGGCGGGCTTTTCGATCAACAACCTCACGCTGATGGCGCTCACGATCGCGACCGGCTTCGTCGTCGACGACGCGATCGTGATGATCGAGAACATCTCGCGCTACATCGAAAAGGGCGATTCGCCGCTGGAAGCGGCGCTCAAAGGCTCGGCGCAGATCGGGTTCACCATCATCTCGCTGACGATCTCGCTGATCGCGGTGCTGATCCCCCTGCTCTTCATGGGCGACGTCGTGGGTCGACTCTTTCGCGAGTTCTCGATCACGCTCGCGGTCTCGATCCTCATCTCGGCGCTGGTCTCGCTCACCCTGACCCCGATGATGTGCGCCAAGCTCCTGAAGCACACGCCGGAGGAGCGCCAGAGCCGCTTCTATCGCTGGAGCGGGGACTTGTTCGACCGCATCATCGCGCGCTACGGCCGCATGCTGGCGTGGGTGCTCGATCGTCAGGCCATGACGCTGCTCGTGTTCATCGCGACGCTCGCGCTCACGGTGCTGCTCTACTTCGTGGTGCCCAAAGGCTTCTTCCCCGTGCAGGACACCGGCGTCATCCAGGGGATCACCGAAGCGCCGCAATCGATCTCTTTCCAGGCGATGGCCGAGCGCCAGCAGCGGCTCGCCGAGGCGGTGCTCGAAGATCCCGCAGTCGCGAGCCTGACGTCCTTCATCGGCGTCGACGGCACGAATACGACGCTCAACAGCGGCCGGATGCTCATCAACCTGAAGCCGCTCGAAGCCCGCGACGCACGAGCGTCGGACATCATCAGGCGACTTCAGACGCGCCTCGCGAAGATCGAAGGCATCACCCTGTACATGCAGCCGGTCCAGGACCTCACGATCGAGACCCGAGTCTCCCGCACGCAGTACCAGTTCACGCTCGAATCGGCCGACCCGGCAGAGCTGAGCACGTGGGTCCCGCGCGTCGTCGACAAGCTTCGCGAGATCCCGCAGCTCGCCGACGTCGCCTCCGACCTCCAGGACCGCGGGCTCCAGGCTTACATCGATATCGACCGCGCGACCGCGAGCCGGCTCGGCGTGACCACCGCGGCGATCGACAACGCGCTCTACAACGCTTTCGGCCAGCGCCTGATCTCGACGATCTATACCCAGTCGGCCCAGTATCGCGTGGTGCTCGAAGTGCAGTCTGAATTTCAGGGCGGCCCCGCGGTGCTGAACGACGTGTACGTCATGTCATCGACCGGCGGGGCGGTGCGCCTCAGCGCGCTGGCACGCGTGTCGGAACGCAGCACGCCGCTCGTCATCAACCACCTGGGCCAGTTTCCTTCCACGACGATCTCGTTCAACCTCGCGCCGGGCGCTTCCCTCGGCCAGGCGGTGAAAGCGATCACCCAGGCCGAAACCGATCTCGGGATTCCCGTCAGCGTCCGCACCCGTTTCCAGGGCGCAGCGCTCGCATTCCAGTCATCGCTGAGCAACACCCTGCTGCTGATCCTCGCAGCGATCGTGACGATGTACATCGTGCTCGGCGTGCTGTACGAAAGTTACATCCACCCGGTCACGATCCTGTCGACTTTGCCATCGGCCGGGGTGGGCGCCCTGCTCGCCCTCCTGCTGTCGGGGACCGATCTCGGGATCGTCTCGGTGATCGGCATCATCCTGCTCATCGGCATCGTGAAAAAGAACGCGATCATGATGATCGACTTCGCCCTCGACGCAGAGCGCGAGGAAGGCAAAACCCCTCGCGAAGCGATCTACCAGGCGGCGCTGCTGCGGTTCAGGCCGATACTCATGACGACGATGGCCGCGCTACTCTCGGCGTTGCCGCTCATGCTCGGCGGCGGCGTCGGCTCGGAGCTTCGCCATCCGCTCGGCGTGACCATGGTCGGCGGGCTGCTCGTGAGCCAGGTGCTGACGCTCTTCACCACGCCGGTCATCTACCTCCAGTTCGACCGCCTGTCGCGCCGCGTGCGTTCGCGCTTCGGCTCGCGCGATGAGCACCCCGCGGACATGGAGACGAGGGGCGGAACAGGCGCCGGAGCGGAGCCGTGAACCTCTCGCGGCCTTTCGTCGAGCGCCCGGTCGCCACGACCCTGCTCACGCTGGGCATCGCGCTCGCGGGAATGATCGGTTTCAACCTGCTGCCGGTGTCACCTTTGCCGCAGGTCGATTTCCCGACGATCTCGGTATCGGCGTCGCTGCCCGGCGCGAGCCCGGAGACCATGGCGGCCACTGTGGCCACGCCGCTCGAGCGTTCGCTCGGCCGCATCGCAGGCATCACCGAGATCACCTCGTCGAGCTCGCTCGGCAACACCCGCGTCACGCTCCAGTTCGATCTGAATCGCGACATCGACGGCGCGGCGCGGGACGTGCAGGCCGCGATCAACGCGTCCCGCACGCTCCTGCCGACGGGACTGCCGAGCAACCCGTCGTATCGCAAAGTGAACCCCGCCGACGCGCCGATCATGATCATCGCGCTGACGTCGGACACGATGACGCGGGGCCAGATGTATGACGCGGCGGCGACGGTGCTGGCGCAGAAGCTCGCGCAGGTGCGCGGCATCGGCCAGGTGAACATCGGCGGAAGCTCGCTCCCGGCGGTGCGCGTGGAGCTCAACCCGCCGGCGCTGCATAAATACGGCATCGCGTTCGAGGACGTGCGCACCGCGATCACCTCGACCAACGTCAATCGGCCCAAAGGCTTTCTCGAAGACGGGGAATCCCGATGGGCGGTAGGGGCCAACGACCAGGCGCGACGCGCAGCCGACTATATCCCGCTGATCGTGGCGTACCGCAGCGGGGCTGCGGTTCGCATGTCCGACGTGGGCGAGGTCGTCGACTCGGTTCAGGACCTGCGCAACTCGGGATCGTCGAACGGCAGGCCCTCGGTGCTGCTCGTGCTCAACCGCCAGCCGAACGCCAACATCATCGACACCGTCGAGCGCGTCAACGCGCTCCTGCCGGAGCTGCGCGCGTCGATCCCCGATGCGATCGACCTCAAAGTCATGCTCGACCGCACCCCTACCATTCGCGCCAGTTTGCGCGAAGTCGAGCGCACCCTGATGATCTCCATCGCGCTGGTGATCCTGGTGGTGTTCGTCTTCCTGCGAAACGCGCGAGCCACCCTGATCCCCGCCGTCGCGGTGCCGGTGTCACTGATCGGCACCTTCGGCGTCATGCACCTGCTCGGCTACAGCCTGAACAATCTCTCGCTGATGGCGCTGACGATCGCAACCGGATTCGTCGTCGACGATGCGATCGTGGTGCTGGAGAACGTCTCGCGCAAAATGGAGCTGGGCATGCCGCGCCGGCAGGCCGCGCTCGAAGGCGCGCGCGAAGTCGGCTTCACGGTGCTCTCGATGAGCATCTCGCTGATCGCGGTGTTCATACCGATCCTGCTGATGGGCGGGATCGTCGGGCGGCTCTTCCGCGAGTTCGCGATCGTGCTCTCGGTTGCGATCCTCGTCTCGCTCGTGGTGTCGCTCACGACGACGCCGATGATGTGCTCTATCCTGCTCCGAAACCGCCCCGAGCGGGAGCGCGGACGCTTCGACCGCGGCGCCGAGCGCGTCTTCAACTGGATGCTGCGCGGCTACGAGAAGTCGCTCGGCTGGGCGCTGCGCCATTCGCCGCTCATGATGATCCTGCTCGCGCTCACGATCGGCCTGAACGTCTACCTCTACATCATCGTGCCGAAGGGGTTCTTCCCGCAGCAGGACACCGGCCGTCTGGTCGGTTTCGTGCGGGGCGACCAAAGCATCTCGTTCCAGGCGATGCAGCAGAAGCTGACCAATTTCATCGAAATCGTACGGCAGGATCCTGCGGTGGAAAACGTCGTCGGCTTCACCGGCGGCAGCGCGCGCAATACCGGCTCGATGTTCGTCTCACTCAAGCCGCTTTCCCAGCGCAAGGAGACTGCCGACCAGGTCATCGCACGATTGCGGCGCCAGCTCGAACGCGAGCCCGGCGCGAACCTCTTCCTGCAGGCGGCGCAGGACATCCGCGTCGGCGGGCGCCAGGGCCAGGCGCAGTACCAGTTCACGCTGCAGGCCGACGATCTCGAAGAGCTGCGCGCGTGGGAGCCGCGGATCCGCACCGCGCTCACAAGGCTGCCGGAGCTCGCCGACGTCAGCACCGACCAGCAGGACCGCGGTCTGCAGACTTCGCTCGTCATCGATCGGCCGACCGCGTCCCGGCTCGGCATCACGCCGCGCATGATCGACACGGCGCTCAACGACGCTTTCGGCCAGCGCCAGGTCTCGACCATTTTCAACCCGCTCAACCAGTACAAAGTCGTGATGGAAGCAGCGCCCCAGTACTGGCAAAGCCCGGACATGCTCAAAGCCATGTACATCGTGGCTGCGGACGGCTCGCAGATCCCGTTCTCCACATTCAGCCATTACGAGATGACCAACGCGCCGCTGTCGGTCGCGCACCAGAGCCAGTTCGCAGCGACGACCGTGTCGTTCAACCTCCCGGCGGGCGTGTCCTTGTCCGACGCCACTCGCGCGGTGAGCCAGGAGCTCGCGCGCATCGGCGTGCCGACGACGATCCACGGTTCTTTCCAGGGCACCGCTAGAGCGTTCGAAGCATCGCTGAAGAGCCAGCCGTGGCTGATACTGACCGCGCTGCTCGCGGTCTATCTCGTCCTCGGGATGCTGTACGAAAGCCTGGTGCACCCGATCACCATCCTGTCGACGCTGCCTTCCGCCGGCGTCGGCGCCCTGCTCGCGCTGCTCGCTTTCGGCACCGAGTTCACGATCATCGCGCTGATCGGCGTCATCCTGCTCATCGGCATCGTGAAGAAGAACGCGATCATGATGATCGACTTCGCGCTCGACGTTGAGCGCCGCGAAGGCGTGCCGCCGCGCGAGGCGATCTACCGCGCGTGTGTCATGCGCTTCAGGCCGATCATGATGACGACGGTCGCGGCGATGTTCGGCGCGCTCCCGCTCGCGCTCGGCGC
>JAQGMV010000427.1 GCA_028292225.1 Betaproteobacteria bacterium
TCCTCGGAGCGATTCCGCTTGCGCCGGATGCGCTGCGACATCGCGAAAGCATAAGGCGCCGCCTCGCACATCTGCACGACGAGCCGCTCGGGCAGATTCAGCCCGGCCCTCTGCGCCATCATGTGCACGAAGCGCTGCGTTTGCGCGTCTATGTTGGCCGGGTTCGTCGGTATGGGTTCCGGCGCAATGGCGCGCACGCTTGCGCCCTTGACGAGCGCGGGCCGGCGATCGCGCCAGGGCGTCGCCTTCTCGTAGGCGTGCGCAACGCGGAACACAGCCTGCTCGTCGAACGGGCGCGACACCACCTGCATCGAGAGCGGCAGCCCCGCGTCCGAATAGCCGATGCACTGCACCAGCGCCGGTCCCGCGGTCACATTGAAAGGGGTCGTCATGTTCGGCTTCTGCCACTTTTCCCAGAAACCGATGTTGCGGTGAGTGTCCAGTCGCGGTGACGGGCCGAGTCCCGCAGTCACGAGTACGTCGTAGCGTTCGTACAGGGGTTTCATTTCCGCCAGCATGATGCGGCGCTCGCGCTGCGCCTGCACGTAGTCGACCGACTGGAACAAGGCTGCGCCGAGAACGCGCCCCAGGAAGATCTCGCCGAAATCTTCAGGCCGCTCGATGAGATCGGACTGGTGCACCGAGAACAGCTCGGATTCCGCGATGACGATCTTCACGTCGTAATACTCCTGGATCGGCCGCATGCGCACGACTTCGAGCGTGGCGCCCAGCCCTTCCAGCGTCTTCAGCGCCTCGTCGATCGCGCGCGCGAGCTCGGCGCTGACCGGGAGGTCCTCCTCCCAGAAGTGACGCAGGACGCCGATGCGCATGCCTTTGAGATCCGGCGTCAGGCCCGCGGTGTAATCCGGAACCGGCACATCGCCGCTCGTCGCGTCCTTCGGATCGAAACCGGCGATCGCGCGCAGGAGCAGCGCGCAATCTTCGACCGTCCAGGTCATGGGGCCGCAATTGTCGAAGGTGAAGGAGTTGTTGATGACGCCATGGCGGCTTACGCGCCCGTACGTCGGCTTGAGACCGACGATGCCGCAGAGCGACGCAGGCGTACGGATGGAACCGCCGGTGTCGGTTCCAAGCGCCGCGGCGGTGAATCCCGCGGCTACGGCAGCGCCGGACCCGCTGCTCGAACCGCCGGAATGATGCTCCGGATTCCACGGATTACGCGCCGGCGGCCACGGAAGGTCGAACGAGGGTCCTCCGTGCGCGAACTCATGCGTCGCAAGCTTGCCGAGCAGCACTGCGCCTGCGTCGTAGAGCCTGGCGATCGCGGTCGCGTCGGTCGCCGGACGGTTGCTTTCCAGGATGCGCGAATGCGCGCTCGTCAGCACACCGGCGGTGTCGATGATGTCCTTCACTGCGAACGGGATGCCGTGCAGCGGCCCCCGATGGCGGCCGGCGGCGATGTCGCGGTCCGCTGCCGCTGCCTGCTCGAGCGCACGCTCACCCGTCACGGTGATGAATGCATTCACCTGGCCATCGTAGTCCTCGATGCGCTCGAGACACGCGCGGGTGAGTTCCACGGCGGAGAGCTTGCGAGCAGCCAGCAGGCGGGCGGCTTCGGCAATTCCGAGCAGCGCCGGATCGCTGACCTCGTTCGCGCGCTGGGCGCTGACCGGGACATCCATGAAACCTCCGTTAATGTGTGCTGTGTCGGCCGCGCGAGCGTGCCGCTTGCGGGCGTATGGGAGAGATATCAGAGACGCGGAGCTTCAACAGTCTGCGCTTCTGCATGGGGACTGCGTGACTATCTCACCGATTGTCCCCCGCGCGGTCGCGCGACTCAATGACCATAATCCGACATTGCTATAACAAATCGGATATAGCTCGACGCAGGTTGAGCGTGTACTCGGCGCCGGTCAGTACACCGTTTCGACGGGGACGCTGAACACGTACCCCGCGCCGCGTTCGGTGCGGATGTAGCGCGGTTGCGACGGATCGGCCTCGAGCTTGCGCCGCAACCGCATGACCTGGGTGTTGACCGATCGATTGTAGACGTCGTCGCCGTGCAGGCGCGACATGTCGAGGAGCTGGTCGCGCGTCAGCATGCGATGAGGCGCCCCGAGAAAGACGACCAGGAGACTGAATTCGCCATTGCTGAGCGGCACGGCCTGGCCGGCGCGGTCCTTCAGACGCCGCGTGTTCAGGTTGAGCTCCCAACCGTCGAAACGGTAGGCGCGTATGCCTTCCGGCCGGCCTTGTTGCACCTCGGGCCGGCGGCGGCGCAGCACGGCGCGGATCCGTGCGAGCAGCTCGCGCGGGCTGAACGGTTTGGTCAGATAGTCGTCGGCGCCTAATTCCAGCCCCATCACCCGGTCAGCCTCTTCGCGACGGCCGGTGAGCATGATGATCGGGATCGCCGATTCGTCTCGCACCCGGCGTGCGAGCGCCATACCATCCTCTGCCTGCAGCTTGAGGTCCAGTACCAGGAGATCGACGACTTGGCCGGCGAGCACCGCCTGCATGGCACGCCCGTCGGCGACGACCGTGACGCGGAAGTCGTGCTGGCCGAGATAGTCGGCGATCGCCTCGCGGATCACCGGATCGTCGTCGACGGCGAGGACGTGCGCCAACGCTGTCGCTGACGCGTGGGCTTGCATAGTGATGGCGCCTGAACACTCATCATGTGCGCAAGACTAGCCAGGGTCACCCCTCGTTCGTCACAAATGTGACATCCCGGAGCGCACCCCCCTAGCATACTCGCAATCAGCGCGACGGGAAGTCGGTGCGCAGGCTCCCCACGACCCCCGTCAGCCGGGGAGAGCCAGCGGCCGCGGGTCGTCCGGACACATCGAACATGAACACAACTACGGACATTCTCGTCATCGAAGACGACGCAATCATGCGCGAAGCGGTCGCGGAATGGCTCGAGGCGGCCGGCTACGGCGTGCGGAAGGCCGAGGACGGCAGTGCCGGGCTCACGGCAGTGAAATTCGCTGCGCCCGCGCTGGTGGTTACCGACATCTACATGCCCGGAACGAACGGCGCTATGGTCATCACCGAGTTGAAACGTTCGCATCCCGAGATTCCGATCATCGCGATCTCGGGTCTTTTCGACTCCGGCTACGGAATGAATGCGGAAGCCGCGATCGCCCTGGGCGCCTCACGGGCGCTCGCCAAGCCTTTCAAGCGCGGCGATCTGCTCGCGGCGGTGGCCGACCTTGTCGGGTCGCCCGGCGGATAGCTGCGAGTAAACTGGGCGAAGCATCACGGTGAATTGCCCGGACCGATGGAGGACCCCTATGGAATCCACCGATGGCCGTGTGAAGTCCAGCGAAGGCGTGTCGAGCGAGAGCAGCCAACCGATTCGGTTCGCAGGCTCGGTGCTTCACGCCCAACGTCACGTCTGCGCCTTCTTTCACAGCCACGACGAAGAATACGGGACGCTGCTTCCGTTCATCAAAGAGGGTCTCGAGCGGGGCGAGAAGGCGTTCCACATCGTCGATCCCGAACGACGCGCGGAACACCGCCTGCGGCTCGCGTCAGCCGGCATCGACGTGGACACGGCGCAAAAGAACGGTCAGTTCGAGTTACTCAACTGGGCTGACGCGTATCTGCGCGAGGGTCATTTCGATCAGGACAGAATGCTCGCCCTGATCCAGCAGGTTCTCGACGGCGGAAAACAGCAAGGGTTCGCGCTCACCCGGCTGGTCGCCCATATGGAATGGGCCCTCGAAGATCGACCGGGGGTCGACGACCTGGTGGAGTACGAGACGAGGCTGAACTACCTTTTGCCTCGATATAGGGACCCCGTCATATGAATCTACGATCTCGCCAAGTTTGGCGGGCAGATCGTCGTCGACATCATGCGGACCCACCCGATGATCATCATCGGCGGCATCCTCCAGGAGAATCCTTTCTTCGTTCCACCGGACGAATTCCTGCGGGAGCTGCGTGAACGAAACACCACGCGCAACGCGCCGCCCTCCGCAGCGGCCTGATGCGGAAGTGGACATGGAAAATACAGCCGAGGACATCAAGCGCCTTCAGAGGTGCGTCAATGATCTGATCAGTGTTCTCGCCCTGCCCGCTCTTTGGGGCGGC